>NZ_CP067420.1:2586500-2905500 GCF_016653635.2 Skermanella sp. TT6
ATCGGCGCCTACGTGGTCGGCATCCTGTCCTGGCACGTGTTCGACGGCTCGCCGGTGGTCACCTGGCCGGTCCTGGTCGAGGGAACGGAGAACGCCTTCGTCGTCTGGCCGCTGGCGGCGCTGATGGGCGGGCTGTTCGCCCTGGTGATCGGGGCGGTCAGCCTGCGGACGACCGGCATCTCCTTCATCATGATCACCCTGGCCTTCGCCCAGATGCTGTTCTATCTGGCGATCGGACTGCGCCAGTACGGCGGCGAGGACGGCATCGCTCTCTACAACAAGAGCGAGCTGGTACCCGCCCTCGACCTGTTCGACCGGACCATCTTTTACTATGTCTGCCTGGCAATCCTGGTGGCGTTCCTGGCGCTGTGCCGGCGGCTGGTCGGCAGCCGGTTCGGCATGGCGGTTCAGGGCGCCCGGATCAACGAGCGGCGGATGCGGGCGCTGGGCTTCTCACCCTATCGCCACAAGCTGACCGCCTTCGTGATCTCGGGCGCGGCCGCCGGCCTGTCCGGCGCGCTGCTGGCGAACGCCGCCGAGTTCGTCGGGCCGGCCTACATGTCGTGGCAGCGCTCCGGCGAGCTGATCGTGATGGTCGTGCTGGGCGGCATGGGATCGCTGTTCGGGCCGGTCCTGGGCGCCGCGGCCTTCCTGCTGCTGGAGGAGTGGCTGGCCGACCTGACGGAGCATTGGCAGATCTTCCTCGGCCCGATCCTGCTGCTGGTCGTGGTGTTCGCCCGGCGCGGCATCTGGGGCATCGTCGCCGGCCCGGACCGGCGGGAGCGCTAGCCGATGCTGGAGACCCGGAATCTCTGCAAGCGGTTCGGTGGGCTGGTCGCGACCGACCACGTGTCGCTCTCGATCCGGGAGGGCGAGCTTCATGCGGTGATCGGCCCCAACGGCGCCGGCAAGACGACCCTGATCGCCCAGTTGGCGGGCGAGCTGAAGCCGGACCAGGGCGCCATCCTGTTCGACGGGCGCGACGTGACCCGGCTGCCTGTCCACCGCCGGGCCGCGGCCGGGCTGGCGCGGTCGTTCCAGATCACCAGCGTCTTTCCCCGGTTCACCGCGCTCCAGAACGTGGCCCTGGCGGTCCAGGCCCATGCCGGGCACAGCTTCCGGTTCTGGCGCCGGGCCTCCCGGGACGAGGCGCTGAACGGCCCGGCGCGCGGGGCGCTGGAACTGGTCGGGCTGGGCGACCGGGCGGGCGTCCGGGCCGAGCTGCTGTCCCACGGGGAGCAGCGCCAGCTGGAAATCGCCATGGCGCTGGCGACCGGGCCGCGCATGCTTCTGCTGGACGAACCCATGGCCGGCATGGGTCCGGCGGAGGGCGCCGAGATGGTCGAGCTGCTGCGCGGGCTGAAGCGGCGCTACACCATCCTGCTGATCGAGCACGACATGGACGCGGTCTTCGCCCTGGCGGACTGGATCACCGTGCTGGTCCACGGCGCCGTGATCGCGACAGGCACGCCGGACGGGATCCGCTCCGACCCCGAGGTCCGCCGGGCCTATCTGGGCGAGGAGGCCGGCTGAGCCATGCTGACGGTCGAGGGCATCGAAACATTCTACGGCACCAGCCAGGTCCTGTTCGGCCTGTCGCTGGAGGTGGCCACCGGCGAGGTCGTGACCTTGCTGGGGCGGAACGGCATGGGCAAGACCACGACGGTCCGCTCGGTCATGGGCCTGACGCCGCCCCGCGCAGGCACCATCCGGTTCGACGGGACGGTGATCTCCGGCCTGCCGTCCTTCCGGGTGGCCCAGGCCGGGCTGGGACTGGTGCCGGAGGGGCGCCAGATCTTCGCCAACCTGACGGTGCGGGAAAACCTGGTCGCCACGGCGCGGCACGGCCCCTGGGACCTGGCCGCCATCCACGAGCTGTTCCCCCGGCTGAAGGAGCGCGGCGGCAACATGGGCAACCAGCTTTCCGGCGGCGAGCAGCAGATGCTGGCGATCGGGCGGGCATTGATGACCAACCCGCGCCTGATCATCCTGGACGAGGCGACCGAGGGGCTGGCACCGCTGATCCGGCAGGAGATCTGGCATTGCCTGGACCGGCTGAAGGCGGCCGGGCAGTCCATCCTGCTGATCGACAAGAACATCGAGCCGATGCTTCGCCTGGCCGACCGCCATTACGTCATCGAGAAGGGCCGGGTGGTCTGGTCAGGCACCTCGCCCGAGCTGGCCGCCGAGCCGGATATCCGCCAGCGCTACCTGGGCGTCTGACCGGCCCTAAGCCTCCGGCACCTCGTGGGCGCGGCCGTGCAGGCGGATCAGGGTCGCCAGGTCGGGGTGGTTGGCCGCCACCCTGGCATGGTGGCCGCGAAGCTCCCGGACCAGCGCGCCGCCCCGGCCGAGCAGGTCGTCGGCGATCCCGACCATCAGGCTGTTCGGCCAGCTCCGCGGGCGGACGCGGGAGAGTTCCTGGAATATCTCGGGCTCGCGCCCTGGATTGTTCTGGGCCATCAGGATCACGGCGGTGGCGGTCGAGCGCGAGACACCGGCGTGGCAATGGATCAGCAGCTGGTCGGCTTTCTCCGCCAGCAGTTCCTCGCCCAGCTTCAAGATCTTGCGGACATCCCGCTCGCACGGGACGGTCATGCCCGGCCCGGGCTGGAGGGTGTCGTCGAAGCGCCAGAGCACCCGGCGGTGCGGCAGGTAGGCCGTGAAATCCTCCGGATCGGCCCGCTCCGGGTCGAGGATCGAGACCACGTGCGTGAAGCCGCCCTGGGCATGGCCCGCCAGCTCGTCGAGGCCGCAGATGGTGATGCGGTAGGGAAGCAGGGGCGTCGTGATGTCGGTGGTCATCGGTCCGGACGGCTTTCGGCAGTGATTGGGGCGGTCGGGGCTGCGGGAGGAAGCTGGCGCGTTCCGCGGCCAAGGTCAACCTTGCACGACGGGCGCCATGCATGTTCAATCCCCGGAAGAGCCGGGGAGGACAGCGGAATGAACGAATGGATCAGCCGGGCGCGGGCCGCCTGCGTCGCCGTGGCGATCGGAGCGGCGGCAGGGGCGGCACCGGCGCTCGCCGACCGCGACGGCGACCCGCCGCACCAACGCTTCGAGCTGGGCGATTTCCAGCTGGAGAACGGGCAGGTGATCGAGAGCGGCTTCCTGACATACGTCACCCACGGCACGCTGAACGAGCAGGAAAGCAACGCCGTCCTGGTGCTTCCGGCGCTGATGGCGACCCATCACCGGCATGATTTCCTGATCGGCCCGGGCAAGGCGCTGGACCCGGAGAAGTTCTTCATCATCGCGGCGGACACGCTGGGCAACGGCCGCGCGATCTCGCCCAGCAACAGCGAGACCCAGCCCGGCATCTCCTTTCCCCAGTTCTCGATCCGCGACATGGTCGCCGCCCAGCACCGGCTGGTGACCGAAGGGCTCGGCCTGGAGCGCCTGCTGGCGGTCGTCGGCCTGTCCATGGGCGGCATGCAGGCGTACCAGTGGGCCGTCAGCCATCCCGACACCATGGCGGCGATCGTGCCGATCGTGTCCATGGGCCGCACCTCGCCCTGGGTCACCGCCATCTGGGAGAGCCAGCGGCAGGCGATCATGGCCGACGCCGCCTGGGCCGGCGGCGACTATGTCGAGCAGCCGACGCAAGGGTTGCGTGCCGCGGCGGCGGCCCTGGAGATCTGGACCCGGCACTGGGACGGCGTGGACCGGCAGTTCGAGGACAACGGCTCGGTGATCGAGTGGCTGGACGCCCGCACCGCGGAGACGGCCAAGGCATGGGATGCCAACGACTTCATCTATCAGACCCGGGCCGAGGACCTTCACGACATCGCCGCGGGCGGCGACTACGCGGCGGCGTTCCGCAGGATCCAGGCGCGGGCGCTGCTGATGCCCGGCACCCGCGACCTGCTGCACCCGGCGGCGGACGCCCGGTTCGCCGCGAAGCACATACCCAGGTCGGTCCTCGTCGAGATCGAGTCGGACCAGGGGCACATGGCGAGCGGCATCGTTCCCGAGGACGTCGAGTTCGTCAACGACGCGATCAGGCGGTTCCTCAACGAGGTGCTGAGCGACCTCGTCAAGATATGAGGACCGGAACGGCGGGCATTCCGGCGTGTTATGGAGGGGAGACCTTCAACGCGGAGGAATTGCCATGCGAACGAAGATGGATGAACTGCGGGAGTTCCGGCTGACCGGACCGATCCCGCCGACGCCCGGCCAGCCCGAGCCGGACAACCCGGCCGACCCCGACGCGCCGCCGCCGATCGACGAGCCGCCGGCCCCGATCCCGGTGCCGCCGGTCCATAATCCGCCGGGACCCCTGACTTGACGGCGTGACGACGGCGGGAGCCGGACCTCCCGGCCATGTCGCATATTGCCGCGCGGAACGGCATCTGCTTTGGTAGGGACCTCTCCAGCCTTTCCGCAGAACCGGACCCATCCCATGTTTTCCGTCGCTCCCGTCCTGGACCATCTCGACCGTGATTTCGACGCCGCCGTCGGCCGGCTGTGCGACCTGTTGCGCATCCGCAGCGTCAGCACGGATCCTGCCTATGCGGGCGAGACCCGGCAGGCGGCGCAGTGGCTGGCCGACCAGCTGACCGGCATGGGATTCGAGGCGAGCCTGCGCGACACCCCCGGCCACCCGATGGTGGTGGCGCACCATCCGGGGCCGGAGGGTGCGACCGGTCCTCACTTGCTCTACTACGGCCACTACGACGTGCAGCCGCCCGAGCCGCTGGAACTGTGGAACAGCCCGCCGTTCGAGCCGACCGTCGTGGACGCCAGGCATGGCAAGCGGGTGGTGGCCCGGGGAGCCGTGGACGACAAGGGCCAGGTCATGACCTTCATCGAGGCGTTCCGCGCCTGGCATGCCGTCCACGGGACGATGCCGGCCCGGATCACCGTCCTGCTGGAGGGCGAGGAGGAGACCGGCAGCCCCAACCTCGTCCCGTTCCTGGAGGCGAACAAGGCTGAGCTGCGCGCCGATGTCTGCGTGGTGACCGACACCAACAGCTGGAACATCGAGACCCCCGCGATCACCTGCATGCTCCGCGGCATGCTCTACCTGGAGGTGACGCTGCACGGGCCGAGCCACGACCTGCATTCCGGCATGTATGGCGGCGCCGTGCTGAACCCTAACAATGCCCTGGTCCGAATCCTGGGGCAGATCCACGACGAGGCCGGGCGCGTGCAGTTCCCCGGCTTCTACGACGACGTGGTGCCCCTGTCGGAAGCGGAGCGGGAGCAGTGGCGCGGCCTGGGGTTCGACGAATCCGGCTTCCTGGCCGGCGTGGGCCTGAAGACCCCGCGCGGCGAGGAGGGCTGGAGCACCCTGGAGCGGGTCTGGGCTCGGCCGACCTGCGACATCAACGGGATGTGGGGCGGCTACACCGGAGCCGGATCCAAGACGGTGATCCCGGCCCAGGCCTCGGCCAAGTTCAGCTGCCGGCTGGTCGCGGGGCAGGACCCGAAGAAGATCCTGGCGGGCATCTGGGAGTTCCTCGACGCGCGCACCCCGGCCGATTGCCGGTGGGAGATCAAGACCTTCGGCAATTCGCCGGCCATCAAGGTGCCGGCGGAGCAGCCGCTGATGCAAAAGGCCATGGCGGGGCTGGCCGACATCTACGGCAGGCCGCCGGTGCTGATCGGGTCGGGCGGGTCGATCCCGGTGGTGGGATACATCCAGCAGATCCTGGGGTTCGACAGCATCCTGGTCGGCTTCGGGCTGGAGGACGACCTGATCCATTCGCCCAACGAGAAGTTCGAGCTGAAGTGCTACCGCAACGGCATGCGCTCCCACGCCGCCATCCTGGCCCGGATGGCGGAGGGCTGAAGCCGATCAGGGTTCGTGGAGGCGGGTGCCGTAGGGGTTGTGGACCGGCTCGATCACGTTGAGGTGGACGAGCCGGGCGAAGATCGACACCGGCGTCCGCAGGAACAGCTCCAGGATGTCCAGCACGGCGGCGCCCTCCCGCCACATCCGGAGCAGGCGTTCGTCCTGTTCCGGAGTCCAGGGCTGACCGCGCCGCAAGGGTTCCGGGCAGCGGTCGCGGCGGACCTTCTGGAGCCGGGGATCGATCGCCTTGCGCGCCGCCTTGAGCGCGGCCTTCTCCCGGTTGATTTCGGCCCGGACGGCGCGGCGCTCCTCCGCCGTCAGGTCGGGCAGGGTCTCCAGCCAGCCGTGGACGGTCCGGCAGGCGAGCGCGTCGGCTGCCGCCCGGTGCCACGGCCCGGCGGCGACATGGCCGGCGCGCTCGGCGGCCAGCGACAGCTTGAGCGCATAGCCCAGCTTGGCGCGGCAGAGATTGACCGTGCAGGTGCTCTCCGCGATGCCGGCCGCCGCCTCGCCGACCACGGCCAGGTCGAACTGCGCGTTGTGGGCGACGAAACGGGCGCCTTCCAGGATGCGGGTCAGTTCGGGCCGGATATCGTCCCAGGTCGGAGCCTGGGCCACCATCTCGTCGGTGATGCCGTGGATCTGGGTGCAGAACGGTGCGATCGGGTGTATCGGGTTGACCAGCTGGTCCATCAGGACGGTGCCGTCCTGGTCGATCACCGCGATTTCCACGAGGCCGGCGGGACCGTTCCTGACCCCGCTGGTTTCGGTATCGACGTAGAGAGTCCTCATCAAGCTTCCCGCTTCCGTGTGATGTCGGAATATTTAGTCGGAGTCACGCCGTTTCGGAACCGGATGTTGGCACCGGCCTGCGATGGAAGGGACAGGCCGCCGTCCGGCTCAACGATTGACGTTTAACGCGCAGCGTTATATCGTCACCGGATGATAAAGAGTTTCCGTGACAAGACCACCGAGGAGCTTTTCCGGCTCGGATCTGCCAGGAGATTTTCTTCAATTTCGAAGGTGGCCTTGCGTAAACTCGACATGATCAATGCCGCGATCGCACTGGATGATCTTCGCAGCCCTCCCGGCAACAGGCTGGAAGCGTTGAAGGGAGATCGTTACGGGCAACACAGTATTCGCATAAATGAACAATGGCGCATCTGCTTCCGATGGAGTGGCGACGGTGCCGACGACGTGGAGATCGTGGATTATCAATGATGATCATCAGCCTGGAGGGTACATGAGACTGAAGACCCACCCTGGAGAAGTATTGCGCGAAGAGTTCCTGGCTCCCCTTGGGCTATCGGCGAATGCGCTTGCCACGGCGTTGCGTGTGCCCGTCACGCGTATCAGTGAAATCATACACGAGCGACGCGCCGTCACGGCCGATACGGCTCTGCGCCTGGGTCGCTACTTCGGCACGTCACCCGAGTTCTGGATGAATCTTCAGCAAGCCTACGACTTGTCCGTCGCAGCCAGGGATCGCGGCGGCGATATAGAACGTGACGTCCAGCCGCGGGCGGCGTAGCGAGCCGTAACCCTTACGGACCCGGAGCATTCCTCATGTCGTCCGCCCCCGCGGCGCATGCCGCCCATGAACCGGTGCGACTGGACATACCAGTCCGTCCTGGTCCAGATTAGCGGCCGAACCGAAGCGCCTGGGGACATCGCGATGCCGGCCGAAACCTTCCTGCCTCCCGCGGCCGATCTGCCGAAGGCCGATATCTATGACGATCTGAAGTCCCAACTCGACGGGCTGATGGCGGGGGAGACGGACCTGGTCGCCAACGCCGCCAACATGGCGGCCGTGATCTATCACGGTCTGTCGGAACTGAACTGGGCCGGTTTCTATTTCATGAAGGACGGCGGGCTGGTGCTCGGGCCGTTCCAGGGGAAGCCGGCCTGTATCCGGATCCCGGTCGGCAAGGGCGTCTGCGGGACGGCGGTCGAGCAGGGCGTCAGCCAGGTGGTGCCGGACGTCCACGCCTTTCCCGGACACATCGCCTGCGACGCCGCCTCGCGGTCGGAGCTGGTGGTGCCGATCCGCGTGGGCGGCCGGGTGATCGGGGTGCTGGACCTGGACAGCCCGGTGCCGGGACGGTTCGACGAGCAGGACAGGGCCGGGTGCGAGGCTTTGGTAGCGGTGCTTGTCGACCATATAGGATAAGCAAGAGGGATCAACGGAGGCGACTGCAAAGCCCTCCGGAGGGAATCGATCAGGAGGGAACGGGAATGTCCGATGTACAGCCGCTGACGATCCGTCTGAGCGCCGCGGACAATGTGGTGGTGGCGCGCGTCAACATGCTGCCGGGGGCGCCGATCGGGGTCGGCGAGGTGGCATGCCGGGGACAGGTGCCGCGCGGGCACAAGATCGCGATCGAGCCGATCGCGGCCGGCGAGCCGATCCGCAAGTACAACCAGATCATCGGCTTCGCGACGGTGGACATCGCCGCCGGCGACCATGTCCATGTCCATAACGTCGAGATGCACGATTTCGCGCGCGACTACGCGTTCGGCGCCGACGTCAAGCCGGTCGATTACGTGCCGGAGGCCGAGCGGGCCACCTTCATGGGCTTCAAGCGGGCCAACGGGAAGGTCGGCACGCGCAACTATATCGGCGTGCTGTCCAGCGTGAACTGCTCGGCCACCGTGTCGCGCTACATCGCGGCGGAGTTCGAGAAACCGGGCGCGCTCGATGCCTTCCCCAACGTGGACGGCGTCGTCGCGATCACCCATTCCACCGGCTGCGGCATGGCCGACAGCGGGGAAGGCTACGCGAACCTCCAGCGGACCCTGTGGGGTTATGCCCGCAATCCCAACTTCGCGGGCGTCCTGCTGGTCGGGCTCGGCTGCGAAGTCAACCAGATCGATTTCCTGCTGGAAGCCTACGGCATCGAGCGCGGGCCGATGTTCCAGACCATGAACATCCAGGGGCTGGGCGGCACGCGGCGGACCATCGAGTTCTGCCGGCAGCGCGTGATGGAGATGCTGCCGCTGGCGAACGAGTTCACCCGCACCCCGCAGCCGGCCAGCGAGCTGCTGGTGGCCCTCCAGTGCGGCGGTTCCGACGGCTATTCCGGGATCTCGGCCAACCCCGCGCTGGGCGCCGCGGTCGATATCCTGGTGCGCCACGGCGGCACCGCGGTGCTGAGCGAGACGCCGGAGGTCTACGGCGCCGAGCACCTGCTGACCCGCCGCGCGGTCAGCCGCAAGGTCGGCGAGAAGCTGGTCGAGCGCATCCGCTGGTGGGAGGGCTACACCGCCCGCAACGGCGGCGAGATGAACAACAACCCGTCCCCCGGCAACAAGGCCGGCGGATTGACCACCATCCTGGAAAAGTCGCTGGGGGCGACCGCCAAGGGCGGCACCACCAACCTGGTGGAGGTCTACAAATACGCGGAGCCGATCACGGCCAAGGGCTTCGTCTTCATGGACACGCCCGGCTACGACCCGGCGTCGGCGACCGGCCAGGTGGCGGGCGGGGCCAACGTCGTCTGCTTCACCACCGGGCGCGGCTCGGTGTCGGGGTTCAAGCCGGCGCCCTGCATCAAGCTGGCGACCAACACGACCATGTACGAGCACATGGAAGAAGACATGGACATCAACTGCGGGACCGTCGCCGACGGCTTGGAGACGGTCGAGCAGGCTGGTGAGAAGATCTTCCGGAAGATTCTGGAAGTGGCGTCGGGTACGCCGACCAAGAGCGAGGCCCAGGGCTTCGGAGACAACGAATTCGTGCCGTGGCAGATCGGCGCGGTAATGTGAAATCCTGGACCAGAAAAGAAGTGGAGAACCAGACACCATGAAGCTGTTGCGCTATGGCCCGCCCGGTGCGGAGAAGCCCGGTATCCTGGACGCCGAAGGCCGCATCCGCGACCTGTCCGGCGTGATCGACGACATCGGGCCGGCGACGCTGGACGATGCCTCGCTCGATCGCCTGCGCGCGATCGACCCGACGACGCTGCCGCCGGTGGAGGGCAATCCCCGCATCGGCCCCTGCGTCGGCAACGTGTCGAAGTTCCTGTGCATCGGGCTGAACTATGCCGACCACGCCGCGGAGTCCAACCTGCCGGTCCCGCCCGAGCCGGTGATGTTCATGAAGGCGCCGTCCGCCATCTGCGGCCCGAACGACACCGTGATCATCCCCAAGAACAGCACCAAGCCGGACTGGGAAGTCGAGCTGGGCATCGTCATCGGCAAGAAGGCCCAGTATGTCGAGGAGGCCGACGCGCTGGACTATGTCGCCGGCTACTGCGTGGTCAACGACGTGTCCGAGCGGGCCTTCCAGATCGAGCGGTCCGGCCAGTGGGTCAAGGGCAAGAGCGCCGACACCTTCGGCCCGATCGGCCCCTGGATGGTGACCCGCGACGAGGTTCCCGACCCTCAGAAGCTGAAGCTTTGGCTGGAGATCGACGGCAAGCGGTTCCAGGACGGCACGACCGAGACCATGGTCTACGGTGTTCGCCACCTGGTGCATTACTGCAGCCAGTTCATGACGCTGCTGCCGGGCGACATCATCTCCACCGGGACGCCGCCGGGCGTCGGCATGGGGCAGAAGCCGCAGGTGTGGCTGAAGCCGGGCAACACCATGCGCCTGGGCGTCGAGGGGCTGGGCGAGCAGGTCCAGAAGGTCGAGGCCTATTCGGGCAAGTGACGGCCGGCCGCTTCAGCCCTCTGGGGGGTTGAAGCGGATCAGGGCCCGGCGGGGCAGGAAACGCGGGTTGTTCCGCTGGCGCTCGGAGAAGGGAGTCAGCGGGTCCCGATCGACGTTCGGGTTCTCCGACACGATGCCGGTGGTGCGGAAGTCGAAGAAGCTGGCGTTGATCGTGAAGTCGGGCAGGCGCCAGACGATCCTGACGGCGCTGGGCACGGCGATATCGCCGTCCCGTGCCGTCTGCTCCGGTTCGCCATAGCGGTCGGTCAGTGCCCGGACGATATCGTCGAACACCACGGGCGTCGCCTGCCGGCCGCGCCGTTCCAGCAGGATCTGCCCCAGGCCGCCGGTCCGGCGGTCGATCTGGAGGAACGCGCGGAACGGAATGCCGCCGACCTCGACATCCTCGACGGTGGTTTCCGAATAGTAGCGGCCGAAGTCCCAGCGGCCCGGCAAAGGGTTCGCGGACCGGCCCAGGGCGTCGGAAAGCTCGCCCGGGCTCATGCCCCAGCGGACACGGCCGAGGGTCTCCAGGTCGTCGGCCAGGGCGGCGCATTGCAGGGTCGAGGCCACGAGAAGCACCGCGGCCAGGCGGGCGATCACCGCCGCTCCCCCGACGATCGTTCGTAGAATCCGGCGACATCCTCGTTCATCAGGCGGCGCTGCTCGGGCCGCATATACATCATGTGACCGCCCGGGTAGGTCTTGACCGCCAGGTTCGCCTTGACCTCGGCCGGAAGGCGGAGCTGGTCGATCAGCCAGCGCGACGCCAGGTAAGGCGTCACCAGGTCGGTGATGCCGTGGGTCACCAGGACATGCATGTCGGGATTGACGGCCAGCGCCTCCTGGAGGTCGTCCGTCGCCCCGACATAGCCCTGCTGCCGGCCGAGGTCCCAACTCCACTCGCCTGAGACGCGGCGGTTCAGCAGCCGGTAGGGGACTTCGGTCTCGAAGCCCAACTCCGTGCGGACATAATCGTTGAACACGGCGGAATAGGGAGCGATGAGAGCGTCCAGGAAGGGGTCGGACCCGACCGACTGGCGTTCGGGACTGGGGTCGGGGGTCCGGATCGTCCCGTCGTAGAGGCTGACCACGCGCCCCGGTTCCTGCGGCAACTCCTTTGCGAAAAGCTGGATCGGCAATTTGGCGCGGAACCGCTCCACCACCTCCACCGGCAGGCCGGTCAGCCGGGCGACGCGGGCGTGGAAGGCCTTGGCCTCCTCGCTGTCCGGCGCGCGCATCGAGGCGAGGCCGACCAGATAGTCGTCGAGCGCGAAGCGTTCCGCCTCCTCCGGGGAGGTTCCGTCGCCCCGCCCGAGCGCCTGGGCCGAGGCGGCCATGGAGGGAAGGGTCATGGCCCAGCCGAGCAGGTCGAAGTCGCCGCCGCGCAGCAGCGAGAACTCCAGCGCCGGGGAGACCAGGATCAGTCCGTTCAGCGCGATCCCGGCGTCCCGCTGCAGGTGGCGGGCCATCATGACCGCCCGGAAGCCGCCATAGCTCTCGCCGGCGATGTATTTGGGCGAAGCCCAGCGGCCGTTGCGGGCCAGCCAGAGCCTGACGATCTCCGACATGCTGGAGACATCGCCCTGCACCCCGAAGAATCGCTTTTCCGCGTCCTCCTCCTTGCCGGTCGCGCGCGAGAAGCCGGTGCCGACCGGATCGACGAACACGAGGTCGGTGAAGGCCAGCCAGGTTTCCGGATTGTCCTGGAGCCGCGCCGGCGGAGGCGTCAGCGTCCCGTCGGCGTTCGTGACCAGCACCTTGGGACCGACCACGCCCAGATGCAGGAAGGCGGAGGCGGCCCCGGGGCCGCCGTTGAACAGGAAGGTCACCGGGCGGGCGGCGCGGTCGGCATCGCGCGCGGTGTAGGAGGCGACGAAGATGCGGGCCGTGGTCTCCCCCTGGCCGTTCACGATCGGCATCATCTCCGCCGTGGCGGCGTAGTCGAGCCGACGGCCCGGCAGATCGAGCGCCAACTCCTTGCGCGCCGGGGCTGCATCGGGCGCGGGAGCGGACGCCGGGGCAGGAGTCGTTCCCGGGGTCGGGGTTGCCGCCTCGTCCGCTTCCTCGGGTATCGGCGGCGGCACCTCCTGGGCCATGACGGGCATTCCGGCCAGCAGCCAGGAGGCGGTCAGGGCGGCGGCAAAGAGCCGGCGGGAAGAGGGGGACGGGATCTGGAGCATTCCGGGACCTTCGCTGACTGGCTGCGACGACGGGTTCTTGGGAAACTCAACCTTCCGGGGCGCGGGAGGATCCGGCGCCCCGGTCACAATGAAGTAACTAATTTGAGCTAAACACTTTCCGATGCGCTTCGAGGACGTCCAAGAAGATCAAGCTTCTGGTGGAACATGGAACTTGGCACTGCGGTTACCACCGTCAAAGGCGACCCGATCACGGTCGCCGACGTGATCCTTCACCTCAAGGCCAAGGGGACCTTCCGCACCGCCATCTATGAGATCATCGAACGGCGGGTGGTCGAGTACAAGCTGGAGGAGCATGGCGTCAGCCTGACCGATGCCGAGATCGAGGAGAGGGTCCATGGCCGCAAGACGATGCTGGCGCTGTGGGACGAGAACGCCTTCTCCTCCTATCTCAAGCATTTCGGCCTGACCCGCGAGCAGTGGCTGGACGCCCTCGCGGCCGACATGCGGCGGGAACGGCTGCGCGACCTGGTGGTCACCAAGGAGCTGGTGCAGAACCACTATCGCCAGAACAGCGCCCGCTTCACCTCCGTCTCGATCGCGCGGATCGCCTGCCGCACCAGGGCCGACGCGGAGCGCGCGCTGGCCGCGGTCGGCGCCCGGCAGGCGGATTTCGTGGAGCTGGCGCGGACATACTCGGTCGATGACAATACGAGGCTGAGCGGCGGTTATATCGGCAACCTGAAGCGCGGCATGCTGCCGGCCGAGGTGGACGAGCGGGCCTTCGCCTGCGGTGAGAACGAGATCATCGGCCCATTCTCCGAAAACGGGCTGTGGACCATCTACAAGGTCTATTCGCGGACCGTGACCAAGCTGAACGACGCCCTGACGAAGCAGATCAAGGACCACATCTTCGAGGAATGGCTGCGCCATCAGGTCTGCGTCGCGCCGGCGTGACCGTGGGGATCCGGGATCGGAGCCGATCCGTGGCGCCGGCGAAACCCGCGAAACCCGTCCGGACGCGGACGTCGCCGAAGCCGGCCGGCAAGTCTCCGGCCAAGCGGTCGCGGGACGAGGACCGGCATCCGCTGAAGGCGGCGACGCTGCTGTTCTCCTCCCCCAACCCGCTGTTCCGAGCGCCGGTCTATGTCCTCTTCTTCACGCTGGTCGGGATGCTGATCTATTCCTTCTTCGCCACGAAGGACACGATGGTGGAGGCGCCGTTGATGCTCCAGCGCCAGGCGATGGTGATCCAGGCGGTCGGCGGCGGGCTGGTGGAGGCGGTGGAGGCCGGCGAGAATTCGGCCGTGTTCGCCGGCGATCCGCTGGCCACCATCCAGGAGAAGATCCGGGCGGCGACCACGCCCGAGCAGGAGGCGATGCAGCGCCAGATCGCCGACCTTCAGCAGCAGGAGCGGGAAGCGGGCAAGGAATACGATTTCCGCCTGGGCCAGTTGGAACTGGACCGGCTGAACCTGGAGCGCCGCCGCGCCACCGAGCAGGGGGCGATCGACAACCGCATTCGGCAGATCGAGATCCAGCTCCAGATCACCCAGCGCAACCGCCAGGGAATCGACGAGGATCTGGCGAACGCTCGGCAGGATCTGGGGGTCCGGCAGCAGCTCTATGCCATGCGCGACATTCCGCAGGTGGAGCTTCAACGCGCCCAGACCCGGGTCAGCGACCTCCAGCGCGCGCAGGTCAATGCCGAGTCCGACATCCAGAACGTCCGGCTGGCGCTGGAGACGGCGCGGGCCGAACGGGTCCAGATGGCGCAGACCTTCTCCCAGTCCCGGCTGGAGAACGAGATCGAGAACCTGAAAAGCGCCCGGCAGCGCGACCAGGCGCTGATCCGCGAGCGCATCGAAGAGCTGACAAACCGCCTGCTGGAATCCCGCACGCTGGTCCCGGGCGTGCGCTACGACGGCGAGAAGGCGCTCTACAGCAGCGTCGTGGACGGCGTGGTGACGGCCGTCCATGTCCAGCGCGGCACGATCATCAATCCGGGCATGCCGATGTTCACCATGGTGCGGAACACGGCGCCGCTGGAAGCCCGTGTGCTGATCAAGAACCGCGACATCGGCCGGATCAGGCGCGGCCAGCGGGTACAGATCAAGTACTTCGCCTATCCGGGAGTCGACTACGGCGTTCAGAACGGAATCGTCGCCGACATCGCGGCCAAGCCGGACAGCCAGCCCGGCGGACAGTCCATGTACCTGGTCAAGGTGGCGCTGGAGCGCGAGACGGTGACCGGGCTCAACGGCGTGACCAAGACGCTGGAGATCGGCCTGGAGGGCACCGCCGAGATCAAGACCGGCGAGAAGCGCCTGATCGAGATCCTGTTCGCCCCGGCTTCCCGTTTCTTCCAGAAGGAGGAGGGCTGAGGTACCGGGCTTTCCTGAAATAATCGCCGCGGCGAATATGTGTTCGCGATCCGCCCGCGGTAGGGCAGGATATCGCCATGACGATGTCTCTCACAGAACAAGCCGAAATCCTGGCAAGCGCCCGCAAGGCGGGCCGTGCGCTCCGGGAGTTTCCCGGCGATCCGCCGGCGAACGTGGACGAGGCCTACCGCCTCCAGGGCGAGGTGCAGGCCGCCATGGACGAACCCGTATGCGGCTGGAAGATCGGGGCGACCAGCCGCTCGGTCCAGGAGGCGATCGGCACCGCCGAGCCGTTCGCCGGGCCGCTGTATGGTCCGCGCTGCCACGGCACCGGTGCCGAATTGCCCGTTCCGGAGGGGGTCCTGGGTTTGGAGTGCGAATTCGCGTTCCGCCTCGCCCGTCCGCTGCCGCCGCGCCCTCTTCCTTATGCGCCCGAAGAGGTGGTCGAGGCCGTGGGCAGCGTGCATCCGGCCATCGAACTCGTCGGCCTGTGCCTGCCGCCGGAGGCGTTCAGGGATGTCCGTTGGTGCATCGCCGACCATGCGCTCGACGTCGCCTTCGTCGCCGGTGCCGCGATCCCCGACTGGCACGGTCTCGATCTTCCGGCGCTGTCCGTCCGCTGCGTGATCAATGGCAAGGACGTCGCCGTCGGCAATGGGGCCGCCGTCCTCGGCAACCCGGTCACGGCGCTGACCTGGCTGGCGAATGCGCTCTCCCGCCGTGGCCGCGGCTTGCTGGCCGACGACTGGATCAGCACGGGGACCTGTACGGGCATCCAGGCCGTCCGGCCGGGGGATGTGGTCGAGGCTGTGTTCGGCGGCACCGGCAGCGTCCGCGTGGCCTTCACCGGCGCGTAATCCGGATGATGCCGTCGGGCTGATGTTCGATCATGCTCTCCCGGAAGCATCACGTGGCGTTGCAGCGCCTCGGGGTACTGCACAGTGGTTCTGACAAGTCGCGTGGAGCGGAGTGCGGTAGGTCGGCCTTCGCCCGTCAGGGGGAACGCCGACACGCTTCCTCATGGCTCCGGCCACGCTGTCGGCGTCGGCCTGCGGCCGAGGCCGACCTACGGTAGATCAATCGAAACCACTGTACCGAGCCATTAGAGCGGTAGCCGATCAGGTTGAACCGCTCCGGTCCTTGCAGCCGGCCGTTCCACTCGTCGTTACGGATCAATGCAGGGCTGAGGTGATGCGACCCGACGAGCGTAGGTTGCGCCTGTGGCGCAACGCATCGGCTCAGCTGTCTCGGGCAGAGCGACCTGATCGTCGGGTACGGTTCTAGGCCGCCGCCTCCAGCGTGCCGGTCCGGGCGAACGCGACGAGGTAGCGCGCGAGGGCGCCGAACACGGTGTGGCGGTGTTCGGGCGGCAGCCACATGACGAACGGGCCGGGATTGCAGTCGAGATATGTAAGCTTGCCGTCATCGTCCAGGATGGCGTCCCAGGCGGCATAGTGCAGGCCGAGGGCACGGTTGGCCCGAACGATGGCCGCCTCCTCCGCCGGGTCTAGCGTCACCGGCTCGAATCCGCGGGTCGCGGTCCGCGAATCCACCCCGTCCGCCAGGATGCGGAGCGGCAGAACGACATGGTCGCCGACGATGTGGATGCGGATGGTCGAGCCGGGCACCCGATGCTGGAACAGCGCCGGGCACAGCAGAAGCTCGTCCAGACGGGTTCTGTCCTCGGCCGTGACGCTGCGGGTGGAGCCGACGCCGATGGCGGGCTTGACCACCGCCTCCCCGACCTCGTCCAGGAAACGCCCGGCCTCGTCCGGGCAGCTCGTGCTCAATGACCGCGGCACCCGGAAGCCGGCGGCGCGAAGCTTCTCGTAGAACTGTCCCTTACTGTTGTGGTCGACATAGGCCGAGGTCAGCCGGTTGATCACCAGCCGGCCTGTCAGGTGCAGATGCTCGAAGAAGCCATAGGTAGCCGCGTTCAGCGCCTGTTCCTGGATATAGGACACGCGGTACTCGGCATAGCTCGACTCGTTCAGCACGGGCGGCAGGACGGGCAGGGTGCGGGGCGCCGTGCAGCGGATATGGACCGCGCGGATGTCGCCGAAGTCCGTGTCGCCCCAGCGGGGCGCCGCGCCGGAACCGGGCGCACCGATGCCGACTGTCGGCTTGCCCGTCCGGCCGATCTGGATATCCAGGATGACGGGCTCGGCCGCCAGCGCCGCGACCTCGGCGGCGATCTCGGCGATCTGGGCGCTGTCCTGGTTGGCGAACAAGGCAATCTTCGGGGTCATTCCTGGCATCTCCGCAGGGTCGTCGCCGGCCGGTCAGAAACCGAAGCGCTCAGAAGCTGATGTTGATGGAGCCGATGGCGGTGTTGTCCGCCGCTTCCCCGCCCAGCGCGCCGCGCGAGATGGCGGAGGAATAGCCGTCCCCGCCGGTCCCGGACGATTCCGCCTGGTTGAGCGACGCTCCGAACCCTCCGGCCGATGCCGAGCCCGCTCCCATGCCACCGATCCCGGACGAGCCGCCATGGGCATGGCCGAACGCGTCGCCGCCGGACTTCCCGCTCTGGCCGAAGTTCAGATCAGTGCCCATGGACAAACTCCCTGCCGCATGTCGTCGCCATAACGAACCCAATTCTCAACCAGGAGGAAATTACCGGTCGCGCCCATATGTCGTAGCGGGTATCGTACCAGTCGATGTACCATTTGTTGCGGGTTTCGTCCATGGCTTCGTCCGGGAGCGTGCCCGCGGCACAGGGCTCCCACAGCGTTCCGCACGGAAGGGATACTGTTTCTAACAATTTTATATTTATCTTGAGTCACTCGAACGGGAATGACATTAACTCAGGGTGGACCGGACGCCTTGCTGCGGGCGCCGGACTCCGATCAGGATGATTTCTTGGATGACAGGCAACAGACCCCGCTCAGTTCAGTATGCCGGCCTCACGGATGTCGGCAGGGTCCGCTCCCAGAACGAGGACTCGTTCCAAATCGATCCGGATCTCGGCCTCGTCCTCGTCGCCGACGGCATGGGCGGCCATATCGGGGGCGATGTCGCCAGCCGCACGGCGATCGAGGCTGTGAACGACTTCATCCTCGAGTACGAGCCGGTGCCGGACGGGCTCGACCGGACGGAGACCGAGGGATCGATCGAGATCGTCCGTACCGCGGTACACCGGGCGAACCAGCGGATCGTCGGCCTGAATCACGAGCGCGGACTGCCGGACAACCGCGGGATGGGCACGACGATCGTCGGCTTCTGGCTGCCCTCGGGCCTGTCCCCGGCCATCGTCTTCCATGTCGGCGACAGCCGGCTCTACCGGCTGCGCGACGGTCGGCTGGACCAGATCACCCACGACCATAGCCTCTACCAGGCGTGGGTCGACGCCGGCAGGTCGGGTGCCCCGCCCAACCGCAACATCATCATGCGGGCGCTGGGCGTCGCGGACGATGCCGAGGCCGACGTCTCCGTCGAGGAGACCCGGGCGGGCGACATCTTCCTGCTGTGCTCCGACGGCCTGAACGGCATGGTCCCGGACGACACGATCATCGACATACTGATCGAGCCGCTGCCGCTGGAAGAAGCCTGCCGCCGGCTGGTCGAGGAGGCGAACGCCCATGGCGGCCGCGACAACGTGACGGTGGCCCTGGTCCGGTTCGACTGACGGGATCCCTCTCGGCTATCCGGCCTCCCCCTCGATCGTGCCGCAGCGGTACCGGATGACATTGTCCGGGTCCTCGGCCGGCGCGATCCCGAGGGAGATCAGGCCGGAGGTCAGCAGGTAGGTCGGTTCCCGCTTGAGCACCAGCAGGCGTTGGCTTTCGTCGAGGCAGAAGGTGCCGTTGGTGCTGTGGTCGGTCAGGGTGAACCGGCCGTTCATGATCTCCAGCGTGGCATGCCGGCGCGACGCCCAGTCGCTGTTGATCACCAGCCCGCACCCGCCGTCGCGTCCCATCAGCACCGGCGCCGAGCCGGTGTCCAGGCGGAGCTGGCGTCCCCGGTGGGTCAGGATCAGGATGCCCCGGCGCTTGCCGCTGGCTCCGTCGAGCTGGCCGGCGGCGACCGTCACGTTCTCCGGATCGCCCAGGGTGCGGTAGATCTCGACCGCGTCGATGCCGCCCTTGACGACCGCCGAGTCGAGCCGCTGTGTATTGGGCCGATAGGCAGGGTGAAGGGCGTCGACGCAGGCGCGGGTCATCAGCACCTCGCCTGGACTTGCGAGGGCGGCGAGGCGGGACGCAAGGTTGACCGTGGCGCCGAACACATCCCCCGGGGTCACGATCACCGGTCCGATGGTGAAGCCGATCCTGACCTTCGGCTCGGTGCCCCGCAGCGCTTCCTGGATGTGGGCGGCGGCGCAGTAGGCGGTGTCGGCCGACGGGAAGGTGCTGAGCGCACCGTCTCCCATGGTCTTGACCACGGTTCCGGAATAGCGTTCCGTCGCCTCGATGATCTGGCCGACGCAGCGCTCCGTCAGGGCATGCGCGGCTGCATCCCCCAGGACCTGGTACAGGCGGGTGCTGTCGCAGACGTCCGCGAACATCACCGCCATGGTTTCGTCGGACTGGACCGCCAAGACCGCACCACCCCGTTCGTCACCCCGGGCCGGACCCCAGGAACTCTTTCCACTGGTTGAGCAGCGGCAGGTCACGGTCCTCGACCGACTTCACCGCCGAGTTGAACAGCACGTAATCCACCGACAGGTACCTGTTCGTCTCCCGCCGGATCCGGGTGAAATCGAGCTTCAGGGCATCCAATGCCTGGATGCGTTCACGCGGCGGCTGGGCCGGGGCGAGCTTCGACACCTGCGGGAATTCGGCCGAGAGGGCGCGCATGTCGATCAGGATGCGGGCCAGCCTGACCAGTTCGCGGGCGACCGCGACTCCGTCGGTCGAGCCGTGCTCGGCATTGGCGGGAACCCGGCCGGCGGTCGTCTCCAGGTCGGCGTTGAGCCGTTCGGTCAGGCGGCGCAGGCTGGCCAAGTCTCCCTTGGCGAGCAGCGGCAGGAACTCCCGTTCGAAGGACAGGAACTTCATGCGTGCCGCCAGGTCGGCCAGCGGCGCGTTCTGCTCGGAGGAGAGGAGCCGGCCGCTGTCGGCGATCGCCTCCGCCAGTTCGTTCAGGTCCTGGTCGAACGAGTCGGCCTGGTTGCCGCCGGCATACTGGGACGCGCGATCGATCACCCGCTTGCGGACCGCTGCGGAATGCTCGATCGTCTGCGCTATGAACTGCTGCTTCTTGTGGATCGGGTAATAGACGGCGGCGCCGATGCCCAGCCCGGCCAGCAGGATGCCCACGACGCCGCCCAGGACCAGCCTGCCGCGGATGCTTGAGCGCTCCCGCTCTTCCCCGGCGCCGTCCTCGTCCTCGTCGATCTTCACCTTGACGGGCGCTTCCACCTTGCGGACGGCGTCGAGCACGGCCTTTCCGGCGCCCAGGCTGCCGACCATCATGGTCCGCTCGGACAGGTCGTCGTCATGGTGGGCGGGCAGGGGGCGCCCCCGCTCCACCGCCTGGGCGGGAGGACGGTCCAGCTCGAAGCGGAAGGCCAGGGAGCCCAGCCTGACCTCGTCGTTGTGCTTCAGCCAGATCGTATTGACCTTGTGGCCGTTGACATAGACGCCGTTGGTGCTGTTGAGGTCCTCGATGCCCCAGGTGCCCTCGCCGGGAAACAGCTTGGCATGCTGGCGAGAGAGCTTGCGGGACGCGACGACGAACGAGCTGGCGTCGCCCCGCCCTATCGTCACCGTCTTTCCGCCGGGAAGCGGTACCACGACCTGGGCCGGTGCGCCGTCGATCTGCGACGGATCCAGGCAGATGAGCTTTCCGTCCGGATTGCCCGCAGGCGCGTTCGCCGCGCCGACGGCACCGGCCCTGCGCCCCTGGTCGCGTACCAGCATGGTTCTGTCTTGGTTTGAATCGATCATCGCTCGACGGGATGTCCGGACCAGGTGATGTGCAGGACGCCACGGCATGGGGCCGTCGCGCCGCAGCGCGGAGCCGCAGGGTCACTATGCCGAAGCATGGTATTTTACGCAACCCTGGCGGTAATAATTAACAGAATTTAACCTTTATGCGGGAGGTGCGGCCGCATGCTTGGTCCGCTCGATGTCGAACTGGATGCGGAGCATGCGGCGCAGGAAGAGACTGTCCCGGGGGGTCGCCGCGAGCCCGTCGGCCGTGGGGTGCGGCTCCCCGGCGAGGGTAGCGGCCAGGCACCCGGTCAGGTATCCGCCCATCGCGCCCGGAAGGTCCGTCACCGCCGGATCGGCGTCCACGTCGTAGATCACGGGGCCGTCGGGGCCGGCGACGTAAAGGACGCTGCCCCACCGCAGGCCCGACAGGGCGAGCGCGCTCCCGGCCACGCTGCTCTCGGCGTCCGGCAGCGGTCCCGTGACGGGAGCGAAGACCTCCAGGCGCTCCAGCGCATCGTCGGACGGCATGGCCCATTCGAGCGTCAGGACGGTCCGGCCGTCGATCGCGTAGGCGCGGCGCAGCGGCCCGTCCACGGTCGGCGCCAGCAGGACCGGCGGCTTGTCGGCGCCGATCAGGTGTTCGCGCTGGCGGTCGCGGAACAGTTGCCAGGCGCACTTGCCGGTCGCCGTCCGCCACACGACGGCACGCCCCTGGTCGGCGATGGACCGGGCGAAGTCCCGTGCGATGCCGGGATCGTTGGTGCAGATCGCGCGGGCGACCCCCAGCCCGCCGAGGTCTAGGCGTTCCAGCTGGTGGTGGCGCGGGAAGGCCCCGAGGTGCCCGGCCGGGCCGTTGTAGAGGCGCACCGGCATGTCTTCGAGCCGGGACAGCAGGCTGTAGAGGAAGCTGTATCGCTGCTGCCGCCGGACGTGCTCCGACTGCCACAGGGACCAGTCGGCGCCTGGCTCGATGGCGGGATCGGCGGCTGGGATCACCGGGTCCTCGTAGCGGAAGCCATGGACGAACAGGGCGTCGAACCGGTCGAGCTCATGCCCGTCCCAGCGGATGCCGGCCTCGCCCACGCTCATCCGGGTTCCTTCCGGCATCGAGGCGTCGAGCCAGGGCACGTCGCTTTCCAGGCGCCGGCACAGCCCGGCATGGAGGCGGCGGCCGAGGGGGGAGGCCGCGGGCGCGATCAGGCCGATCTTCATGGTTTTCCTTCCGGTTTGGCGATCCGGTCCGGACGGGACTCGGCGGGTTTGAAGAAAGAGAGGTGGCCGGCATCGGCCAGCAGCGAGAGGCGGTTGCGGTCGAACTGGCTGGCGACGGTCTGTTCCGCCAGCGCGCCCGCGATGGTCCCCTGGGCGAACAGCAGTCCGCTCTCGGCCTGCTTGGCGTCGACCCGCGCCCCGGTCAGGGCGAGCCGGGCGGAGAGCAGGCGGCGCGTCGCCTGGATCAGCTCGTCCTCCGACACCGTGCCGGTGAGCGCCTGCCGGCGCTCCAGGCTGGCGACCGAGGTCGCGAGATTGTCGACTTCTGCGGCGCCCGCCCTGACCCGGGCGCGGGCCGCCTGGACCGCCGCCAGCCGCTCGGCGATCTCGCGACGGACGCGGTTCTGCAGGGACTGCGTCGCATATTCCTGGTCCTGGGTGCCGAGCCGCGCGATGTCGGCGCCGGCCCCGGCGGACCGGTTCGCCCAGGGATAGGACAGGCCCAGGCCGTAGCTCTGGTTGAGGCTGTCCGGCGCCGCTATCCCGGTGTGGCTCTTGAGGGGGTCGGCATAGCCGTAGGACGTCCCGTTCTGGCCGGCGGTGACGCTGGCCACGAACCGGAGATCCAGGCGGGCCTGGTTGCGGGCCAGGGCCTCGTTGATCTCGCGGAGGATCCGGTTGATGTCGTCCACCTTGAAGTCGGGCCGGCTCTCCCGGGCGGTGCGCAGGGCGGTCTCCAGGTCGACCGGCACGGCCTGCGCCAGGTCGTCCTCGTAATCGACCGGCAGATAGATGGCGTCCGCGCCGATGACCGAGGGATCGCCGATCAGCAGGGACAGGGCCTGCGACGCGGAGACATAATCGCTGAGCGCCTGTTCGACCCGGACCCGCGCCCTGGCCGCCTCCGCGTCGATCTGGGCCTTCTGAAGCCGGGTGGTCTGGTTCAGGGCATAGAGGCGGTCCATCCTTTCCTGCTGCCGCAAGATCATGTCCCGGTTGGCGGCGGTGGTCTCCAGCGCTTCCAGGCGGCGGACGGCTTCGAAATAGGCGGTGTCGATCTCCAGCAGGATCGTGTTGAGCAGCACCTGAAGGTCCCAGTCCGCCCGCTCGGCCACCGCGGCGGCGCTGCGCGACGCCGCGTTCTTCTTGTTGTCGGGCCCGAAATCCTTCGTGAAGGGCAGGGGCATGTTCAGGCTGCCGGACAGGTTGGTGCTCCACATCCCGTCCTCCCAGTAGTACCCGGCCCGGTAATAGACCTCGCGCTGGGCGGTCCGGTCGGTGATCGAGAGGGTGCCGCCCCAGGGAAGCTCCTGTGTGATCTGGAGCGTGTAGTTCAGGCTCTCCTCGGGGCTGCCGAACGTCCGGCCCGGCGTCGCCTCGATCGGCAGTTCGATCAGTTCGCCGCCCTTGATCGGCCGCAGCTTCATGTCCTTGATCTGGGCCTGTCCCTCGTTCTCGCTCGGCGGCAGGTTCTTGAACGGCGAATTGATGTTGAATCCGTCGGCATTGACCGCCTTGGTGATCGCCTTGCCGATGCGCGTGCGGTGCTCGGTGTCGGCCCGGCCATAGCCGATCGTCAGGTCCAGCACGGGGTTGAACACGGCGTCCGCCTCGCGCGACAGAGCGGCCGCGCGTTCCGGCGTCGTCAGGCCGATCGCGAGGCGCAGGTTGTTGCCGAGGCCGGCGGCCACAGCGGTCCTGCGGTCGATCGGCTCCACCGCCCGCGCGCCGGCGATGTCGGGGCGGCGCTTGAGCAGGTCGCCGACCAGGGCGATCCGCTCCTGGTCGCGGGCGCCGGGCTGCTCCGCGATCTGCCGCCTGACCAGCTCGGTCACGGCGGCGCCGTGGCGGGCGATCAGGTCGGGACCCGGAGACTGCGCCGACGCGGGAACGGCTTGCGCGAGGATCAGGGCGGCATTCACCAGCGGCAGCAGGATCCGGTGCTGCGTCATCGCGGCGGCTCCCCGAAGGCGGCGAGCGCGCCGGTGCCGCGGAGCAGGGCGATGCGTTCCCGATCCTCGCGGGTCTGCGCCACTCCCTCCCCGTACCGCTCGGCCAGGGCGCCGATGCTGGCCAGCATCCTGCTCTCCGCGATCCGGGCGTCGATCCGCGCCTGGATGTGGCCGAGGCGCGCCTCCAGCAGGGTGCCGAGGCGTTCGATCGTCTCGTAGATGGTCACGACGCCGCCGGCTTCGAGCCGGGCCGCCCTGTCGTACAGGTCGCGGGCAAGCGCGAGGCGCCGCGCGGTGTCGTCGATCCTCTGGCGGGCGCTGGCGAGCTGGATGCGGGCGGTCTCGTAGTCGCCGCGGATCTGGCGCTCGACCTGATTCAGCAGGTGGGTCTGCCGGGCGACGTCGTGATCGGCCCCGGCCAGGGCCGCCTTGGCGGCGCGGTTGCCGATCGGACGGCGGTAGAGGACCCCGATGCTGAATGACGCGCTGTCGTAGCTGATCAGGCTGCCCAGGGACTCGGTCACGCTTGGATAGCCGAAGACCGCGTTGCTCTGGCTGACCTGGAGGGATCCGCTGGCGGTCACGTCCGGGCGGGTCTGCGCGTCCCGCGCCTCACGCACCCGGAGGGCGATCCGGACCGCCGTCTCCGATCTCAGGTAGTCGGGACTGTCCAGCACCCGGGCCGCCAGCCTGCCGGCCCCTTCGCCGGATGCCGGCGGCACTTCGGGCGGCTGGTCCAGGGCGGCGCTGTACTCGATCGGCAGCAGCAGCGCGTCGTCCCGCTCGTCCAGCAGTTCGCGGAGGGACTCGGACGCGGCGAGATAATCGCCGAAGAGCTGCTGCTGGACCGCGCGCAGCCGCTCCATCTGGGCGACCACCTGGCCGCGGTTGCTCTCGCTGGCGAGCCCAAGCTCCATCCGGCGCTGCACGCGCGCGGCGCTCTCCTCCGCCAGCGCGGCGGAACCCGCCGCCGCGTCGAGCCGCTGGATCGCGCCGACCAGGGTCCAGTACAGGGTATCGACGCTGAGCAGGGTCTGGTTGACCACGCCGCGCACCGCGAAATCGGCGACGTCGACATTGAGACGGGCGGTGTCCATCGCCAGCCGGTTCTCGTCCCCCTCGCGGAAGTTGCGCGTGTAGGGAATCGGATGGCTGCCCGACAGTGTCGCGCGCGAGGTCCAGGGGCGGCCGTAGGAGCCGTAGACCCTGGTCGAGGGATCGTCGGGATTATTGACGTAATAGGCGTCGCGGTAGGTCGTGACGACGGTGAGGTCCAGGTTGCCGCCCCAGGGCAACCGCTGGGAAACGCCGGCGGTCCCGGTATAGGTCTCGGTCTGGCCGTTCGGGCTCCTGGTGCTCGCCTCCTTGCGGAACGGATAGTAACCGGCGACCCGTTCCTTGTCGAAGGCGACCAGGGCCACGGGCGCGGTGGACGGCAGTGTCCGGACATGGCATCGCCCGCTGGCGTCGGGCGCGATCATCCGGCCGCGCAGGAAGTTGGTCTGGAGCTCCTGCGGCTGGCTCAGGATGTCGTCCATGGTGCCGCACAGGAAGATGTCGTCCGTGCGGGTGCCGGTCGGGATCTGCTGACCGCGGACATATTCCTGCGTGGCGGGCTTCCACTGCATGGGGCGCTCGATCCGCTCGAAGCTGTTCGACAGGGACGCGTTCGCCGCCAGGATGAAGACCGGGTCGAAAACCGCTTCCGCCTCGACCAGGGTACGCTGGACCACTGATCTGTTCAGCCCGATCCGCTTGACGTCGAGATTGCGCTGCAAAGCCGTCAGCGCCGCTTCGCGCAGGGCCAGCTCCCGCGTTTGCTCCGGAGCGAACAGCACTCCGGTCCGGGCAAGGGCCGTGCGGGTCGCCGCGACCACGGCGTTGCCGCCCCGTTCGTCGACGATGCGCGCCGGATCGCTCGTGAAGAGCCCGGCCGGTATCCCGGCCGGAGGCTCCGTGCCCGGCTGCTGCTGGGCCGCGGCGGGTCCCGGCGACAACGCCAGTGCCAGGAGTGCCGCGGCGGCGGGGACCGAGGGCAGGCTCATCGAGACAGCTCCTCCTCGAGCGTGCCCTGGGCGGCGCTCAGCCGGATCCGGGCCTTGTGCATCTCCACCCGGGCGTTCGCCTCGTTGAGGCGGGCGGCCAGGACGTCCTGGTAGCGGTTGACCACCTCGAACTCCGTCGCGAGCCCCCGCTCCCGCTCGTCGACGATCCGCTCGTAGGCGAAGCCCGCCAGTTCCATGTCGCCCCTGCTGACCAGCATCAGGGACTGCGCCCCGCGGATGTCGGCGAGCGCCCGATCGACCGAATTGACGATCTTCTGCCTGGTCTGGCGCGCCCGGTCGAAGGCGTTGCGCTCGTCCGTCCGAGCGCGGCTCAGGGCGGCGCGGGCGGCCTGGTTGCCAAGCGGATACAGGTATCGGACGCCGATGAAGATGTTGGTCTTGTCCGGCTTGGTCAGGTTCATCAACGCATCGGCCGGATTGCCGAACCCGAAGGAGAGATCACTCTGCGTCAGCTGGGCGGTCACCACCAGATCGATGTCCGGCGCCGCCTGGTTGTCGCGGAACGCGAGAGACAGTTTGGCCAGTTCCAGGTCCTCTTGCGCCGTCATGATCTCCGGATGGCCGATCAGCGCGCGGTCGTAGGCGTCCGACGGCGGCTCGGGCACGGTTTCCGCCAGCAGCGCCTCCGCGTCGGCGGGGATCAGCACCATGTCGGGATCGGCCGACATCAGGGTGAGCAGGGAGTTGGAGCGCAAAAGGTACTGGGTCCAGGCTGCCTCCTCCCGCAGGGCGAAGGAGGCCAGTTCCTGCTGGATCTGGCCCAGTTCGTAGTTGGTCACCGTCCCGGAGCCGATCAGCCGCTCGACCCGGCCGCGCCGCTGGTCCAGGACGCTTTTCTGCTCGTTCAGGATCCGGATGTCCTGCAGGCTGCGGATCATGTCCCAGTAGAGTTGGAGCGCTTCGGCCAGCGTCGCGTTGCGGGCCGCCTGCTCGGCGAAGACGGCGCGGCGGCTGCCGCTGCGCGCGGCCTCCAGGCTGAAGTTCTCCGGTGATCCGACCCTGCCGAAGCCCTTGGTGTAGGGGAGCGGCATGGTCGCCGAGAGCGACGCCGAGCTGGTCCAGAACAGCTTTTCGCCCCAGCCGAATGGGTCGGTCGCCGAGATCGGCCGGGTCAGCGCCGGCGCCTGGGCGCCGGCCTTGCTGTTGTAGATGGAGCTCAACGACAGGCTGCCCTGGGCCCCGAAGGTGAACATCTTGGACATCTCGACCGTGGTGGTCAGCCGTTTGCCGGGGAGTCCCTTGATGCTGGCAGCTTCCTCCCGTTCCGAATATTCCGGCTCCTGGCCGCACAAGCCCGGGCCGACGCCGCCGTTGATCAGCCTGTCATCCTCGAAGACGCAAGGGACTTTCTCGCCGTCGACCTCCTCCACGGTTCCCGTGTTGCCCTGCACGAAATCCGGTATGCCGTCGCCGTCGTCGTCCCGGGTCAAGTCGGTCTCGGCGGTGCGGGGACGGCCGATCGTCTCGATCCGGTCCGCCGTCTTGTTGACGCTGAGGCTGACCGACGTGACGAGGTTCAGGTCGAAGGCGGCCTCCCTCTGGGTGATCTGCGTGCCCGCCGAAGCGATCGCCTCGCGCGCCGCCAGCAGGCCGAAATTCTCGCGCAGCAGGGTATCGGCGAGGATCCCCAGGGTGATCTCCCGCGGTGCGAGGCTGTCCAGCAGGCGCCGCACGCCTGTGGCCGACCCCGAGGCGGCGAGCCGGACCATGGCGACGGGGTCGAACCCGCCGCCTTCCATGGCCTGCGCATGGGCGGGGGCGACCAGGGTGAACGGCAGCAGGGCCAGAAACAGGCCTGGAAGAGCCTGATGCAACCTGATCAAACTCGCTCCACGGATTCTTCCAACAAGAGCTTGCATCAGCGCCTGGTTTCTCAAGCACAATGTGATCAGATCGGATTGATGACACTTCGTGAGGCGAACGGCAAGCCTTTGTAGGTAGACAAATTGATGCGTTTACGGGTAGATCTACCGAACCGGAGGGATAGGCGGCGCGATGCACATGCCGTTTCGGGTCCGATCCGTTCCGTCGACGATCGCGCCGCCCCACCTGCCCAACCACAAGCACCCGCGCGCCATGGACGATGATTACCGTCAGCCAAGTCCTTATTCCGCAGGGATTTTCGCCGACAGCAGCAGCGACCATATCAACGAATGCATCGCCCGGATCGAAGCCCTGAAGTTCAAGGTCCTCGGCAACTCAAGGTTGGCCGACTTCGAGCAGCATGAGTTCCTGAGCGAGCTGAACACCCTGCGGGCAGCCTATCTCCACCTCTGTACCCTGTCGCTGCCCGCGCCGGCTGCCCTGAACGAGCAGATGCGGCCGGCGGTCGGGTCCCGCGGCCGCGCGAACCTGGAACTGGAAGGAGTCCTGGGCGCCAACCACCAGATCGCGGCCAACCTGGACCGCATCGCGCGCATAGCCCCGTCCCAGCTTACCGTCCTGCTGGAGGGGGAGACCGGGTCCGGCAAGGAACTGTTCGCCCGGATCATCCATCTCAACAGCAAGCGCGACAAGTTCGTCGCCGTCAACTGCGGGGCGCTGCCCAGCGGCGTGATCGAATCCGAACTCTTCGGCCACTCGAAGGGCGCCTTCACCGGCGCCACGGCGGACCGCAAGGGCAGGTTCGAGGAGGCCAACGGCGGCACGATCTTCCTGGACGAGGTCGGGGAACTGGAGCCTCTCGCCCAGGTCAAGCTGCTGCGCACCCTGGATGTCGGCGAGATCCAGAGGGTCGGATCGGACAAGGTGACCAAGGTCGATGTCCGGGTCATCGCCGCGACCAATCGGAACCTGGAGCAGATGGTCAGCAACGGGACCTTCCGCGAGGACCTGTTCTTCCGCCTGAACATCTGCCACCTGCTGATCCCGCCGCTGCGGGAGCGGCGGGACGAGATCCAGCTGCTGCTGGAATATTTCATCCGAAAGGTCTGCGCCGACAACGGCATCCCGGTGCCGACCCTGGATCCGGAACTGAAGCGGTTCCTGGTGGAAACCTATCATTATCCAGGCAACATCCGGGAACTGCGGAACCTGGGCATGTACATCGCCCATATCTTCGACGGCCGTCCGGTACGCGTGGCGGACCTGCCCCAGCGCTACACCCGGGCGCACATCGATCCGGCGCCGGCGCATCCCGACGACGACCACCGCGTGGTTCGCGACCGGGCCGAGCGCAGCCATCTGAGCGAACTGCTGCTGCGCCACAGCGGCGACATCAAGGCGGTCTGCGCGGCCCTGGACCTGTCGCGCGCGCGCCTGTACCAGCTCCTCAAGAAGCACCATCTCCGCCCCGACGAGTTCCGCCAGCGCTGAGCCGGCCGGACTCACCGATCCCGCAGCCGGCCGGCAAGGTCCGCGACATGGGCGGCCAGGGCCCCCGCGAGGCAGAGCGCGACCCAGCCCCACCATCCGTCGCTCAGCGCCGCTCGGAGCGCCAGCATCAGGCAGGCGCCCGACGCCAGGTTGGGCAGGAGCGACCAGGCCAGCCGGGCTCGCCCCCGGCGCCTCATCCAGGCGAACAGCGCCGCCGCCTCGATCGCCACCATCACCAGGATGGCGTCGACGATCCGGCCGCCGGCGAAAAGCTCTTCCACGGCAAACGGCTCCCCGAAAAGGAAAGCGGCCCGGGAGTTTCCTCCCGGGCCGTCCTTCCGACTTCGCGACGGTCCGTGACCTTACGCGGCGGCCTTCGAGGCGATGACCTCGTCGGCAACGTTGCGCGGCACCGGATCGTAGTGGCTGAACTCCATCGTGAAGGTCGCACGGCCGGAGGTCATGCTGCGCAGGTCGCCGATGAAGCCGAACATCTCGGACAGCGGGACGTGCGCTTCGACCGCCAGGTTCATGCCGCGCTCGAACTGGCCCAGGATCAGGCCGCGGCGACGGTTCAGGTCGCCGATCACGTCGCCCAGGTGGTTCTCGGGGGTGACGACCTCGACCTTCATGATCGGCTCGAGCAGGACCGGGTTGGCCCGGCGGATCGCCTCGCGGAAGCAGGCCTTGGCCGCGATCTCGAACGCCAGCGCGCTGGAGTCGACGTCGTGGTACTTGCCGTCCACCAGGGTCGCCTTGAAGTCCACGGTCGGGAAACCGGCCAGGACGCCGTCTTCCTTCTGGACCTCGATGCCGCTGCCGACCGCCGGGATGTACTCGCGGGGCACGGCGCCGCCGACGATCGCGTCGACGAACTCGAAGCCCTCGCCGCGCTCCTTCGGCTCGAAGATGACCTTGACTTCGGCGAACTGGCCCGAACCGCCGGTCTGCTTCTTGTGGGTGTAGACGTGTTCGATCTTGCTGGTGATCGTCTCACGGTACGCCACCTGCGGACGGCCCACGACGGCTTCCACGCCGAACTCGGTGCGGATGCGGTCGATGGTGATCTCCAGGTGAAGCTCGCCCATGCCGCGCAGGATGGTCTGCCCGGTTTCCTTGTCCAGCTCCAGGCGGAGCGAGGGGTCGGCGCGGACCATCTTGCCCAGCGCGGTGCCCAGCTTCTCCTGGTCGCCCTTGGCCTTCGGCTCGACCGACACGCTGATGACGGGGTCGGGGAACTTCATGCGCTCCAGGATGACCGGGCTGGCCGGATCGCACAGGGTGTCGCCGGTCTCGGTCTCGGCCAGCGAGACGAAGGCGATGATGTCGCCCGCGCGGCATTCCTCGATCGCGTTGGTATCCTTGGCGTAGACCTCGACCATGCGGCCGATGCGCTCGCGCTTGCCGCGGGTCGAGTTCAGCAGGGTCATGCCCTTGGCCGCCACGCCGGAATAGACGCGGGCGAAGGTCAGCGCGCCGAACTGGTTGTTGATCACCTTGAAGGCCAGCGCGGAGAACGGCTCGTCGTCCGAGCAGATACGCTCGCCGACGACTTCGCCTTCCTCGTTGACGGTCTTGATCGCCTCGACGTCGGTCGGGGAGGGCAGGTACCAGACCACGGCGTCCAGCATCTGCGGCACGCCCTTGTTCTTGAACGAGCTACCCGCGATGACCGGGGTAAAGGCGCTGCTGACGGTGCCCTTGCGGATGCACTTGCGGAGGACGTCGACCGACGGGTCCTCGCCGCTGTCCAGGTAGGCTTCCATGGCCGCGTCGTCCTGCTCGAGCGCGGTGTCGATCAGTTCCTGGCGGTACTTCGGGATGTCCCGGAGGATGTCGAGGTCTTCCTTGACGTCGATCTTCAGCTTGGCCGCGAGATCGTCGGTGATCTCCCACTCTTCCCACTGGGCGTCCTTCTCGTCCGAGAACCAGACGAGCGCCTTCATGGTGACGAGATCGATCAGGCCGCGGAAGTTGTCCTCCGAGCCGATCGGCAGCGACAGGATCATCGGGCGGGCGCCCAGACGGTTGATGATCATGTCGACGCAGCGGCGGAAGTTGGCGCCGGAACGGTCCATCTTGTTGACGTAGCACATGCGCGGGACGTTGTAGTTGTCCGCGAGGCGCCAGTTCGTCTCCGACTGCGGCTCGACGCCGGCGACGCCGTCGAACACCACCACGGCACCGTCGAGCACGCGCAGCGAACGATTCACCTCGATCGTGAAGTCGACGTGGCCCGGGGTGTCGATCACGTTGATCTGGTGATCCTTCCAGAACACGGTCACGGCCGCGCTCTGGATGGTGATGCCGCGCTTCTGCTCCTGCTCCATGTAATCGGTGGTGGCGGCACCGTCGTGCACCTCACCGATCTTGTAGCTGCGGCCCGTGTAATAAAGGATGCGCTCCGTCGTGGTGGTCTTGCCGGCATCGACGTGGGCGATGATGCCGATGTTGCGCATGTCCTTGAGTGGCGTTCTGCGTGCCATGAGTACTATTCCTGAGCCAGTCTCGACCGACGCCGAGACGTCGGAGGATAACCCCGGCTTTATGGGTTGGAGTTCGCCGACCGCGACCGTCCACCTTCCATCGGGGAAGCGGGCAGGGGCGGCAGTTGCGCGCTCAGGCGGCCGGGTCGGATGACCCGCCGCCATTGCACTGTCCTATACAGGAAATTTGGTACCGAAAATATGGCAGTGACCTCAAAAAGGTAAGTGCGACATTTCGTCTCTCCCCTCCGAAGGACGGTTCCGGAAAATTTCCACATAGTGTCGGCGCGGCGCAACACCAGCCATGAAACCGCGGAATCTGTCCGAAGTTGTCCCGTCAGGCGTCTTTCCTGTTGACTATGCTAAACGATTTCATGCAGTTATCCCGATTGCCCAAAATATAGGCAACGCTTCGAGACCCCTGTCCTGAGCGAAGGACGCACACTTCTCCCGTGACTTTCCCACAAGGTTATCCACAGGAACTGGGGAAATCATGCCCGCGCGGGCAGCCATTGCGCGGCTCTGCGGCACGGATCATTAGGAGCAGGAAGCCACGACTCGATACTCCCAACTATATCGCCATCGGTTGACTTTCCATGCCTCGGGCGCGGGACGCGCGAAGCGCCGGATGAACCGCAGAACGGTGACCAACCCATGAAGAACAGGTTAATGTGTAGAAAAACCTATAATCCGATCTCTGTCCTGCGCCGATGCTCTCAGCTTATCTTCCTATCCCCCTATTGCCGTTCCGCCCGACGCTCTTCATGCATCTCACGGGAAAAATACGGGATCTGCAGAATCGCATTGCCCATCACCTGCAAGTTCGCAGTTAGCATCCGCATCATGAAAATTCATCATGATCGCATCGCTGGGGAACTTTCCCTGTTCTCAGTGCCGAAGCGGCCGCCGGGCGATATCGGCTTCCGGCCCCGCGCTTGGGTGCGTGCCGCGGACGAGTTCGCAGCGCGTCGCCGGGCACGCCATTTACCCGGTCTTCCATCCGACGTTAAAAATACTCAACACAAGGCCGTTTGAGATTCCGAACGGATCCTTCGGGCCATGGCGCCTGCGGGACCCGGGCCTGCGGCAGCGTACCTCTTTTTTGAGCGGTCCATCCGCTTCGTATTCGCACACCATGCGACTGCTTTGGGTTCTACTGGAATTCAGGCATGCGCCAGGGAGAACGCGATGCTCAAGCTAGGAACCAGGGTCGGGTACGGAGATCAGGTCGGTCGTATCGTGGGGCGGACCATCGAACTGCAACCCAAGTACGACATCATGCTCGCCAACGGCACCATCCGCTCCTATGTGCGGGAGGTGGACCTCGTGCTCGTCCCGCTGCCGTCCGACAGGCCACTGGTCGGCGAGACCCGCGGGCCTATGTCGATGCGGCGGAACGACGTGAACGAAGAGGAGCGGGATGCGGATCCTGATCGTGGAAGATGATGGTCTGCTGGCCGCGAAGCTGGGGCTGACGCTGGAGGATGGCGGGCACGAGGTCGTCGGCTACGCCACGACCGTGAAGGCGGCCATGGACCTTGCGCAGCGGCACCGCCCGGCCCTGACCCTGATGGATATCGATCTCGGGCCGGGAGGAAGCGGCATCGCCGCGGCCCGGGGCATGAAGAAGCATTTCGGGCTGGTTTCGCTGTTCGTCACCGAACAGCCGGACAGGGCCAGGCTGGCCGCCGACGCCGCCCTGGGCTTCCTGGCGAAGCCTTATGCGGCAGGTGCCGTCCTGCACAGCATCCGGGTCGCGGCATCGATCATGGCAAACGAGCCGCCGGACGAGCTGCCCGACGGCCTGATGCTGTTCACGGAAGCTGGAATGGTACGGGCCGATCCGTAAGGCGGCGTCTCGCCTGGACGGGGCCGCTCAGGCCGCCATGCGCTCGGCCGCGGCACGCCGGCTCAGGCGGAGCCGGGCGATCATGGCCTCGATGGTTTCCCGTTCGACCGCGTCGCGGCGCATGACGAGCTGGATGATCGGATCGTTCAGCAGATCGTTCAGTGAGGGTTCTTTACGCGGATTGCCGGTCATGACGTTTCTCCCCCTTGGGCGCGCAGTTCGTAGACTAGCGCATTCGCCTTACTGGCGCTTTGCACCTTTATGAACCAAATGCTACTCCATGTCCGCAGCGCTTACGAGAGTGATCTTTCGAGTAGCGAACCAATAAATTGACAGGAAGTCTTGGCGAGTACAAGACAAATTCCCTGCTGTTTTGCTTTGCTTCGACTGGTATTACCGCATTCCTCTTCGCAACCGCAAAAAAGCCAACTCATGCGCCGTCGCGCTCGTAAGCTTCGCTGCGTGAAGACACCAGCACGTCGCGCTTGCCCACATGATTGGCCGAGCTGACGATCCCTTCTGCCTCCATACGGTCCACCAGCCGGGCCGAGCGGTTGTAGCCGATTTGCAGGCAGCGCTGGATGAAGCTGACCGAGGCTTTGCGCTCGCGGGTCACAAGGGCGACCGCATGCTCGTACAGCTCGTCGTCGCTGCCGGTGAACGGGGCGGCGCCTTCCTCCGGAGCGGGGGAGGGGGCCTCCTCGTCGTCGCCGGCGCTGTCGTCGTCCTCCGTGATGGAATGGAGATAGTCGGGGGAGCCCTGTTCCTTCAGGTGACGGACGACGTCCTCCACCTCCTCGTCGGTGACGAAGGGTCCGTGGACGCGGGTGATGCGGCCGCCGCCGGCCATGTAGAGCATGTCGCCCTGGCCGAGCAGCTGCTCGGCGCCCTGTTCGCCCAGGATGGTGCGGCTGTCGATCTTGCTGGTGACCTGGAAGCTGATGCGGGTCGGGAAGTTGGCCTTGATGGTGCCGGTGATCACGTCGACCGACGGCCGCTGGGTCGCCATGATCAGGTGGATGCCGGCGGCCCGCGCCATCTGCGCCAGACGCTGGATCGCCGCCTCGATGTCCTTGCCCGCCACCAGCATCAGGTCGGCCATCTCGTCCACCACCACCACGATGTAGGGCAGGGACTTCAGTTCCATCGGCTGTTCCTCGAAGATCGGCTGGCGCTTGGCCTTGTCGTAGCCGACCTGGACCTGACGGAACACCTGCTCGCCCGTCTGCAGCAACTCCGCGATGCGCTGGTTGTACCCTTCGATGTTGCGGACGCCGAACTTGGCCATGGCGCGGTAGCGGCTCTCCATCTCGCGCACGGCCCATTTCAGGGCGACGATCGCCTTCTTCGGATCGGTCACCACGGGGGCCAGCAGGTGCGGGATGCCGTCATAGACCGACAGCTCCAGCATCTTGGGATCAACCATGATGAACCTGCACTTCTCCGGCGGCAGGCGGTAGAGCAGCGACAGGATCATGGTATTGATGCAGACGGACTTTCCCGACCCGGTGGTGCCGGCGATCAGCAGGTGCGGCATGCGCGCCAGGTCGACCACGATCGGCGTGCCGCCGATGTCCTTCCCCAGCACCAGCGCCAGCTTGGCCGGGGTCTGCTGATAGGCGTCGCAGTCCAGCATCTCGCGCAGGAAGACCTTCTCCCGCGTCGGGTTGGGCAGCTCGATGCCGATCACGCTGCGGCCGGGCACCACCGCGATGCGGACGGTCAGCGCCCGCATGGACCGGGCTATGTCCTCCGCCAGATTGATCACGCGCGACGACTTCAGGCCGGGGGCCGGCTCCAGCTCGTACAAGGTGACGACGGGACCGGGCCGCACCTCCATGATCTCGCCGCGCACGCCGAAATTCTTGAGCACCGTTTCCAGGTTGCGGGCGTTGTGGGCGAGCGAGGTCTCGTCCATGGTCGCCTTGTCGGTCGGCGGGGCCGGCTGCAGCAGGTCGACCGGCGGCAGCTCGTAGGGCGCGTTCGGATCGCGGGGGGCGGCTTCGGAGAACTCCCCGTCCTCGGCCGCGTCGCCTTCCATGCCGAAGCCGTCGGCATCGCCGTCGGCGTCCTGGCCGACCATGGGCGCCCTGGCGGTCGCCTCGCCCCATTCGACGCCGGCGAGGAAGGCATTGGCGGCGATGACCGCGAACAGCTCCTCCTGCTGCCCGGTGCCATAGGCGATGGTCGCGTTCGGTCGGCCCGGATTGATTTCCAAGACCCATTCGACCGCGCCGTCGGACCATTCGTCCAGGAGGAGCCTGAACGGCTGGCTGTTCATGGCACAGCTCAGGTTGAACTCCTGGGCGGTCGTAATGTCGGAATTAGCCGCATCGATGGGCAGACGGCTTTCCTGCTGAGTCATGGTCTGGTCCAAACACCTGGAATAGTGAATAGGGAAACGCCGGCGGCCGGTCCCCCGTGCCGCATCCTAACGCCGCTCCGTCTCCCAATGGTAAATCTTCGTCAATACTCGGCCCGCAAGCGGCCGAATTTCCGCCGGCCCTCAGTACGCCCTGGGAGCACCCGTGGCGACGGGATGGGGCCGGTCGAGCTTGTAGGCGCCGACGAGCAGCTTGCCCACGGTGGAGCCGTCCTCGGTCAGCGGGAGCACGAGCCGTTCCCAAGTCGAGGGAACGCCGTCGAAGTCGGCGGAATAGACGCGGGCGACCGGTCGGACCTCCGTCCGGACGCGGTCGTATTCCGCGCGCAGGATGTCGCCCTGGGGCTCGGGCAGGCGCGCGATCGACTGCCCGACCCGATCCCCGCCGAAGGAGTCCGAGAAGGACTGGCCATAATAGGAATAGACGAAGTCCGAATTGCGGATCACGTCCATGATCAGCAGGTTGCCCAGCCAGGGCCGCAGTCCAATCGGGTTCAGCGCCGATGCCAGCGGCAGAGGAGCCCCGGCGCATTGCTCCAGCCAGAAGGCGTACAGGCTGAGCAGCTTGGGATGGCGAAGGACGAGGGTTTCGTCGGTCATGTCGATATGCGCTGCCCCACGTCAGCGGGTGATGGTCGGGAACATGAAGTCGGCCGGAGCCCCGCGTGACGACAGCCGACTGGGAAATCCGCCCATCGGGGTCGTACCCGGCGGGCCGAACCCTTGCGGGCATGCGTCGACGGGCGGGGGGTTGCCCGGTCGCCCTACGGGTAACAGGCTGGCGGAGTCGCTGGCAAGGTGTTTCTGAAACTTGTCACCCCGCGTCGATCCGGGGGAACACAATGGCAACGATCAGTCCCGGCCGGTTGTCGTCCATTTCGAGCCGGGCGCCGTGCAGCCGGGCCACGGCATCGACGAGGCTGAGCCCCAGCCCGTTCCCCGGCGAACTCCGGCTCGACTCCAGGCGCACGAACCGGCGCAGGACGGTCTCCCGCTGGTCGGCCGGGATCCCCGGCCCCCCGTCGGAAACCGAGATGCAGGTGCCGCGCGCGCCGTCCGGCCCTTCGACCGCCAGCGTGACGCGCCCGCCGGGCGGGGAGTATTTCAGGGCGTTGTCCAGCAGGTTGGCGACCGCCTGGGCGAGGAGCTGCTGGTTGCCGAGCACGACCGGCTCGGCCCGGATGTCGCTGACGAAGGCGAGCCCGGCCTCCTCGGCCGCGGGTTCGTAGAGGTCCGCGATCTGGCGGGCGATATCGGCCAGGGCGACCTTCTGGAAGCTGCGCTGAAGGGTCCCGGCCTCCGCCTCGGCGATGCTCAGCAGCGCGGAGAAGATGCCGAGCAGGCGGTCCGCCTCGCCGATCGCCTCCTGGATCGCGGCCCGGTACTCGTCCTCGCCGGAGCATTCGACCAGGGTCATCTCCAGGCGGGACCGCAGCCGCGTCAGCGGGGTCCGCAGGTCGTGGGCGACGCTGTCGGAGACCTGCCGCATGCCGACCATGAGCTTCTCGATCTGGTCGAGCATCGCGTTGAGATTGCCGGCGAGCTGGTCCAGCTCGTCGCCGCTCCCCTGGACCGCCATCCGCTCCTGCAGGGCTCCCGACATGATCTGGCGGGTCGTCCGGTTGATCGCGTCGATGCGGTGCATGACGTTGCGGCTGATCAGCACGCCGCCGGCGGCACCGAGGCCTATCGTCAGGAGCAGCGCCCAGGCGAGCGAGATCAGCACCCGTTCCTGGAAATGGCTGCGCTCCCGGGTGTCGCGCCCGACCAGGAGGTGATAGCCGCCGGACAGGGTGAACATCACGGCCCGGGCGTCGTGGCGCCGGCCCTCCGGCGCCGGCGGCGCGTCCTTGATCTCGAACTCGACCCAGCCGTCCTGGTCCGGGACGGCGTCGGGCCACGCCGAAAGGTTGCCGGCCAGGGGGGCGTATGTCGGCGACGCCACCAGGTAGAGGGTATTCGACCGCGGCGTGGCGCTGCGGGCGTTGACGACCTCGATCAGGCCCGGCAGCCGCCGCTGCCGGTAATGCTCGCGCAATCCCGCGATCTCCGCCGCGATGGTCTCGTCGGTCTGGCGCTCGATGAATCCCGCGGTGAACCAGTATATCAGCCCGAGGATCACCAGCACCGAGGCGATGAACAGGCCCAGATAGAGCAGCGCCACCCTGAACGTGGTGGTCCTGAGCAGGCCGAGGTCAGGCACGCAGCGTATATCCGGCGCCGCGCACGGTGTGGATCATCGGTGTCGGGAAGTCGCGGTCGATCTTCTGCCGCAGCCGCGCCACGTGCACGTCGATCACGTTCGTCTGGGGGTCGAAATGATAGTCCCAGACATTCTCCAGCAGCATGGTCCGGGTCACGACGTTGCCGGCGTGCCGCATCAGGTACTCCAGCAGCCGGAATTCCCGGGGGAGCAGGTCGATCTGCCTGGCCCCCCGGCGGACCCGCCGCGCCAGCAGGTCCATCTCCAGGTCGCCGACCTGCAGCCGGGTGGTAGCCGCCGCCCCGGCCGACTTGCGCCGGCCCAGGGCCTCGACCCGGGCCAGCAGCTCTGAGAAGGCATAGGGCTTCGTCAGGTAGTCGTCGCCGCCGGCCCGCAGCCCTCGGACCCGGTCGTCGACGCTGCCCAGCGCGCTGAGGAACAGGACCGGCGTCTCGGTGCCGGCCCCGCGCAGGATCTCCACCAGCGACAGGCCGTCGCGCCCCGGCAGCAGCCGGTCGACGATCAGCACGTCGTAGGTCTCGGACCCCGCCATGAACAGGCCCTCCTTGCCGTCGGCCGAGTGGTCGACCACGTGGCCGCTCTCCCTCAGGCCCTTGACCATATAGGCGGCGGCTTGGGCGTCGTCCTCGATGACCAGTATCTTCATGCCTCCATCATAGCCGATCGAGGACCGCTCGCCAGGAGGATCGCTCCGTCCCGAGGGAGCGGGACGGCCGTCGGGGGAGGCTCCCCCGAAGCCCCTGCCCATGATCACGCCTTCTTGATCGGAATGGCGACGAACTGCTCGGTGCCCTGGCGGTTGACCCGCAGCAGTACCGCCCCGCGGCCCGCCTCCCTGGCCTCCTGGACCTTCGCCGCGATCTGGGCGGGAGCGGCCACCCGCTCGTTGCCGACCTCCGTGATGACGTCGCCCGGCCGCAGGTTCACGCCGTCGGCGGCATCCTCGAGCCCGACCACCAGCACGCCCTCGACACCCTCGGACAGGCCGAAGCGGCGCCGGCCGGACGCGTCGATCGAGGACAAGGTCAGGCCGAGGACGGAGTCGGTCTGGGCCGCTCCCGGCCGGTCCGGCGACTGCGTCGCGGCGGCGACCTGGGGCTGGTCCGGCATCGCGTCCAGCGTCACGGAGACGGTCTCGCGCTTGCCCCGGCGCAGCACGTCGAGCTTCACGGTCGAGCCGGTCTTGCTATCCGCCACCATCCGGGTCAGATCCTTGATGGTGTCGACCGGCCGGCCGTCCAGCGCCAGGATCACGTCCCCCGCGGCGAGCTTCGCCTTGGCGGCCGGGCTGTTTGCCGTCACGTCCGCGACCAGCGCGCCCTTGGGCTGGCCAAGGCCGAGGCTGTCGGCGATCTCCGGCGTGACCTGCTGGATCTGCACGCCCAGCCAGCCGCGGCTGACCGTGCCGTTCTCGCGCAGCTGGGCGATGACGCCCTTGGCCAGGTTCGAGGGGATCGCGAAGCCGATGCCGACGCTGCCGCCGTTGGGCGAGAAGATGGCCGTGTTGATTCCGATCACGCGGCCGTGGACGTCGAAGGTCGGGCCGCCGGAATTGCCTCGGTTGATCGAGGCGTCGAGCTGCAGGAAGTCGTCGTACGGCCCGGCCTGGATATCGCGCCCGCGGGCGGAAACGATGCCGGAGGTCACCGTGCCGCCGAGCCCGAACGGATTGCCGATCGCGATGACCCAGTCGCCGACGCGCGCGGTGTCGCTGTCGCCGAACTCCAGGTAGGCCAGCGGCTTGCCGGCATCGACCTTCAGCAGCGCCAGGTCGGTCTTGGGATCGCGCCCGACCAGCTTGGCGTCCAGCCTGGAGCCGTCATGCAGGGTCACGCTGATCTCGTCGGCGCCATCGATCACGTGGTTGTTGGTCACCACGTAGCCGGCGGCGTCGATGATGAAGCCGGAACCCTGGGCCTGCTGGCGCTCGGCACGGGGGCGGGCGCCCCGCTGCTGCTCCTGGAACTGGCGGAAGAACTCCTCGAAGGGCGAGCCGGGCGGGAACTCCGGCATTCCCGGCATGCCGCGCTGCTCGGGAGCCGCGTTGCCGCCCTGTACGGTCGAGACGTTGACCACGGCGGGCATGACCCGGTCGACAAGGTCGGCGAAGCTGCCCGGCAGTTCCTGCGACACGGCCGGCACCGTGACCGGCGCGGCCGCGGCGGCGCTCGGAACCACGGCGGCGGCACCGGACAGGATCGTCGTGCCCAGAAGGAAGGCGGCGGTCGCCCGGCGGAAACGCGACGCGAGGGCAGGGGCGGCGGAGAGGGGACGGGCGGGGGAGCGGGTAACCGGAAGATGCGGGACCATTCAAGGCTCCTGGCTGAACGAATCGGAAGCCGCCGCGGGGCGGCATTGATGGCGTTCTAGCGGGTCGAGCCTTACCGCCTCCTTGCCGCAACATTAAATCGCCGAAAGGTTACTCGGCGGCGCGGCGCCCTGGAGGCCGGGCGCGTGGTCAGTCCAGCACCTCGCGCAGGGCGTCCATCAGCGCGTGGTTCTCCTCCTCGGTGCCGATCGTGATCCTCATGCAGTCCGGCAGGCCGTAGTGGCCCAGCGATTTCACCAGGATGCCATGGTCCAGCAGGTGCTGGGACAGGGTCGGAACGCTCATGGTCGGGTCCGGCGGGATCCGGACCAGGATGAAATTGCAGACGCTGGGATAGACCCGGACCCCGATCGCCCGCAGCTCGTGCGACAGCCACGCGCTCCAGGAGTCGTTGTGGGCGAGCGTCGCCTCCTCGTGCTCCAGGTCGCCGAGCGCGGCGGCGGCGGCGGCCTGCGCGGGCAGCCCGACATTGTAGAGCGGCCTGACCCGGTCCAGCGTCTCGATGATGGCCGGAGGCCCGTAGGCCCAGCCGATCCGCAGGCCGGCCAGCCCGTGGAGCTTGGAGAAGGTTCGGACCATCAGCACGTTGTCGTGGTCGCTCACCAGGTCGAAGCCGGGATCGTAGTTGTTGCGGCGGACATAGTCCGCGTAGGCGCTGTCGAGCACAAGCAGGGTGTGCGCCGGCAGCTCCGCCCGCAGCCGCTGGACCTGCTCCGCCGGGACATAGGATCCGGTCGGGTTGTTGGGATTGGCCAGGAACACGATCTTGGTCCGGTCGCCGGCCAGTTCGGCAAGCGCCTCAACGTCCACCGCGAGGTCGCGCTCGGCGGCGATCACGGGCGTCGCGCCGGTCATCCGGGCGGCCTTGATGAACCCATGGTAGCCGTACTGGTGGAACAGGACCTCGTCACCCGGCCCGGCATAGGCCTCCGTGACGATCTGGATCATCTCGTCCGACCCGTTGGAGCAGGTGACGTGATCCGGTTCGATGTCGTAGCGGCGGGCGATCGCCATGCGCAGGGCGGTGTGCTCGCCGTCCGGGTAGCGGTGCAGGTTCTGGGCGGCCTGCCGGTAGGCGGTGATCGACCTGGGGCTCGGTCCCAGGGCGTTGTGGCTGAGCGACAGGTCGATGAGGGGACGCCCGCCGTTCGGAAGGCGGATCATCGGCTTGTGCGGGGCTATCTGGCCGATGCCCACCCTCGGTGTCAGCCGTTCCATCGGCAACCGTCTCCCTGCTTCGCGCTCCCGCCCCGTACGGCGGGAGTCATGGCCTCAAATCATCATACAAATCGAAACCGAAGGAACATTCCAGTGACCGGATGGCGCAGGGAACTTCAAAGCACCTGCCCGGAGCGGCGCGCGGCGGGGAGCGGCCTTGCCTGGTCGTCGACGAAACCGCCGGCATGCAGGCGGTTCAGGATACGGTCGAAATGGGCCGGGGTCGCCGGCCGGTCGTAGCCTTCCATCCAGTTCTGCTCCAGGAAGGCCAGCATGGCGGGCTGCCCCAGCTCGGCCTCCCACAGGATGCCCAGCAGCGACGTCAGCGTCTCCTCGTCCTGGCGCTCCTCCTCGGACAAGGCCGTGACCGCGTCGGCCTCGGCGACACGCCCGGTCTCCGGCCCGGCGCCGAGGCCGAAGTCGAAGAGCGGGCGCCGCTCCGGGGCGCAGAGCTGCCAATGGGCGATCTCATGGATCACCACCGACGGCTCGCTCCGGGTCCGGATCCGCTGCCCGTCCCAGCTGAAAGCCTCTGCGGGCTCTTCGTCCAGGGTTTCGATCCCCAGGGATGCGGCCAGCGTCACGGCCTGGGCCCGCTGCTCCGCAGGGTCCCCGAGTCTCCCGTCGGCCGGGATCGAGGACGCGATCCGCCGGAACGCCGCGAGCGCCAGCGGCCGGCCGGCCAAGCCCTGCTCGAAGCGGTCGATGACCGCGGGGAGGTCGGAAGTATCGATGGGTGTCAATATCATAATGTTGCTTGGAGTCAGCCTTTCGCGGTCCGCCGCCGGAGTCCGGCGGCGGACCGCACCATAGCATCCGGTGGCGTCCCGTCACCCGCCGAAAAGTCGCACGGGGATCGCCGCAGGGCGGACTCACGAAAATTTAGGAAAGTCTGCTTTAATCCTGCGCGATGGTCCGCCGCCGCGTGCCGCCACGCGGACCCGATAACTCAACTCCAGGTGTCTTCTCATGTCCTATGGCAACGAACTCAGCGCCTCTGATAACGCCGGCACCTTGAGCCGCCAGGAACTGTCCGCCTCCCTGCAGGAAATCAGCCGGGAACTGGAAGGTCTGCGCAGCGAGATCGAGAAGGTCGGAACCGTCGCCCAGCAGATCGACGCGATCGCCAAGCAGACCAACCTGCTGGCGCTCAACGCGACGATCGAGGCGGCCCGTGCCGGCGAAGCCGGGAAGGGATTCGCGGTCGTGGCGGGCGAGGTGAAGAACCTGTCCGGCCAGACCGCCGCGGCGACCGCGGAAATCTCCTCGGTGCTGCAAAGCCTGACGAAGCGGACCCAGCATCTGGGCCAACTCGTCGAGAAGGCGATCAGCTCGGTCTAATCGCCGCTGCCGGCGGCCCCTTTCCGGCTCATGGGCGCGGGAGGGGGCCGCCGGTCATCGATGGAGCCCGGATGCCGGGGTTCAGAAGAACAGGCTGTACAGCCCGTACCCCGCGGCGATCACGATCCCCCACGAGGCGAGGGCTGCGGCGAGGATTGTCGCCACGCGGCGGCGGGGCGACCAGTCGGCGTCCTCGGTCCCTTCCAGCGTTCCCGGATAGGGTTGGGTCTCAGGCTCTACTTTGCGGTACAGGGCAGCCTGCTTCACGGTCAATCCTCGCCAGACCAGTATGATGCTTCGACACATTAGGCGCCCCAATGCCTAAAGTATCGTAAATGGTAGTGAGCCGCTAACTACCCCTCAGGTACTAGATATATGGCAATAAACCTGTCGGGCGAGACATAGTTCCAAAGGCGGCCTAAACAGGCGCGGTATTTTCCATTTCTGACATTGGGATCACCGGGAAGTCGCGAATTACCGGCCAAGCTTCGGGCGCCAGAACGTAAAGCACCGTGCCTGTCGGCACGATGTTCGTGGAAGCGATCGGAACCTTCGCGAAGTTCGATGTCGGCCGAGGCCGACCGTCGTCGTCCGGGAGCCTTATCGAGGCCGCGTGACAACGGCTTGATGTCGGGGCCGGGGACCCCTGCGGCGGCTACGGAAGGGAGCGGCCCGGCTCCCGCCGGCTCCTCTCCCCTTTCCGTCATTCCCGTGCCGTCCCCGATGGCGGAAAACCGGGCTCAAGCCCTGGTGGGCGGCTGAACGTCCGGCGGCGGGTCCTGCATCGGGGGAATTTCCGGAGTCGGTTCGACCTCGGGCGGCACTTCCGCCGGCGGGGTGTTCGGCTGATCGGGATCCACTCCCGGAGGGCCGGTAAGTTCGAAGCGCGTCATCCTGATCTCCTTGCTGTGTCCGGGTACTTTTCATCAACCTTCAGGCGCATGAAAAGTCCCGGACCCGCAACGGATTTCCGTCGTGAAGCCTGTTCAGGCGACCCTTACTTGGCGCTGTCCTGGACGGCTTCGCCGGCGCGCTCGGTGTCGCGCCCGAAACCCTCGATCGTGTTGCAGGCTCCAAGCAGGGTGACCAACGCCAGGGCGCCGGCAGCCATCATGAACGGACGGGCCTTGCGATCCGGACGGTTGAGCTTCGTCATTTTCGTCGTCTCCGAAGTTGATTGGTAGTCGACAAGGGAACACCGTGTTTCGGCGGATGTTCCATGCGGCGCAACGGCGTCGTCATGGATCAAGCGGGTAGGCCTTTCGGAGCCAATGCCGCGACGGCGACGTGCAGTGGAGCCGCAACCCCGCCATGTCCGCGGGAATCTTGACAGGATCCGCAGGGTGCCGCTTTTGTGGGCACCACTTCGGCTGGAGACTCGATCATAATCACCACGGAGCACGAAGGCGGGACCCGCCCGGTCGCCCTGCGCCATCACATCACCGAGTTGCTCAGGCTGGCGGTGCCGGTGATCGTCGCACGGGCCGGGCTGATGGTCATGTCGGCGGTCGACATCCTGATCGTGGGCCGCTACGGCTCCCAGGAACTGGCCTATCTGGGGCTGGGCACCCTGCCGGCACAGATGCTGGTGACCGCCGGCATCGGGCTCCTGCTGGGCACCCTGATCCTGACCTCCCACTCGGTCGGAGCGGAGAAGCCGGAGGAATGCGGGCCGATCTGGCGGCGTTCCTTGCCCTACGCCTTCCTGCTCGGGATGGGCGCCGCCCTGCTCAGCCTGGGCGGCGAGAGCTTCTTCAGGCTGACCGGGCAGGACGCCGACGTGGCGAAGGGCGGCGCCGGCGTGTTCTTCGTGCTGGCGGCCGGCATCCCCGCGGCCATGCTCTACACCACGTCGGCCTTCTTCCTGGAAGGGCTGAGGCGGCCGGTGCCGGGCATGATCGCCATGATCGCCGCCAATCTCCTCAACGTGCCGCTCAACCTGATCCTGGTTTGGGGCGCCTGGGGCATCCCGGCGCTCGGCGCGGAGGGGTCGGCCTGGGCGACCACCGGGGTGCGCTGGATGCTGGCGCTGTCGATGATGGCCTATGTCTGGTATCTGCCGGACCGGGACCGCTACGGCATCCGCCGGACTGTCACCCGCTGGTGGAGCGGTGCCGCGCACCAGCGGCGGCTGGGTTATGCCGCCGGGATCAGCTTGGCCCTCGAGAGCAGCGCCTTCTCCATCCTGGGCCTGTTCGCCGGGATGGTCGGGCCGCTCGACCTGGGCGCCTACACGATCCTGCTGAACCTGGTCGCCCTGTCCTTCATGACCGCCGTCGGGCTGGCCACCGCCACCGGCGTGCGGGTCGGAGTCGCCTATGGCCGGCGCGACCGGCGCGAGATCATGGTGGCGGGATGGACCGGGCTGGGCGTCACGACCGTGATCCTGGCCGTTTTCGCGGTGTTGTTCGCGCTGCTGCCCGGAACCATAGGCGGCCTTTTCACGGCCGATCCCGAAATGTTGGCCCTGACCGTTCCGCTGGTGGCCTTCAGTGCGCTGATCCTGATCGTGGACGGCGGGCAGGTGGTCATGGCGAGCGCGCTGCGCGGCCAGAGCGACGCCTGGATCCCGACGGTCCTGCATTTCTTCTCCTACTACGGCATCATGATCCCGCTGGGCGCCGCCCTGGCGCTGTGGGCCGGCCGGGGCGTCACCGGTCTGCTGGAGGGAATCCTGATCGCCAGCGTCTTCTCGGTGAGCGTGCTGTCGATCCGGTTCCACCTGTTGTCGCGGGCATGACGGCGGGATATGCGGCGCACGGCCGATGCGCTATGGTCCGACTCGGCAGGGTGTTCGTCCGGCTTCCGGCCAAGGTGTAACGCGTTGTTAGCGTCTGCAAAAACTGGTACACCCACCTTATATATGCCGGGTGTCCAAATCGCCGGGCGGTGCCCGGTGATCTTGCCTGCAGTCATCGTTTAACCTGAACCTGAGTTCGATTTTTGACCGCCAATCTCACACCTCCGCCTTCCGACATTTCGCCGGTCACCATCGAAGAGGAGATGCGGCGCAGCTATCTCGATTACGCCATGAGCGTGATCGTCAGCCGCGCGCTTCCCGACGTGCGCGACGGTCTGAAACCGGTGCATCGCCGAATCCTGTTCGCGATGAAGGAAGGCGGTTACGACAGCAACAAGCCCTACAAGAAGTCCGCCCGTATCGTCGGCGACGTGATGGGTAAGTATCACCCGCACGGCGACAGCGCGATCTACGATGCCATGGTCCGCATGGCCCAGGACTTCTCGATGCGCCTGCCGCTGATCGACGGGCAGGGAAATTTCGGATCGATGGACGGCGACCCGCCCGCGGCCATGCGCTACACCGAGGCGCGGCTCGCGAAGGCGGCGGAAAGCCTGCTCGACGACATCGACAAGGATACGGTCGACTTCCACCCCAACTACGACGAATCTTCGGCCGAACCTGACGTCCTTCCCGCGCGTTTCCCGAACCTGCTGGTCAACGGCGCCGGCGGCATCGCGGTCGGCATGGCGACCAACATTCCTCCCCATAACCTGGGCGAGGTCATCGACGCCTGCTGCGCCTATATCGACGACAACGACGTCACCATCGAAGAGCTGATGGAGCATGTGCCGGGCCCGGATTTCCCGACCGGCGCCCAGGTGATGGGCAAGACCGGCATCCGGCAGGCCTACCACACCGGCCGGGGCTCGATCGTGATGCGCGGCAAGACCGAGATCGAGGAGATCCGAAAGGACCGCTGGGCCATCGTGATCAACGAGGTGCCCTATCAGGTCAACAAGGCCCGCATGATGGAGCGGATCGCCGAGGTCGTCCACGACAAGACGATCGAGGGGATCTCCGACCTGCGCGACGAGTCGGACCGCGACGGCGTGCGCGTCGTGATCGAACTGAAGCGCGACGCCGTCGCCGACGTGGTGCTGAACCAGCTCTACCGCTACACGCCGCTGCAAACCTCGTTCGGAGTCAATGCGCTGGCGCTCAACGGCGGCCGGCCGGTGACGATGACCCTCAAGGACATCATCTCCGCCTTCGTCGCCTTCCGCGAGCAGGTCATCACCCGCCGGACCGAGTTCGAGCTGGGCAAGGCGCGGGAGAAGGCCCATACCCTGGTCGGCCTCGCGGTCGCGGTCGCAAACCTGGACGAGATGATAGCGCTGATCCGGCGGGCGCCCGATGCCGGCGTCGCGCGCGAGGAGATGGTGGCCCGCGAGTGGCCGGCCGGCGACGTCGCGCCGCTGATCGCCCTGATCGACGAGCCGGGCAGGGCGGTCAGCCCGCAGGGCACCTACCGCCTGTCGGAGGCCCAGGCCCGCGCTATCCTCGAACTGCGGCTGAATCGCCTGACCGGCCTGGAGCGGGACAAGATCGGCGCCGACCTGCGCGAGGTCACGGACCGGATCGCGTACTATCTCGAGGTCCTGGCGTCCCGCACGCTGCTGCTGGAGATCCTGCGGACCGAACTGCTGGAGATGAAGGAGCGGTTCGGCACTCCCCGCCGGACCACCCTGATGGAGCTGGAGTTCGAATCCGACATAGAGGACCTGATCCAGCGCGAGGACATGGTCGTCACGGTCAGCCACTCCGGCTACATCAAGCGGGTCCCGGTCTCGACCTACAGGGCGCAGAAGCGGGGCGGCAAGGGCCGCTCGGGCATGAGCATGAAGGCGGAGGATACGGTCCACGACCTGTTCGTCGCCAACACCCACACGCCCATGCTGTTCTTCTCCTCGCGCGGCATGGTCTACAAGCTGAAGGTCTGGCGCCTGCCGCTCGGCACGCCGCAGGCGCGCGGCAAGGCGCTGATCAACCTGCTGCCGCTGGTCGACGGCGAGACGATCTCCACCGTCATGCCCATGCCGGAGGACGAGGCGACCTGGGGCGACCTGTGCGTCTTCTTCGCCACCAGCAAGGGCAACGTCCGCCGCAACAAGCTGTCGGACTTCACCAACATCCGTGCCAACGGCCTGATCGCGATGAAGCTGGAGGAAGAGGGCGAGCGGCTGATCGCGGTGCGGACCGGTACCGTGGATCAGGACGTGCTGCTGGCGACGCGCGGCGGCAAGTGCATCCGGTTCCAGGTCGACGACATCCGGATCTTCAGCGGCCGGACCTCCACGGGTGTCCGCGGCATCCGGCTGGCCGACGGCGACGAGGTGATCGGCATGTCGATGCTGAACCATGTCGATGCCGACGCGGACGAGCGCGCCGCCTATCTGCGTCAGGCCAACGCCGAGCGCCGGGCGGCCGGCGAGGAGGCGTCGAGCGACGAGGCGCCCGATCCCGACGCGGAGGTCTCGACGAACATCGCCCTGTCGCCGGAGCGCTACGAGGAGATGCGGCGCAAGGAGGAGTTCATCCTCGCCGTCTCCGAGCGCGGATTCGGCAAGCGCACCTCCTCCTATGAGTACCGGGTCACCGGACGGGGCGGTCAGGGCATCTGGAATATCGAGATGAACGAGCGCAATGGTCCGGTCGTCGCCGCTTTCCCCGTCACGGATGACCATCAGGTCATGTTGGTGACCGATGGAGGGCAGATGATCCGGATGCCGATCCACGACGTCCGGATCGCGGGCCGCAAGACCCAGGGCGTTACCCTGTTCAGGGTAGCGCAGGGAGAGCGTGTCGTCTCGGTCGCGTGGCTGACCGAGGAGGCGGAAGCGGAGACCGCCGTGAACGGGGGCGACGATGCGTCGCCCGAGTGATCGGCAGAGAAACGATCGGTGCAGGGGGCGGCAGGTTGAAGGGCGCCCGGACGTGAAGGGAAGAAGCGGCAGATGAGCAAACGGATCGGCGTCTATCCCGGGACATTCGACCCGGTCACCAACGGCCATATGGACATCATCCAGCGCGCTTCCCGCGTCTTGGACCACCTGATCGTGGGCGTCGCCCGCAACGCGGGGAAAGGCCCGCTCTTCTCCACGGAGGAGCGGGTCGCGATGGTCGAGGAGGACGTCGCCGCCCTGAAGCCGAACGGCACCAAGATCGAGGTGAGGCCGTTCGACAGCCTGCTGATGAAGTTCGCGGTCGACATGAACGCCTCGGTCATCATCCGCGGCCTGCGGGCGGTTTCGGACTTCGAGTACGAGTTCCAGATGGCCGGCATGAATGCCCGCCTGAACCCCAAGGTCGAGACCGTCTTCCTGATGGCGTCCGATCGCCACCAGTTCATATCCTCGCGCTTCGTCAAGGAGATCGGCCGGCTCGGCGGCGACATCACGCACTTCGTCTCGCCCCGGGTCGCCGAACGGCTCACCGCGCGCTTCGCCCAGGATGAAGGCGACGCGGCCAAGCGCGTGCAGACTCTCAAGGTCTGACGCGCCCGCACCGGCGCCTCGGGGCGGATCAGGGTAAATGCGGGTTGACCGGAAGTGTCCCGGCCCCTATGTTCCGCCCCGACCCTGAGAGCGTGTAGCTCAGCCGGTAGAGCAACTGACTTTTAATCAGTAGGTCCTGGGTTCGAACCCCAGCGCGCTCACCAAAAAAGCCCCCGGAAACCAATGGTTTCCGGGGGCTTTTTGTTAGCCCGCATCAAGCTGCGCCAGGAGCGCTCCGGCCGGTACCGGCCAGTTGGTGAAGCAGCGCAGCACCGATCCGTCCAGGACACGCTCCAGCGACATGTCGCTGATCAGCCCGCTCGTGACGATGCAACGCTGGTACGTCCGGACCATGTGGCGCGCGCACAGGTACATCTTGGCTCGCGAGGCGGCGAAGGGGCGGATGTGGCGGCCTTCCGGCGACAGGCAGAATTCCGCCATGGCCGTGGGAACGCCCGGCCATTCCGGATCGAAGCAGTCGTCCAGGGCGATTACGCCCTGGACGGTGAGCAGGGGCGCGAAGTTGTTCAGGTCGTTCAGGACCGAGGGATGGTCATGGACGGCATCCAGGTGGAGGAAGCGGAGGCTGCCTCGCCCGACCATGTCCGGAGGTTCTTCCAGTTGCCGGAGGTCCGTGGCGACGCAGACCAGCCTGTTTCCGAGCTCCGGACAGCACCGAAGGATGTTCGCTTCGGCCACGGCTTGGGGAACTTCATGGAAGGCGTCGAAGCAGAACACGGTCTCGTCGGCGCGCGCCAGCAGGCCCAGCGCGACCGCGGACTTGCCCTTGTAGATCCCAAGCTCGCAGGTGTCGCCGCTAAATCCGCCTTGCTTCTGGATGAAGTCGATCAGCCAGAACAGCAATATATCGTGGTTGTAGAACCAGCCTTCGATCTGGTCCTCGACATGCTCCTGATAGATCCGGAAAAGTCGGGAGATTTCCATGAAGCGGTCCAGCCAGCATCGTCCGCCCGGACGGGCGTATCGCGGGCCAGACTACGGCGCATTCGTAAACGAAAAGGGCGGACCGGGGAGCCTCGCGAAGCTCCCCGGTCCGCCCCTCACGGCGGCGATCGCCGACTCGGCTTCAATAGCGCCGCAGCAGCCCCACGAGGCGGCCCTGGACGCGCACCCGGTCGGCGCCGAAGATGCGGGTCTCGAAGGCGGGGTTGGCCGGCTCTAGCGCCACGGTCTGGCCCTTGCGACGAAGGCGTTTCAAGGTCACCTCGTGCTCGTCGATCAGCGCCACGACGATCGTGCCGCTGTCGGCCATGTCGCACCGGTTGATGATGACCGTGTCGCCGTCCAGGATGCCGGCCTCGACCATGCTGTCGCCCGCGACTTCCAGCGCGTAGTGGTCCCCGGGCGGCAGCATCGTCGCCGGCACGTTGATCATCGCGCTGTTGTCGCGCAGCGCCTCGATCGGGGTACCGGCGGCGATCCGCCCGTAGAGCGGAAGCTGGATCGCCTCGGCCTCGGTGCTGGCCTCGCGCCCGGCCAGGGCGCCGGTGAAGTCGCCCTTGATCACGTTGGGCTGGAACTTCGGGCGATCGGGCGCGCGCTGCTGCGGGCGGGCCGACCCGGCTTCCGCCCCTTCCGGCAGCCGGAGCACCTCGAGCGCGCGGGCGCGGTGGGGCAGGCGGCGGATGAAGCCGCGCTCCTCCAGCCCGGTGATGAGCCGGTGGATACCCGATTTCGACTTCAATCCCAGGGCATCCTTCATCTCGTCGAACGAGGGCGAAACCCCGCCTTCGCCCAGCCGGTCGTTGATGAAGAGCAGAAGCTCGTATTGTTTACGTGTCAGCATCTACGCCCCCTGCGCGCGGGACCAACCGGTCCAGAACAAACCAAAAACATCAGTTTATGTTCTAGTTTGGTTCGCGAAAGGCGTCAAGCATTCGCTGAACAATTTTACCCTTGTCCTGCAGATCCGGTCACCTAGAGACTCAGGACTCCGCCGCCCAGGGGAAGAAATTCGACAGTGTCGCCGGCCGATGCGGCCGGTGCGAAGGGCGGGCGCACCACCAGGCAGTCGGCCCGGGCAAGCACCGTCAGCAGCGAACTGTCCTGCGATTCGAATGGGTTGGCGACCAGTTCGCCGTCCGGGCCGATACTCAGCGACGCCCGCAGATAATCTTCGCGCTGGTCGTTCTGCTTGACGGGCCGCCCCAGCACCGCCGTGCGGCGCGTTTCCTCCTCCGCCGGAAGCCCGAGCAGGCGGCGGAGCGCCGGCCTGAGGAACAGGACGGCGCAGACCTGACTCGACACCGGATTGCCGGGCAGCCCGAGGACGGGCACGTCGCCCAGCCGGCCGAACATCAGCGGTTTGCCCGGCCGCATGGCGATCTTGTAGAAATCCAGGTCCATGCCGCGGTCGCCCAGCACGCCGCGCACGAGATCGTATTCGCCCGCCGAGGCCCCGCCGGACGTCACCAGGATGTCGGCCCGTTCGGCACCCGTGACGAGTCGAGCCAGCGACTCCGGCGTATCCAGGGCGACGCCCAGATTGACCGGGACGCCGCCGCAGGCCGTGATCAGGCCGGCCAAGGCGAAGGCGTTCGAACTGACGATCTGGTCCGGCCCCAGGGGCTCCCCAGGGAGCACGATCTCGTCGCCCGTCGCCAGGATCGCGACCCGCGGGCGGCGGCGGACGCGGAGCCAGGGCCAATTCATCGCCGCGGCGAGTCCGACGTCCCGCGCCGTGAGCATGCGTCCGGCCGGTATGCCGACTTCGCCCCGCCGGAAGTCGATCCCCGCCAGCCGGACATGCCGGTGGCGGCCGACCGTCCGGAGGACGGTGACCGTGGCGCCGTCCGACTCGGTGTCTTCCTGCATGACGACGGCGTCGGCCCCGTCGGGCATCGGCGCGCCCGTGAAGATCCTGACCGCCTCTCCCGGTCCGACATGCCCCTTGAAGGCGTTCCCGGCCGGAGCCTCGCCGATGCGGCGCAGCTTCGCGGGGACCTGCGCCACGTCGGCGCAGCGCACCGCATAGCCGTCCATCGCCGACATGGAGACCGGCGGCTGGGTGAGCCGGGCGGTCACGTCCTCCGCCGTCACGCGGCCAAGCGCCTCGGTCAGTCCGACCAATTCGGCCGGCAGCGGCGACAGGGCGGCGAGGACGCGGGACCGGGCCTCGGCGACGGAGATCATCGAGGGGTCCCGTACTCGCCGCTCTTCCCGCCCGCCTTGTGGGCCAGCCGAACGTCGCCGATGGTCATGGCGCGGTCCACCGCCTTGCACATGTCGTAGACGGTGAGAGCCGCGACGGACACGGCCGTCAGGGCCTCCATCTCGACGCCGGTGCGTCCCTTCAGCTTGCAGGTCGCCGTGATGTCCACCGCGTTGCGGCCGGGATCGCAGGTCAGGTCGACCTTGGCCGAGGTCAGCGCCAGCGGATGACAGAGCGGGATCAGGTCGGGCGTCCGCTTGGCCGCCATGATCCCGGCGAGCCGCGCGACGGACAGCACGTCGCCCTTCTTCACCCCGCCGGACAGGATCAGGGCCAGGGTCTCCGCCGCCATGAAGACCGACCCGGTGGCGGTCGCCGTCCGTTCCGTCTCGTCCTTGTCGGAGACGTCGACCATCACGGCGCGTCCCTCGGCGTCGAAATGGGTGAAGCCGCCGGTCATGCGGCGGCCCGGCGGGTCAGCAGGGACCGAGTGGCCTCCGTCACATCGGACTGGCGCATCAGGCTCTCGCCGACCAGGAAGCAGCGTGCGCCGGCCCTGTCCATCCGCTCCAGGTCGTCCGGCCCGTATAGACCGCTCTCGCTGACCAGCAGGCGGTCCGCGGGAACCCGTGCCGCCAGTTCCTCCGTGACGGCAAGATCGACCGCCAACGTCTTGAGATTCCTGTTGTTGATACCGATCAGTTCACACGGAAGATGAAGAGCGCGGTCGAGTTCCTCGCCGTTGTGGACCTCCACCAGGACGTCCATGCCGTAGCGCGCCGCCACCTCGGCCAACTCGCGGGCCGTCGTGTCGTCGAGGGCGGCCATGATGAGCAGGATACAGTCGGCACCCAGCGCCCGGGCCTCAACCACCTGATAAGGATCCAGCATGAAGTCCTTGCGAAGACAGGGTAATTCGCAAGCTGCCCGGGCCTCCACCAGGAACGAATCCTGGCCTTGGAAATAGGGTATGTCAGTCAGGACGGACAAGCATGCGGCCCCGCCGGCCTGATAGGCATGGGCCAGCTCGGCGGGGTTGAAATCCTGTCGAATCAAACCTTTGCTGGGCGATGCTCGCTTGATTTCTGCGATCAGTCCATAGTCGCCCCCGGCCAGCTTCCGGCGCAGGGAGGCCGTGAAGCCCCGCGGCGGGCCGGCTTTCATCGCCGCGCGGTCGATTTCGGCGAAGCTGCGCTCGGCACGCCGCGCCGCCACGTGGGCGCGCTTGTCGGCACAGATGCGGGTGAGAACGTCGCTCATGCCGAGCCTCCGCTGTTGGTGATGGCGATCAGGCGGTCCAGTACGGTGCGTGCCCGGCCGCTGTCGATGGCGTCCCGGCCGAGGGCCACGGCTCCGCAGAGGTCCGGGGCCTTGCCGGCGACCAGCAGGGCCGCCGCGCTATTCAGCAGCACGATGTCGCGATAGGCTCCATGCGCGCCGGCGAGGACCGCGTTCAACGCCTCCGCGTTCGTCGCGGCGTCGCCGCCCTTCAGGTCGGACGGACTGGACAGCAGGAGTCCGGCCTGGGCCGGCTCGATGTCGAACCGGGTGACCACGCCGTCCTTCAGCTGCGCCACGTGGGAGGCGCCGGTGGTGGTCAGTTCGTCCAACCCGTCGGAGCCATGGACGACCCAGGCGGTTTCCGATCCCAGCCGGGCCAGGACCTGGGCGATCGGTTCCAGCCATTCCTTCGCGAAGACGCCGAGAAGCTGCCGCTTGGCGCCCGCCGGGTTCGACAGCGGACCCATCAGGTTGAAGATCGTCCGGGTGCCCAGCTCGACCCGCGTTCCCGCCACGTTGCGCATGGCCGTATGGTGGCGCGGCGCCATCAGGAAGCAGATGCCGATCTCGTCGAGCGCCCGCTGCACCAGCGCCATCTCGCACTCGATATCGACGCCCAGGGCGGTCAGCACGTCGGCGGCGCCGGACTTGCTCGAGGCCGCGCGGTTGCCGTGCTTGGCCACCGGAACGCCGCAGGACGCCACCACCAGGGCCGTCGCGGTCGAGATGTTGTAGGTGCCGGAAGCGTCGCCGCCCGTGCCGCAGGTGTCGATCGTGCCGGGAGGGGCCTTGATCGGCACCGCCTTCGCCCGCATGGTCCGGGCGGCGCCGGTGATCTCCTCCACCGTCTCCCCGCGCACCCGAAGCGCCATCAGGAAGCCGCCCATCTGGGCCGGCGTCGCGTTGCCCGACATGATGATGTCGAAGGCAAGCTCGGCCTCGGACTCGCCCAGGCGCCGGCCCGCGGCGACGCCGGCCAGGATCGCCTTCATGTCCGACATGTCCGCGGTCATGCCGCGCGCTCCGCCGGGGAGCCGGTCATCCGGACGAAGTTGGCCAGCAGCGCGTGCCCGTTCTCGGACGCGATGCTTTCCGGGTGGAACTGCACGCCGTGGATCGGCAGCTCGCGATGCATCAGGCCCATGATCAGGCCATCCTCGCTCTCCGCCGTCGCCTTGAGCGAGTCGGGCAGGGTCTCGCGCTCGACGATCAGGGAATGGTAGCGGGTCGCCGGAAAGGGGGAGGGCAATCCCGCCAGCACGCTTTCGCCGGAATGGCTCATCATGCTGATCTTGCCGTGCATCGGCGCCGGCGCCCGGACCACGTGCCCGCCGAACGCCTGCCCGATGGCCTGGTGGCCCAGGCAGACGCCCAGCAGCGGCAAGCGCCGTTCGGCGGCGGCGGCGATCATGTCCAGGCAGATGCCGGCCCTGTCGGGGTCGCACGGACCGGGAGACAGCACGATGCCGTCGGGGCGCAGATCGAGCGCCTGTGCCACCGTCAGTGCGTCATTGCGCTTCACCATGATCTCGGCGCCCAGTTCCCCGAGGAAATGGACGAGGTTGTAGGTGAAACTGTCATAGTTGTCGATCAGCAGCAGCATGCGGCAATCCGCGGCAAACAAATGGGAAACAGTGAGCCGCTACCCTACAAGGCGCGCCCGCGGATTTCCAGCACGCCGCTTGGGCCGCGGCAGGGATCATAGGGCGGGGTTCACGGGGCGGGGTCTTGACCTTCCCACCACTGGAAGCCCCATATCGGGATGTGGGACGGGACGCATGGGCAAGCTCTATGGGGTAACGGTCTGTTAACGATCACGATCGATCGTAACGCGCTGTCGAATGGGGAACTTGGGCAATGAACATCGGAACGGCTTCGAAACGGTCGGGCGTACCGGCCAAGACGATCCGCTATTACGAGGGCATCGGCCTGATCTCGTCGGCAGGCCGAAGCGCCAACGGCTATCGCGTCTACACGGAGGAGGAGGTCCAGACCCTGCGCTTCGTGTCGCACGCCCGGTCGTTGGGGTTCTCCGTCCGGGACGTCGGCAGCCTGCTGGCCCTGTGGCGCGACCGCAGCCGGGCCAGCGCCGACGTGAAGGCGCTCGCGCGCGGCCACATCGCGGAGATCGACGCGAAGATCGCCGAGCTTCGCAGCATCCGCGAATCGCTGCTCACGCTGGTGGATCGCTGCCATGGCGACGACCGACCGGACTGTCCCATCCTCGAATCGCTGGCGACCCCCACGTCGGCGGAGCATTGCGCCTGACCCATGGCATCTTCCAAGTCCAAACCGTCGAAACCGCGGCGCGCCCGGCCGAGATCCCTGCCCAGGGGACTCGCGCTGAGGGCGCTGGGCGGCCGCATCAGGCCGGTGGCCCTGGCCGGCGCGGCGATCGCCGCCACGTTCGGCGCCGGCGCGATATTCGGCTTCGTGTACCGCCACGAGCCGGAGCGCCCCCCGGCGCAGGTCGCGACCGTCCGCCCCGCGCCGGTGCGTCCGACCGCTCCCCGGATCGAGACGCCGCCGGTCGAGCCGCCCCGGCTCTCCGCGCCCGCCGAAGCCGTTCCGCCGGAGCCACCACAGCCGGCCCCGGCTGCCAAGCCGGTTCCGGCGCCGGCCATCCTGGCCGCCGTGCTGCCGCCGCCCCTGGCACCCGCCGTGCCGCCCGCCCAGGTGACTCCCGGTGCGCCCGCATGGCTCAAGAACGCCCTGCCGTTCACGGCGCCCCATTCGGGTCCGATGATCGCGATCGTGATCGACGACATGGGGCTCGACCGCAAAAGGAGCGCCCGCGTCGTAGGGCTGCCGGGGCCGCTGACCCTGGCCTGGCTGCCCTACGCCAACGATCTGCCCCGGCAAACCCGGGCGGCCCGCGCGGCCGGGCACGAGCTGATGGTCCATATCCCGATGGAGCCCCAGGGCGGCGACATCGATCCCGGGCCGGGCGCCATGACGGTGAGCGCCGGCAGCGGGGAACTGCTGCGGCGGCTCGACCAGGGTCTGAAGGCGTTCGACGGGTATATCGGCGTCAACAACCACATGGGCAGCCGGTTCACCGAGGACCGGCCGGGCATGCGCACCGTCCTGTCGGAGCTTCACCGGCGCGGGCTGATGTTCCTGGACAGCCGCACCACGACGCGCAGCGTCGCCTCCAGCGTCGCCCGCGAGCTGCAGGTGCCGACCGTCGGCCGGGACGTCTTCCTTGACCACGACATGAGCCCCGCGGCGGTGCGGGCGAGCCTCGCCAAGGTCGAGGCCGTGGCCAGGCGGCAGGGCTACGCGGTCGCCATCGGGCACCCGCACGACGCGACCGTCGACGCCCTGGCGCAATGGCTGCCGGCCGTCGCGGCGCGCGGCTTCGCGCTGGTGCCCGTCAGCACCGTCCTCAAGCACCGCCAGCCAAACGGCTGAAGCGGTATCCGCGCATCAACCAGAACCGACCAGAAGCACCGAGGAGAGAACCATGAGCACGAAGTACAAGGTATCCGGCATGACCTGCGGCGGCTGCGCCCGTTCGGTCACCAATGCGATCACCGCCAAGGATGGGCAGGCGAAAGTCGAGGTCGACCTGGCGGCCGGCACCGTCGCGGTGGACGGCAGCCTGTCGGCGGACGCCGTCAAGGACGCGGTCGAAGGCGCCGGATTCGATTTCGACGGCGTGGCGGCGGCGGCCTGACCGCCGCGAACGCCCTTGCGGCCCGGCTCGTGCCGGGCCGCGTCACCGGGCCGCGTCACCGGGACGAGGCGAACCGTACGGCCTCTTCCGCCGCCCGGATCAGCGCGCGGGACTTGTTCACCGTTTCCTGGTACTCGGATTCCGGATCGCTGTCGGCGACCACGCCGCCGCCGGCCTGGACATGCATCACGCCGTCCTTCAGCACGGCGGTCCGAAGCGCGATGCAGGTGTCCATGGCGCCGTTCGCGCCGAAATAGCCGACGCAGCCGCCATAGACCCCGCGGCGGGCCTTCTCCAGCTCGTCGATGATCTCCATCGCCCGCACCTTGGGCGCACCGGATACCGTGCCGGCGGGGAAGCCGGCGAACAGCGCGTCCAGGGCGTCGTATTTCGGGTCGATCGTTCCTTCCACGTTCGAAACGATGTGCATGACGTGGGAGTAATACTCGATCACCATCCGTTCCGTCACCGTGACGGAACCGATTTCGGCCACGCGCCCGACATCGTTGCGGCCCAGGTCGAGCAGCATCAGGTGCTCCGACAGCTCCTTGGGATCGGACAGCAGGTCGGCGGCCAGGGCCTTGTCCTCCTCCGGCGTGGCGCCGCGCTTGCGGGTGCCGGCGATCGGGCGAATCGTCACCTTGCCGTCGCGCAGCCGCACCAGGATCTCGGGGCTGGAGCCGACGATGCTGAGATCCTCGAAATCCAGGTACAGCAGGAACGGCGACGGGTTCAGCCGCCGTAGCGCCCGGTAGAGGCTGAAGGGCGGCAGCTCGAACGGGACGCTGAACCGGTGCGAGGGCACGACCTGGAACACGTCGCCGGCCCGGATGTACTCCTTCGCCCGCTCGACGATCGCGTGGTATTCCTCGCGCGTGGTGTTCGACACCGGCTCCGGCAAGGCCCGCGTCACCGCCGTCGCCTCGCGCCGGTAGGGCAGGTTGCGCTCCAGGTCCGAGATGGCGTCGCCCAGACGCTCCAGGGCGAGGTCGTAGGCGGCCTCGGCATCCAGGCCGGCAGCCGGCCAGACCGGCGTGACCAGGGTGATCTGGTTCTGGATCCCGTCGAACACCGCGATGATGGTCGGCCGCATCAGGATCGCGTCCGGGATGCCGAGCATGTCCGGGTTGTCGTCGGGCAGCCGCTCGATCAGCCGGACCATGTCGTAGCCCAGATAGCCGAACAGCCCGGCCGCCATGGGAGGCAACTCGGCCGGCAGGTCGATCCGGCTCTCGGCCAGCAACCCGCGCAATGCCTGGAGCGGCGGCTCGTCGGTCGGTTCGAACGCCTGGGCGTCGAACCGGGCCCGCCGGTTGATCTCCACCTTGTCGCGTCGGCACCGCCAGATCAGGTCCGGCTTCAGCCCGATGAACGAATAGCGGCCGCGTACCTCGCCGCCGGTGACCGATTCCAGAAGGAAGCAGTTCTTCTGGCCGTCGGCCAGCTTGATCATGGCCGAAACCGGGGTCTCGAGGTCGCTGACCAGGGTGGTCCAGACGACCTGGGGCCGGCCGGCCCCGTAGGTTTCGACAAAGCCGGGACGGGCGGGCAGGGCCTTCATGGCGGGTCAGTTCCGTTGGAACAGGGAGTCGACGGTGGATTGGTGGATCGACACCGCACGGCTCTGGCGCAGCGCGTCGGTGAACTGGGCCAGCAGGTCGCCCGCGACCGCCTGCTGGACGCCCTGGCGGAGCTGCGCCACCTGGGGTTCCGATGCGGCCGGATCGGCCTGCTGGATGTCGCGCAGGCGGATGACCAGCTGCCCGTCCTGGGTCGGCGTCACCGCGACTTCCCCCTGCGACATCTCGAACAGCTGCTGGACGGAAGCGGGCGGCAGGCCGCCGGACTCGCGGCCGGCCCGGGTCAGGGGAGGCGTCACGCCCTCGACGGCGCCCGGCACCAGGGATGCCGCCTCGGCGGCCGGCGTGCCGGCCCTCAGCCGCTCCGCCATCTCCTCGGCACGCTGGGCCGCCAGCTTGGAGCGCTGCTCGGCTTGCCAGGCGGCGACCACCTCGTCGCGGATGGCGTCGAGCGGGCGGAGCGCCGCCGGGGTGACGGCATCGACCCGGGTGACGAAGTAGTCGCCGCCCTGGATTTCGGTCAGATTGCCGGTCGCGCCCTGCTGAAGCGCGAAAGCCGTCTGGGCGATCTGCTGGGCGCCGGGCAGTCCCTCCACCGCGCCGCCGTCCGGCCGCCGGCCGGTCGCGTCGATCGCCTCGACCTGGGTGACGCGCAGGCCCAGCCGCTGGGCCGTGTCCTCGATGCTGGCGCCGCCGGCCAGCTCGTCCTCGACCTTGTTGGCCAGTTCGTAGACCTGATCCACCGCGCGGTCGCGCTTCAGCTCGGCCAGGAGGGCGTCCCGCACCTGCTCGAAGGTCTGCACGCTGCCCGGCTCGACATCCTTGACCCGCATGACATGCCAGCCGAGCGGGCTCTGGATCGGCGCGCTGACCTCCCCTTCCTGAAGGGCGAACACCGGTTCGGCCAGTTCGCCCAGCAGATCCTCGCGGGCGAGGCCGTTGAGCGTCAGCACCTCCGCGCCGCCGCTCGCCGCCGCCGTCTCCAGGGTCTGCCCCTGGCCGAGCGAGGTCTCGATAGTGCGCGCGGTCTCTTCGTCCTGCACCAGGACCTGGTCGACCGTACGGCGCTCGGGCGTCTGGAACTCGGCGGCCCGGGCATCGTAGGCGGCCCGCAGGTCCTCCTCGGAAACGGCGATCTCGCCGGCGACGTCGTCCGCCGTCAGCAGGGCGACAGTCAGCTTGCGGAACTCCGGCGCGGTGAAACGGACCGCCTTCTCCTGATGGAAGGCGGACAGGGCGGCATCGTCGGGCGCGCCGACATTGCCCATGGCGGCGTTGGGCACCAGGATCGTCTCGGCGACCCGACGCTCGGCCTGCCGGCGGAACAGGTCCTCCACCAGCGGTGCCGGGGCCTGGGCGCCCGCGGCAACCGCGCCGACCAGCTGGGTCCGCTTGATCTCCGCCCGCAGGATCTGGACATAGCCTTCCTCGGTCAGCTGGTTGGCGGCCAGGACGCGGCGGAACTGGTCGGGATCGAACTGGCCGAGCTGGTTGCGGAAGGCCGGCTCCTCGCGCAGTTCGTTCAGCACGAGCTGGTCGCTGACCCGCAGCCCGGCCTCGTCGGCCGCCTGGCTCAGCAGGGTGCGCTGGACGAGCTGTTCCAGCGTCTGGTCGACCAGGCCCAGTTGGCGGGCCTGCTCGGCGTCGATCTGGCCGCCCAGCATCTGGCGCAGCCTGTTCAGCTCCTGGCGGAAGGCGTTGTCCAATTCCTGGGTCGAGATCTTGACGTCCCCGACCTCGGCGACGGTGGTGTCGGTCCGGCCGCGGAAGATGTCGCCGATGCCCCATACCGCGAAGCTGAGGATCAGGAGGGCGAACAGGATCTTGACGACCCATGAACCGACGGTGCTGCGCAGGGCTTGAAGCATGATCCAACGTCTTGAAAGCGGGGCCGGTCGGACCGGCAATTATAACTACGTTGCGACGGCGCCGCCGCGATGGCGCGGCATCATAGGTGCCGGTCCCCATAGCGGCAACAGGGGATTTCCCGGGGCAACCTCCCGCCGCGACCGCCGCCGGATGCGCGCCGGTGTGGAATTGCGCGCCCGCGCTTGCTAGACAGCGTCCCACCTTCGCTGCAACCCATGACGAGATGGAGAGCCCATGCCCGCACGTCGCAAGCTGATCGCCGGAAACTGGAAGATGAACGGCCTCCACGCCGCCGGGCTGGAACTGGCGACCGACCTGGCCCGCCGGCTGGCCTCGGCCGGAACGGTCGGTTTCGACATGCTGGTCTGCCCGCCGGCCACCCTCGTCCATCCCGTCGCCGGCACCGTCGCCGGGACGCCGCTCGCGGTCGGCGGCCAGGACTGCCATCCGAAGGAATCGGGCGCCCATACCGGCGACATCAGCGCCGCCATGCTGGTGGACGCGGGTGCGCGCTTCGTCATCGTCGGGCACTCCGAGCGGCGGCAGAACCACGGCGAGGACGACGCCCTGGTCGCGGCCAAGGCGGCGGCGGCCCATGCCGCCGGGCTGGTCGCCATCGTCTGCGTCGGCGAGACGCTGGAGCAGCGCGAAGCGGGACAGGCGCTGGATGTGGTCGCCTCCCAGGTGGCGGGATCGCTGCCGGCCGGCGCCGACGCCGCGAACACGGTCATCGCCTACGAGCCGGTCTGGGCCATCGGCACGGGCAAGACCGCGACCGCCGCCGACGTGGCCGAGGTGCACGCCCACATCCGCGGCACCCTTGCCGGCCGGGCCGGCGACCCGGACGCGGTGCGCATCCTGTACGGCGGTTCGGTGAAGCCGTCCAACGCCGCCGAGCTGATGGCGGTGGAGGACGTGGACGGCGCCCTGGTCGGCGGCGCCAGCCTGGTGGCCGACGATTTTTGGGCCATCGCGGAAACTTGCCGCTAGCGAAACCGCCGGCGAGTTAGTAAATATCGGCCGGAGGCGCGCCAAGCCCAACCGAAAGGGGCGGCTGGCGCGCTTATCGGTTTTTGAGAATGGTTTTCTTTTCAGAGAAGGTTTCCGAACCATGGAAGCAGTGGTTCTGGTCGTGCACCTGCTGATCGCGATCTCGCTGATCGGCGTGGTGCTGGTGCAGAAATCGGAAGGCGGCGGCCTGGGCATCGGCGGCGGCGGCGGGGGCGGCGGCATGATGTCGGCCCGCGGCACGGCGAACCTGCTGACCCGCACCACCGCCATCCTGGCGGGCTGCTTCATGCTGACGAGCCTTGTCCTGGCGGTTATGGCGGGCAGCCATTCCAGCCCGCGCTCGATCATCGATTCGATGCCGCCGGCTCCCCAGCAGTCGGCTCCCCCGGCGGATGCCCCGCCGGCACCTCCCGCCGCACCGTCGGCGCCCGTCTCCCAGTAGGCGGCAGGGGCCCGGAAGCAGGGCCGGGCATCAAGTGGTCGGGAGGCGGCTGATCGGCCGCCTCTCTCATTTCAGGCACAGTGTTCACTCCCGGATCGGCAAGGCACCATGACTCGGTACATTTTCATTACCGGCGGCGTCGTCTCCTCGCTCGGCAAAGGCCTCGCCTCGGCGGCCCTCGGCGCGCTGCTCCAGGCGCGCGGCTTCAAGGTCCGCCTGCGCAAGCTCGACCCCTACCTCAACGTCGATCCGGGCACCATGAGCCCGTACCAGCACGGCGAGGTCTACGTCACCGACGACGGGGCGGAAACCGACCTGGATCTCGGCCATTACGAGCGCTTCACCGGCGTCTCGGCGCGCCGGAGCGACAACGTCACCACCGGGCGGATCTACTCCACCGTGATCCAGCGCGAGCGGCGCGGAGACTATCTGGGCGCCACGGTCCAGGTCATCCCGCACGTGACCGACGCGATCAAGGAGTTCATCCGGGCCGACATCACGGACGAGGATTTCGTCCTGTGCGAGATAGGCGGCACCGTCGGCGATATCGAGAGCACGCCCTTCCTGGAGGCGATCCGTCAGTTCGGCAACGAGGTCGGCACCGACCGCGCGCTGTTCATCCACCTGACGCTGCTGCCCTACATCCCGTCGGCCGGCGAGTTGAAGACCAAGCCGACCCAACACTCGGTGAAGGAACTCCTGAGCGTCGGCATCCAGCCGACCATCCTGCTGTGCCGCGCCGACCGGCCGATCCCGGAGAGCGAGCGCCGCAAGATCGGCCTGTTCTGCAACATCCGGCAGGAGCGGGTGATCGCGGCCCTCGACGTGGACACGATCTACGCGGTTCCGATCAGCTACCACGAGCAGGGCTTCGACGTTCAGGTGCTGAGCTATTTCGGCCTGCCCCACGACGGCGAGCCGGACCTCAGCCGCTGGCGCCGGATCGTCCAGACCGTCCGCCAGCCCGAGGGCGAGGTGACCATCGCGGTGGTCGGCAAGTACACCAGCCTTCTCGACAGCTACAAGTCGCTCGCCGAGGCGCTGATCCACGGCGGCATCGCCAACAATGTCCGGGTCAGGCTGGACTGGATCGACGCCGAGATCTTCGAGTCCGACGACGCGGTCCAGCATCTGGAGCATGTCCACGGCATCCTGGTGCCCGGCGGCTTCGGCGAGCGCGGCTCGGAGGGCAAGATCCGGGCGGTCCAGTTCGCCCGGGAGCACAAGGTGCCCTATTTCGGCATCTGCTTCGGCATGCAGATGGCCGTTATCGAGGCGGCGCGGCACATGGCGGACGTGCCGAACGCCGGCTCGACCGAGTTCGGCCGCGACGTCGTCCCGGTGGTCGGCCTGATGACCGAATGGCAGCGCGGCAACCAGACCGAGTTCCGGACCGGCGGCGACGACCTGGGCGGCACCATGCGGCTGGGAGCCTATCCCTGCCGATTGGTCGAGGGATCGAAGATCCGGGAGATCTATGAGTCGGAGACGATCAGCGAGCGGCACCGCCACCGCTACGAGGTCAACATCAATTTCCGCGGCCAGCTGGAATCGGCGGGCCTGCTCTTCTCGGGCCTTTCGCCCGACGGCACCCTGCCGGAGATCGTCGAGCTGCCGGGCCACCCCTGGTTCGTCGGCGTGCAGTTCCATCCCGAGCTGAAGTCCAAGCCGCTGAGCCCGCACCCCCTGTTCACCGATTTCATCCGCGCCGCGATCGAGCAGAGCCGGCTGGTCTGATCCGGCGGCAGAGGCGGCGCGACCGCGGAGGACGTGCCGCCTGCCGCCTTGATAACCCGCCCCGCGGCCTTTATGACTTCGCCCCGACAACGCCATAAAGCCACCTCGGGGTTAATCATGTCCGTCATCACCGACATCCACGCGCGCGAGATTCTCGACAGCCGCGGCAATCCGACCGTCGAGGTCGACGTCACCCTGGAATCCGGCGCCTTCGGCCGGGCCGCCGTCCCGTCGGGAGCCTCGACCGGCGCCCACGAGGCGGTCGAGCTGCGCGACGGCGACAAGGGCCGCTATGGCGGCAAGGGCGTGCTGAAGGCGGTCGATGCCGTCAACGGCGAGATCTTCGACGCGCTGGCGGGCATGGAGGCCAGCGAGCAGGGTGCCGTGGACGCGCTGATGCTCGACCTGGACGGCACGCCCAACAAGGGCAGGATCGGGGCCAACGCGATCCTGGGCGTCAGCCTGGCGGTCGCCAAGGCCGCCGCGCAGGAGGCCGACCTGCCGCTCTACCGCTATGTCGGCGGCGCCTTCGCCAACATGCTGCCGGTCCCGATGATGAACATCATCAACGGCGGCGCCCACGCGGACAACCCGATCGACATCCAGGAATTCATGATCATGCCGGTCGCGGCGGAGAGCTGCGCCGACGCGATCCGCATGGGCGCCGAGGTCTTCCAGTCCCTGAAGAAGAAGCTGAAGGACGCCGGCCACAACACCAATGTCGGCGACGAGGGCGGCTTCGCCCCCAACCTCGCCTCGACCGACGACGCGCTGGGCTTCGTGATGAAGGCGATCGAGGCCGCCGGCTACAAGCCCGGCGAGGACATCATGCTGGCCCTCGACGCTGCCTCGACCGAGTTCTTCAAGGACGGCAAGTACGACTTGGCGGGCGAGGGCAAGGTGCTCGACGCCGAGGCCATGGTCTCCTACTGGACCGACCTGATCGGCCGCTACCCGATCATCTCGATCGAGGACGGCATGGCCGAGGACGACTGGGACGGCTGGGCGGCGCTGACGGCGGCGATCGGCGGCAAGGTCCAGCTGGTCGGCGACGACCTGTTCGTGACCAACCCGACCCGCCTGACGGACGGCATCGCCAGGGGCGTGGGCAACTCCATCCTGGTGAAGGTCAACCAGATCGGCAGCCTGTCGGAGACGCTCCACGCGGTGGAGATCGCCCACAAGGCCTCCTACACCGCCGTCATGTCCCACCGGTCGGGCGAGACCGAGGACGCCACCATCGCCGACCTGGCGGTGGCTACCAACTGCGGGCAGATCAAGACCGGATCCCTGTCCCGGTCGGACCGGCTGGCCAAATACAACCAGCTGATCCGGATCGAGGAACAGCTCGGCAGTTCGGCGCGGTTCGCGGGAAAGAGCGTCATCCGCGGGTAACGCTGCAACATTTGCGGCACCTGTTGCCCAATCGATAGTTTTCATTTGACGCGATGGAAATCTTCGTGATTCCATCGCGTCATGACTGCAATAGATCATGTAAAAGACGCCATGGGCCGCGCCCTGCGTCAGACGATCGGCCCCGCGATCGGTGCCGCCATCGTCGGCTATTTCGCGTATCACGCGGTCCAGGGCGACCGCGGGTTGATCGCGCTTTCCCATCTCCAGAGCGAGATCCAGCAGGCCCAGGCCACCCTGGCCCAGGTCAGCGAGCAGCGCATCGAGCTGGAGAAGCGCGCGTCCCTGCTGCGGCGTGATCATCTCGATCCGGACATGTTGGATGAACGCGCCCGGGCGGTACTGAACTACAGCCACCCGGACGACGTTATCATTCTCGTACCGCGTAGCAGCGTTGCGCCGCCGGTAACCGCCGGTCAGCCCTGATCACCGAGGCGCTGAAAAAGCATTGCATTGCCATGAGCTTAACTGAATCCAGGTTAAGGCCAAATTCACGTTAGATTACAAGGTATTGCGAGAAATGCAGTTGCGCTGTGAGCGGTACGGCGTTAGTTCTATCCCAAGCAAGAGCCTGGGCGGGAAGGGACGGACCCCTCCCGCCTAACATCGGGAGGAGCACTTGGCTACGTCCAGACGTCGCAAGCCGCAGGCTGACGAAACCCCTCAATATTCACCCGAGGAACTGCTCAAGTACTACCGCGAGATGCTGCTCATCCGCCGCTTCGAGGAGAAGGCCGGGCAGATGTACGGCATGGGCCTGATCGGTGGCTTCTGCCACCTGTATATCGGCCAGGAGGCGGTGGTCGTGGGCATGCAGAACGTCCTGATCCCCGGCGACAGCATCATCACCAGCTATCGCGACCACGGCCATATGCTCGCCACGGACATGGACCCGAAGGGCGTCATGGCCGAATTGACCGGACGCCGCGGCGGCTACTCGAAGGGCAAGGGCGGCTCGATGCACATGTTCAGCCGCGAGAAGAAGTTCTTCGGCGGCCACGGCATCGTCGGCGCCCAGGTGCCGATCGGCACCGGCCTCGCCTTCGGGCACAGGTACTCCCAGGACGGCAACATCAACGTCACCTATCTGGGTGACGGCGCCATCAACCAGGGGCAGGTCTACGAGAGCTTCAACATGGCGGCCCTCTGGAAGCTTCCGATCGTCTACGTGATCGAGAACAACAAGTACGCCATGGGCACGTCGCAGCACCGCGCGTCCGCCGGCGAGCTGTGCGAGCGCGGCAGCGCCTACGGCATCCCGGGGCATGTGGTCGACGGCATGAACGTGCTCGCCGTCCGGGAAGCGTCCGAGGAAGCGGCCGCCCACGCGCGCGAGGGCAACGGGCCGGTCATCCTGGAGATGAAGACCTACCGCTACCGCGGCCACTCCATGTCGGACCCCGCCAAGTACCGCACCAAGGAAGAAGTCACCAAGATGCGGACGGAGATGGACCCGATCGACAACCTCAAGAAGCTGCTGCTGGAGAACGGCTCGGCGGACGAGGATGCGCTCAAGGCGATCGACCGGGATATCAAGAACATCGTGGCCGAGGCCGCGGAGTTCGCGACGCAGAGTCCGGAACCCGACCCCGCGGAGCTTTGGACCGACGTCCTGGTCGACGCTTAAAGCCGCAACATCAGCTTGAGGCCACCCCGGGGCGCCGCCGCCATGCCGGCGTCGCCCCTCGCGCTGCCGCCCGGAGAAGGCGGAGCGCGGAACCGGTGCCGGAGGAACTGCAATGCCGATTGAAATTCTGATGCCGGCGCTGTCGCCGACCATGACGGAAGGCAAGCTGGCCAAATGGGTCAAGCAGGAAGGCGACGACGTCAAGTCGGGCGACGTCCTGGCGGAGATCGAGACCGACAAGGCGACCATGGAGGTCGAGGCGGTCGAGGAAGGGAAGCTGGGCAAGATCCTGATCGCCGAGGGGACCGAGGGCGTCGCCGTCAACACCCCGATAGCATTGCTGATGGGCGAGGACGAGGACGCCAGCAAGCTGGAGACGCCGGAGGTCTCCGACGATACGCCGCAGTCCGTCGCCCTCCAGAAGGTCAAGGGCGAGGAAGAGACCAAGCCGACCCTGCCGGTCTCCCCCCCGGCCGGCGAGAAGGCCGCCCCGCCCGCCAGCGACGAGGACAAGTATTTCGAGAAGACCGTCAAGCTGACCGTCCGCGAGGCGCTGCGCGACGCCATGGCGGAGGAGATGCGCCGTGACGACAAGGTCTTCGTCATGGGCGAGGAAGTCGCGGAGTACCAGGGCGCCTACAAGGTGACCCAGGGCCTGCTGGCGGAGTTCGGCGACCGCCGCGTGATCGACACCCCGATCACCGAGCACGGCTTCGCGGGCCTCGGCGTCGGCGCCGCCTTCCACGGCCTGAAGCCGATCGTCGAGTTCATGACGTTCAACTTCGCCATGCAGGCGATCGACCACATCATCAACTCCGCCGCCAAGACGCTCTACATGTCCGGCGGCCAGATGGGCTGCCCGATCGTGTTCCGCGGGCCGAACGGTGCCGCCTCGCGGGTCGCCGCACAGCACTCGCAGGAATATTCCAGCTGGTACGCCCACGTGCCGGGCCTCAAGGTGGTGGCGCCCTATTCCGCGTCCGATGCCAAGGGCCTGCTGAAGTCCGCGATCCGCGACCCCAACCCGGTCGTGTTCCTCGAGCACGAGATCCTGTACGGCCACAGCTTCGACGTGCCGGAGGACCCCGAATTCACCATCCCGATCGGGCGCGCCAAGATCCTGCGGGCCGGCAAGGACGTGACGATCACCGCCTTCTCCTTCATGGTCGGCCATGCGCTGGCCGCCGCGGAGCGCCTGGCGGAGCAGGGCATCGAGGCCGAGGTGATCAATCTCCGCACGATCCGGCCGCTCGACACCGAGACGATCGTCAACAGCGTCAAGAAGACCAACCGCCTGGTCTCGGTCGAGGAAGGCTGGCCCTTCGCCGGCATCGGCGCCGAGATGTCCGCCCTTATGATGGAGCAGGCGTTCGACTATCTGGATGCCCCGGTCTACCGGGTCCACGGCGTGGACGTGCCGATGCCGTACGCCGCCAACCTGGAGAAGCTCGCCCTGCCGCAGCCCGAGGACATCGAAAAGGCTGCCAAGGCCGTTCTGTACCGGAGCTGACGCGACAACAAGACGGCGCGCCGGCACCGCTCCCGGCGCGTCCTCGGGGGGACACTAGATGCCGATTGAAATCACCATGCCGGCGCTGTCGCCGACGATGACCGAGGGCAACCTCGCGAAATGGCTCAAGAAGGAAGGCGACAAGGTCGAGTCCGGCGACGTGATCGCCGAGATCGAGACCGACAAGGCCACGATGGAAGTCGAAGCGGTCGATGAAGGCACGCTTGGCAAGATTGTGGTCCCCGAAGGCACCCAGGGCGTCGCCGTCAATCAGGTGATCGCCCTGCTGCTGGAAGAGGGCGAGGACGCCTCCGCCCTGGACGGCGGCGGCAAGCCCGCCCCGAAGCCGGCGGACAAGCCCGCCGACGGTGGCGCTTCCGCGGCCCCCAAGGCCGATGCCGCCCCCAAGGCCGACGCCGCGCCCGCCCCGCAGTCCGCCCCGGCCCATGGCGGCGCCCCCGACGGCGCCCGTATCTTCGCCAGCCCGCTCGCCAAGCGCATGGCCGAGCAGTCCGGCCTGGACCTGACGCAGATCCGCGGCAGCGGCCCCAACGGCCGGATCGTCAAGCACGACGTCGAGGCCGCGATCTCGGGCGGCACCGCCAAGAAGGGCGCCAAGCCCGCCGCGGCTGAGGCTCCCAAGACCGAGGCGCCCAAGCCGGCTCCGTCCGACGCGGCGGGGCAGGCGGCCAGCCAGTCTCCCGCGGCGGTCCAGTCCGCGCAGAAGCCCGCCGGCGTCGATGCCCGCGACTTCTCGACCAAGCTGGGGATGAAGTTCCGCGAGATCCCGAACTCGGGCATGCGCAAGGTCATCTCGCGCCGCCTGACCGAGGCAAAGCAGACCGTCCCGCACTTCTACCTCACGATCGACCTCCAGATCGACCAGCTCCTGAAGACGCGGGCCGAGCTGAACGGCCGGTCGGACGAGTACAAGCTGTCGGTCAACGACTTCGTCATCCGGGCCTCGGCGCTCGCGCTGAAGAAGGTGCCGGCCGCCAACTCGGCCTGGACCGACGACGCGATCCTCCAGTACGAGAACGCCGACATCTCGGTCGCGGTCGCGACCCCGACCGGCCTGATCACGCCGATCATCAAGGCGGCCGAGACCAAGGGCTTGGTCGAGATCTCGAACTCCATGAAGGACATGGCGAAGCGCGCCCGCGACGGCAAGCTGAAGCCGGAGGAGTTCCAGGGCGGGACCTTCTCGATCTCCAACCTGGGCATGTTCGGCATCCGCGAGTTCGGCGCGATCATCAACCCGCCGCAGGGCTGCATTCTGGCGGTCGGCGCCGGCGAGCAGCGGCCGATCGTCAAGGACGGGGCGCTGGCCGTCGCGACCATGATGAGCTGCACGCTGTCGGTCGACCACCGCGTGGTGGACGGCGCGGTCGGCGCCGAGTTCCTGGCCGCCTTCAAGAAGCTGATCGAAGATCCGCTGTCGATGCTGCTCTAAGGGGAGAACAAGCCTGTGGCTGATACTCAATTCGACCTCATCGTCATCGGCGGCGGACCCGGCGGCTATGTCGCCGCCATCCGGGCGGCCCAGCTCGGCATGAAGACCGCCGTCGTCGAGCGCGAGCACCTGGGCGGCATCTGCCTGAACTGGGGCTGCATCCCGACCAAGGCGCTGCTGCGCTCGGCCGAGGTATCGCACCTTCTGCACCACCTGGACGACTATGGCTTCTCCGCCAAGGAGGTCAGCTTCGACCTCCAGAAGGTGGTCAAGCGGTCGCGCGGCGTCGCCTCCCAGCTCTCCGGCGGCGTCAAGCACCTGCTGAAGAAGAACAAGGTCACCGTCATCGACGGCCATGCCACCCTGCTCGGCAAGGGCAGGATCAAGGTCGAGAAGGACGGCACCACCACCGTCGGCGAGTTCCAGGCCAAGCACATCATCATCGCGACCGGCGCCCGGGCCCGCGAGTTCCCGAACATGAAGGCCGACGGCAAGCTGGTCTGGACCTATCGCCACGCGATGGTCCCCGACACCATGCCCAAGTCGATCCTGGTGATCGGCTCCGGCGCGATCGGCATCGAGTTCGCGAGCTTCTACCTGAACATGGGCGCCAAGGTCACCGTGGCCGAGATGGTCGACCGCATCCTCCCCGCGGAGGACGAGGAGATCAGCGCCATGGCCCGCAAGTCGTTCGAGAAGCAGGGCATGAAGATCTACACCGGCGCCAAGGTCGGTGAGTTCCAGAAGGGCGCCGACAGCGTCACGACCACCATCGAGGCCAACGGCAAGACCGAGACCATCACGGTGGACCGGGTCATCCTGGCGGTCGGGATCGTCGGCAACGTCGAGAACATCGGCCTCGAGAACACCAAGGTGAAAACGGAGAAGTCGCACATCCTGGTGAACGAGTGGCTGGAGACCGACGAGCCCGGCCTCTACGCGATCGGCGACGTGGTCGGCGCTCCCTGGCTGGCCCACAAGGCGAGCCACGAGGGCGTGATCTGCGTCGAGCACATCGCCGGGATCAAGGAGGCCCACCCGATCGACGTCCGCAACATCCCGGGCTGCACCTACTCGCACCCGCAGGTGGCCAGCGTCGGCCTCAGCGAGGCGAAGGCGAAGGCTGCGGGCTACGAGGTCAAGGTCGGCCGCTTCCCGTTCATCGGCAACGGCAAGGCGATCGCCCTCGGCGAGCCGGAGGGCATGGTCAAGACGGTGTTCGACGCCAAGACGGGCGAGTTGCTGGGCGCCCACATGATCGGCGCCGAGGTGACCGAGTTGATCCAGGGCTACGGCATCGCCAAGACCATGGAGACGACCGAAGCCGAATTGATGCACACCATCTTCCCGCACCCGACCCTGTCGGAGATGATGCACGAGTCCGTCCTCGCGGCCTATGGCAGGGCGATCCACTACTGACGGCCCGTCGCCGTGCCGGGCTCCCCGCGTCCCCGGCACGGCGCCTCCTTTCGAAGGAGTTGGGTCAATTTGCACCTTGATGTCCGTGCCGGCGCGTTACACTTCTGGCACAGGCATATGGAGCTTGAAGAAATCATGACCGCATCCCCCCCGATCGACCGCGTCCGCCATCCGGAAAAGGCCCACCGGCCGGACAACCCGGTGCAGCGCAAACCGGATTGGATCAGGGTCAAGGCACCCGTTTCCGCCGAATATGCCGAGACGCGGCGCCTGATGCGCGGCCTGAAGCTGAACACCGTCTGCGAAGAGGCGGCCTGCCCGAACATCGGCGAGTGCTGGAAGAAGAAGCACGCGACCTTCATGATCCTGGGCGCCGTCTGCACCCGCGCCTGCGCCTTCTGCAACGTGGCGACCGGACGCCCGGACCTGCTGGACCCGCACGAGCCCGACAACGTCGCCGAGGCGGTCGGTTCGCTGGGGCTGGAGCACGTGGTCATCACCTCCGTCGACCGCGACGACCTGGACGATGGCGGCGCGGACCATTTCGCCCGCACGATCCTGCGCATCCGCGAGACGGCACCCGGCACCACGATCGAGATCCTGACGCCCGACTTCATGCGCAAGAAGGGGGCCGTGGAGCATGTCGCGAGGGCCCGGCCGGACGTGTTCAACCACAACCTGGAAACCGTGCCCCGCCTCTATCCGACGATCCGTCCCGGCGCCCGTTACTTTACGTCCCTCAACCTGTTGTCCCGTGTGAAGGAGCTGGAACCCGGCATCTTCACGAAGTCCGGCATCATGGTCGGGCTTGGCGAGACCAAGGAAGAGGTGTTGCAGGTGATGGACGACCTCCGGGCGGCCGACGTGGATTTCCTGACCATCGGCCAGTATCTCCAGCCCACGCCCAAGCATGCCGCGGTGGACCGATTCGTCACGCCGGACGAGTTCGCCAGCTACGCGGCGATCGCGCGCGGCAAGGGCTTCCTGATGGTTTCCAGTTCGCCGCTGACCCGCTCGTCCTACCATGCGGGCGACGATTTCCGACGGATGCGCGACGCGCGCGACGCCAAGCTTGCCGCGGCCGCCGCCTCCTAAGGAAACCTGATGCCGACACACGCAGAGAAGCGGGTACTGCCGTACAAGCCTGAGCAGATGTACGACCTCGTGGCCGACATCGAGCGTTATCCGGAGTTCCTCCCCTGGTGCCTGGCGGCGCGGATCCGCAAGCGCGAAGGGGACGTGATCTACGCCGACCTGATCATCGGCTTCAAGATGATCCGGGAGCGATTCACGTCCCGGGTGACGCTGAGCCCGCCCGACCGGATCGACGTCTCCTACACCGAAGGCCCCTTCAGCTACTTGAACAACCACTGGATCTTCCTGCCCACGGAAGACGGCGGCTGCCTGATCGACTTCTACGTCGATTTCGAGTTCCGCTCGAAGATGCTCCAGAAGATCATCGGGGTGCTGTTCAACGAAGCCGTCCGCCGCATGGTCGCGGCGTTCGAGAGCCGGGCGCGGCAGCTTTACGGCGACGGGACGACCACGGCCGGCACCACGACCTCGACGCCGGCCTGAGCGGTCGCAAGTCCTGGAATGCCAAAGAGCATTGTGTTCAGCGCCGTCAACATCGACGGCGCCAGGTCCGACCGCACCGTCAAGCGCACCAACGTCTGGCGGTTCGATCCCCGCATCGGGCGGGAATTCCAGATCCTCGACGGCGTCTACGGCAACGACAAGGAAGGCTTCTTCAGCCGCGGGCACATGACCCGCCGGGAAGACCCGAACTGGGGCGACAAGAAGACCGCCAGGCAAGCCGACGCCGACACCTTCCACGCCACCAACGCCTGCCCCCAGCGGCAGTCGTTCAACGGCGGCATCTGGCTCGGCCTGGAGGACCATATCCTCGACAACACCGATCGGGAGAACATCCGGATCTCGGTCATCACGGGGCCGGTGTTTCAGGAGGACGATCCCGTCTACTACGACGTCCCGATCCCCCTGGAGTTCTGGAAGGTCGTCGTCTTCACCAACGCCGCCACCCGCCAGCTTACCGCGATAGGCTACAAGCGGTCCCAGGCCCGCCTGCTTCCGGCCCGGCGGCGCCGCTTCATCTTCGGCGACTTCGAGGATTCGCAGGTGAGCATCGCCGGCCTTTCCGAGGATACCGGTTTGGACTTCGGCGCCTACGTGCCCTTCGATGTGCTCGAAAAGGGCGATCCCGGCCTGCGGATCGCCCTGTCCAGCGTCAGGGACCTTTACCTGTCGCCCTGAGACGCCGCCCCCGCCGCCAGATCCAGCGCGACCATCACCGCCGCCCGCCGCACCGCCGACCGGTCGCCCTCGAAGATTCGGCGCTCGTGGCGGAGCGCGCCGCCGCGCCTAGCGACCCCGAAATAGACCAAGCCGACCGGCTTGCCCGGGGTGGATCCTCCCGGCCCGGCGATGCCGGTGACGGCGACCGCCGCATCGGCCCGGGAATGGGCGACCGCGCCGGCCGCCATCGCCTCCGCCACCTCTGGGCTGACGGCGCCGACGCGGCCGATCAGGTCGGACGGCACGCCCAGCAGTTCCGTCTTCGCCTCGTTGGAATAGGTCACGAAGCCCCGCTCCACCACGCTGGAGGAGCCGGCGATCTCCGTGAGGGCGGCGGCGATCAGGCCGCCGGTGCAGGACTCCGCCGTCGCCAGCTTCAGCCCCGCCGCGTCGTAGGCGGCCAGGACGGCTCGGGCGCGTTCCAGGACGTCGTCGGAAAACATCGGCGCTTCTCCTTCTCAGGTCCCCGGCAGGCAGATGGTGGCCACCGCCTGGGCCGCGATCCCTTCGCCCCGGCCGGTGAAGCCCAGCCGCTCGGTCGTGGTCGCCTTGACGCTGACCCGGTCGGGCGCGATTTCCAGAAGCTCGGCCATGCGGGCGACCATCGCCTCCCGGTGCGGGCCGATCTTCGGGCGCTCGCAGATCAGGGTCACGTCGGCGTGGGCGATCACGCCCCCGCGCTCGCGGACCATGCCGACCGCGTGGCGCAGGAACAGGGCGCTGTCGGCGCCGCGCCATTGCGGGTCGCTGGGCGGGAAATGGCTGCCGATGTCTCCTGCGGCCAGCGCGCCCAGGATCGCGTCGGTCAGGGCGTGCAGCCCCACGTCGGCATCGGAGTGGCCTTCCAGCCGCGCCTCGTGGGGTACCTTGATCCCGCACAGCACCACATGGTCGCCGGCCGAGAACCGGTGGACGTCGTAGCCCATCCCGATCCGCACGTCCTGCGGCGGGGAGGGTATGGAGGCGTTCATCAGCATGGCGGCCTGCGCCAGATCATCGCGATTGGTCACCTTGAGGTTTTCCACATTGCCTTCCACCAGGGCCACGTCCAGACCCGCCCGCTCCGCCACCGCCGCGTCGTCGGTCAGTTCGGCGCCGGCCAGTTCCCGATGCGCCCGCAGGATCTCGCCGAAGCGGAACCCCTGCGGCGTCTGGGCGCGCCACAGGCCGGCACGCTCCACCGTGCCGCTGACCAGGCCGCCGGTGCCGCGTTTCAGCGTGTCCGTCACGGGAACGGCGGCGATCGCGGCGGGAACCTCGTCCAGCCTGTCCCGGACCGCCTGGACCGTGGCCCCGCTCACCAGCGGCCGGGCGGCATCGTGGATCAGCACGAAGTCGGGCACCGGGTCGCGCGCAGCCAGCCGTTCCAGCCCGAGACGGACCGATTCCTGGCGGGTCGCGCCTCCCGCCACGGGTTCGGGCAGGTCGAGGCCGGCGATTGCGGCATCATAAAGCTCGCGGTGGCCGGGTTGGATCACCACCTGGACGGCATCGACGTAGGCATGGCGAAGAAACGCGCCGACCGTATGGTGCAGCACGGCACGGCCGCCCAGATCCTGGTATTGTTTGGGGCGGTCGCCGCCGAAGCGTTCTCCGCTGCCGGCGGCGACGATCAGCGCCACGCATGAGGTCATGATCGGGTCCGCATCCTTCGAAGCACCTTGGAAGTTTCGGGCGCCGAGCCTAGCCTGTCGCGCAGCCGCAGCCAAGCGGCCATCCGGACCGGAATAGAACGGGAAAGCATGTTCCAGAACGTCATGTTCAGCCTCACCGCCCTGCTGGCCCTGATGCCGGCCTCGCTGCTGGCCTATGTTCGCGACGGATTCCGGCAGGGCAGGGGACCGGACGCCGTGTTCTGGGCGGTGCTGTTCGTGGCCGTCGCGGGTCCGCTCGCCTGGTCCGTGATCCAGCTCGACGGGACATGGCGCACGGGACTGTCCACGACCCTGTGGGTCAGCATCGCCGCCTGCATGGTGCTGTACTCCGGGCTGTGCCTGACCACCCGCTCCGGCTGGCGGCTGATGCCGCTGCTGCTGCCCTACCTGTTGCTGGTCGGACTGTTCGCGACCGCCGCCACCGAGGCGCCGGACCCGACGCTGAGCGCCTCCGCCCCGACCGTCTGGGTCGACCTGCATATCGGGGTTTCCGTCACGACCTATGCCCTCCTGACCCTGGCCGCGGTCTCGGCCCTGGCGGCCTTCCTGCAGGAGCGGGCGCTGAAAGCGAAGCGCCCGACCCCGCTGACCCGCATGCTGCCCCCCATGGCCGACAGCGAGCAGCTCCAGGGGCGGCTGCTGGTGGCATCCGAGATCGTGCTCGGCCTCGGCCTCGCGACCGGCATGTCCGTCCTGTACTTCGAGCAGGGCGTCCTGTTCCGAGTCGACCACAAGACAGTCCTTTCCGTCGCCACCTTCGTGGTCATCGGCGGGCTGCTGATCGCCCATGCGGCGACCGGCGTACGGGGCAGGCGGGCCGCCCGCTTTGTACTTCTTGCTTTTCTGCTGCTCACTTTGGGCTATCCCGGCGTCAAGTTCGTCACGGATATTTTAATCTCCTGAGCTATTGAGGACCAGCAGGCGTCCGGCGGGCCGGATCTCGCCCGGCCGTCCACCCAGTGATGGTTTCATCGGCATTCTTCGCGCTTGCGATATTTTCCGGATGCGTGCTAGCCTGCACAAAATGACAGCATTACAGGGAATTGCCCAAAACATGGGCATCAACATCGGATCCATCAGGATCGACGACCCCGTCATCCTGGCCCCCATGTCGGGCGTATCGGACATGCCGTTCCGCCGGCTGGTCAAGCGAGCCGGCGCCGGCCTCGTCGTGTCGGAAATGATCGCGAGCCAGGCGATGATCCGCGCGTCGCGCCAGACCATGAAGATGGCGACCAACTGCGCCGAAGAGTTTCCCATGGCCGTGCAGCTCGCCGGATGCGAGCCCGCGGTCATGGCGGAAGCGGCCAGGCTGAACCAGGATCGGGGCGCCGCGCTGATCGACATCAATTTCGGCTGCCCGGTCAAGAAGATCGTCAACGGGCACGCCGGATCGTCCCTGATGCGGGACGAGGTCCATGCCGCCCGCATCCTGGAGGCGACGGTCAAGGCGGTGAACGTTCCGGTCACGCTGAAGATGCGGCTGGGCTGGGACGACGCGAACCGCAACGCCCCCAATCTGGCGCGGATTGCACAAGAATGCGGCATCCGCATGGTCACGGTCCATGGGCGCACTCGGTGCCAGTTCTACACCGGCACCGCCGACTGGAAGGCGATCCGCGCGGTGAAGGAGGCGGTCTCGATCCCGGTCATCGCCAACGGCGACATGACCGCCTTCGAGGACGTGACCCGCTGCCTGGCGGAGTCCGGCGCGGACGGAGTCATGATCGGCCGGGGGACCTATGGCCGCCCCTGGTTCATCGGGCAGGTCATCCATTACCTGCGCACCGGCGAGCGCCTGCCCGATCCGCGGCTCGAAGACCAGCTCGCCACCCTTATCGAACATTACGAGGCCATGCTGGAACATTACGGCACCGACGCCGGCGTCAAGATCGCCCGCAAGCATGTTTCCTGGTACAGCAAGGGTTTGCCCGGCTCGGCCGAGTTCCGCGCCGAGGTCAATCGCGTCTCCGATCCGGCCGTCGTGCTCGGCATGATCCGGTCCTTCTACTCCCCCGAGATCGAACGGATGGCAGCTTGATGGCGCGCGCGGTAACCCCCCTGCGGCGGAAGGCGATGCGGCAGGAGATAGACCCCTCCGGCATCCTCAACGCCCTGCCCGACCCGGTGCTGGTGATCGGCCACAGGAACGAGATCCGGTACGTCAACCTGGAAGCCCAGGAGTTCTTCGAATGCGGCGCCGCGGCCCTGATCGGGCAGCCGCTGACCGACCTGCTGCCGTCGGACAGCCCGGTCTTCTTCCTGATCGAGCAGGCATTGGCCGGCGGCGCCAGCATGTCGGAATACGGCGTGACCCTCGACACCCCCCGGATCGGCATCCACCTGGTCACGGTCCGCGTGGCCCCGCTGGGCGAGCCGGCGGATTGCGTGGTGATGTCGCTCCATGAGAAGTCGATCACCCGCAAGATCGACAACCAGCTTACCCACCGGAACGCCGCCCGCTCGGTCACCGCCATGGCCGCGATGCTGGCCCACGAGGTCAAGAACCCGCTGTCCGGCATCCGCGGCGCCGCGCAGCTGCTGGAACAGAACGCGTCCGAACCCGACCGGGAGCTGACCCGGCTGATCTGCGACGAGTCCGATCGCATCGTGGCGCTGGTCGACCGGATGGAGGTGTTCTCCGACAAGCGGCCGCCGGAGCGGACGGCGGTCAACATCCACAGCGTGCTGGAGCATGTCCGCAAGGTGGCCCAGAGCGGCTTCGCCCGGACGGTCCGCTTCACCGAACGCTACGACCCGTCCCTGCCGGACGTGTATGGCAACCGCGACCAGCTGATCCAGGTTTTCCTCAACCTGATTAAAAATGCGGCAGAAGCTGTTCCCGAACAGGGCGGCGAGATCATCCTGAGCACGGCCTACCAGCACGGCGTCCGGCTGGCGGTTCCCGGCACCGACAGCCGCGTCCACCTGCCGTTGCTGATCAGCGTGCAGGACAATGGCAACGGCATACCGGAGGATCTCCGGTCGCATCTGTTCGATCCGTTCGTCACGACCAAGCGGAACGGAACCGGCCTGGGTCTTGCATTGGTTGCGAAACTGATTGGCGACCATGGCGGAGTCATCGATTTCGAGACGCTGCCGCGCCGAACCGTATTCAAGGTATCGCTACCCATGTATGCCGATTTCGAACAGTCTCTGGAGCCGTCGTAATGCCGTCATCGACGATCCTGGTCGCCGATGACGACCGCGCGATCCGCACTGTGCTGAACCAGGCCCTGATCCGGCTGGGCCATGACGTGCGGACCACGGGGAACGCGTCGACCCTGTGGCGTTGGGTCGCTGACGGGCAGGGCGACCTCGTCATCACCGACGTGGTGATGCCGGACGAGAACGGGCTCGACCTGATCCCGCGCATAAAGAAGATCCGTCCCGAGCTGCGCGTCATCGTGATGAGCGCGCAGAACACGCTGATGACCGCGGTCAAGGCGGCCGAGCGGGGCGCCTTCGAGTACCTGCCCAAGCCGTTCGACCTGAAGGAACTGGTCAGCGTGGTGGAGCGCGCGCTCAGCGCGCCGCAGCCGCTCGCCCTCAACGGCAACAGCGTCCTCGACGATGCCGAGACCGAGGAGCAGCTCCCCCTGATCGGCCGCTCGGCGGCGATGCAGGAGATCTACCGGGTGCTGGCCCGGCTGATGGGCACCGACCTGACGGTGATGATCACCGGCGAGTCCGGCACCGGCAAGGAGCTGGTCGCCCGCGCGCTCCATGAGTACGGCAAGCGCCGCAGCGGCCCCTTCGTCGCGATCAACATGGCCGCGATCCCGCGCGAGCTGATCGAGTCGGAGCTGTTCGGCCACGAGAAGGGCGCCTTCACCGGCGCCACCACCCGTTCCACCGGCCGGTTCGAGCAGGCCCAGGGCGGCACCCTGTTCCTGGACGAGATCGGCGACATGCCGCTGGAAGCCCAGACCCGGCTGCTCCGCGTCCTGCAGGAGGGGGAATACACGACGGTAGGCGGCCGCACGCCGATCAAGACCGACGTCCGGATCATCGCGGCGACCCACCGCGACCTGCGCACGCTGATCCGCCAGGGCCTGTTCCGCGAGGATCTGTTCTACCGGCTCAACGTCGTGCCGATCCGCCTGCCTCCGCTCCGGGAACGGAGCGAGGACATCCCGTCGCTGGTCCGCCACTTCCTGACCCTGACCTCCGCCCAGGGGCTGCCGATCAAGAGCATCGACGGCCCGGCTATGGACCGGTTGAAGCGCTACCGCTGGCCCGGCAATGTGCGCGAGCTGGAGAACCTGGTGAGACGCCTCGCGGCGCTCTACAGCCAGGAAGTCATCGGCATCGACGTGATCGAGTCAGAGCTGGCCGACGCCGCGCCGGCCACGCCCCAGGTCGAGGAGCACCAGAACGAGGGCCTCAGCTCGGCGGTTGAACGGCACCTGAAAGATTATTTCGCGGCCCACAAGGACGGCATCCCGGCGGCGGGCCTCTACGACCGCGTCCTTCGGGAAATCGAGCGCCCGCTGATCTCGCTCAGCCTGTCCGCGACGCGCGGCAACCAGATCAAGGCTGCACAGATGTTGGGACTTAATCGGAACACCCTCAGAAAGAAGATTCGCGAACTGGATATTCAGGTCATCCGTGGGCTAAAATAACACACCCTGCATCGGTCTCGTGACATCCTGGTCACAGGACGGGTTCAGGGCGAGCCCGGTGCGACGAGACAGATGACCAGCGAACCCGCGGGTATGCCGCAATCCTTCTGGAGTCAGTTCCTGATCTGGGCCAGCCGCGTCGGGCTGGCCGGCAAGCTCGCCGTCGCGCTGGCCGTAGCCGCCATCGGCGCCGGCTTCGCGACCTACGCGGCGCTGACCGCGACGCCGCCGTTCGGGAACGACCCGAACACGGTCAGCCTGCTGCTGACGCTCGACCTGGCGCTGCTGCTGCTGCTCGGCGCCATCATCGCGCGGCGCATCGTCGGCCTGTGGATCGAGCGGCGCCGAGGCCTCGCCGGGTCGCGCCTGCATGTCCGGGTGGTCGCGACCTTCAGCCTGCTGGCGGTCATGCCGGCGATCATCGTCGCGGCCTTTTCCGCCATCTTCTTCTATGTCGGCGTCCAGTCCTGGTTCAGCGAGCGGGTGCGCACCGCGATCAACGAGTCGCGCGCCGTCGCCCAGGCCTACCTGCACGAACACCAGCAGGTGATCCGGGCCGACGCTCTGGCCATGGCCAACGACCTCAACCGGGAGGCTGCGCGCCTGCTGACCGACCCCGGCCGGTTCGCCCAGGTGGTCGCGACCCAGGCCGCGCTGCGGGCCTTGACCGAGGCGATCGTGTTCGACGGCAGCGGCCGGATGCTGGCGCGTTCCGGCCTGTCCTTCACCCTGGAGTTCGAGCCGATTCCCGAAAGTGCCCTGGAGCGCGCCCGGCAGGGCGAGGTCGTCCTGATGGTGACCGACACCGACGACCGGGTCAGGGCGCTGGTACGGCTCGACCGCTTCGTGGATACCTTCCTGTTCGTCGGCCGGCTGGTCGAGCCGCGGGTGTTGAGCCACATGGAGTCGGCCCAGGAGGCCGCCAGCGCCTATGCCGAGCTGGAGGGCAAGCGCTCCAGCCTTCAGATCACGGTGACGCTGATCTTCGTCGTGGTGGCGCTGCTGCTGCTGCTGGCCGCGGTCTGGATCGGCCTCAATTTCGCGACGGCGCTGGTGGCGCCGATCGGCTCCCTGATCGGCGCCGCCGAGCGGGTGCGGGCAGGGGACATGGGCGCACGTGTGCCCGAGCTGCTGCCGGAGGACGAGCTGGGCACGCTGTCGCGCGCCTTCAACCGCATGACCAGCCAGCTGGAGAGCCAGCGGCGGGAGCTGATCGAGGCGAACCGCCAGCTCGACCTGCGCCGCCGCTTCACGGAGACCGTGCTGGCCGGCGTCTCGGCCGGCGTCGTCGGCCTCGACCACGAGGGCCGCATCAACCTGCCCAACCTGTCGGGCGCCCATCTGCTGGGCGTCGACGACCCGGAGATCCTGATCGGCCGCAAGCTGGTCGACGTGGCGCCGGAGATGGGCGAGCTGATGGGCATGATCCGTCGCCGCCCGGCCAAGCTGATGGAAGCCCAGGTCCAGCTCCGCCGCGCCGGGACCACGCGGACCCTGCTGGTCCGGGTCGCCGCCGAGTCGGTCGGAAGCGACATCCGCGGCTTCGTCGTGACGTTCGACGACGTCACCGAGCTGCTCTCGGCGCAACGCAAGGCTGCCTGGGCCGACGTGGCGCGTCGCATCGCGCACGAGATCAAGAACCCGCTGACCCCGATCCAGCTCTCGGCCGAGCGATTGCGCCGAAAATACCTCAAGGAAATCACCAGCGACCCCGAGACGTTCCAGATGTGTACCGATACCATCGTACGCCAAGTGGACGATATCGGCCGGATGGTTGACGAGTTCTCCGCCTTCGCGCGGATGCCGAGCCCGGTGATGAAGCCACAGAACATCAACGAACTGTGTCGCCAAGCCGTGTTCCTCCAATCCAGCGCACATCCCGCCATCAAGTTCACGGCCGACCTTCCGCCGGGGCCGCTCACCGTGCCGTGCGACGGCCGGCAGATTTCCCAGGCCCTGACCAACCTGCTCCAGAACGCGGTGGACGCGATCGACGGCCGCTCCGCTCCCGACATCGGGACGCTGCCGCCCGGGCAGGTGGATCTCGGCCTCGAGGTCCACGACGACCGCGTGTCGATCGTGATCGCCGACAACGGCAAGGGATTGCCGCACGAGGAACGCGACAGGCTGACCGAGCCCTACGTCACCACGCGGGCCAAGGGCACCGGGCTGGGGCTCGCCATCGTCAAGAAGATCATGGAGGACCATGGCGGCGAACTGGTGCTCGAAGACAGGGCTTCCGGCCCGGGCGCGCAGGTCCGCCTCGTGATCCCCAAGACCGAAATCGCCGCGCCGGCCGTGGCCGCCGAAGAAACGCAGCAGAAACAGAGTCGCTATGGCGCATGACATTCTGATCGTCGATGACGAAGCGGACATCCGCATGCTGATTGCGGGTATCCTTGAAGACGAAGGCATGAAGACCCGGCAAGCCGGCGACGCCGACCAGGCCATCGCCGCGGTCGGTGCCCGAAGGCCGAGCTTGGTGATCCTCGACATCTGGCTCCAGGGGAGCCGGCTCGACGGCATCCAGATTCTCGCCGAGCTCAAGCGCGAGCATCCGAACCTGCCGGTCATCATGATCAGCGGCCACGGGACGATCGAGACCGCCGTGTCCGCGATCAAGCAGGGCGCCTACGACTTCATCGAGAAGCCGTTCAAGGCCGACCGCCTGCTGGTCCTGGTCGAGCGCGCGATCGAAGCCGCCCGGCTCAGGCGCGAGAACGAGGAACTGAAGCTCCGGACCGGCGGCCAGATCGAGCTGATCGGCAAGTCGTCGGCGATCAACCATGTCAGGCACTCGATCGACAAGGTGGCCCCGACCGGCAGCCGCGTCCTGATCACCGGGCCGGCCGGGTCCGGCAAGGAGGTCGTCGCCCGCCTGCTCCATGCCCGCTCCCGCCGGGCCGACGGCCCCTTCGTCGGGCTGAACTGCGCGACCATGCGGCCCGACCGGCTGGAGGTCGAGCTGTTCGGCACCGAGCACGGCCAGGATGGCCTGCCCCGCAAGGTCGGCACTTTCGAGCAGGCCCATGGCGGCACCCTGCTGCTGGACGAGGTGGCGGACATGCCGCTGGAGACCCAGGGAAAGATCGTCCGCGTGCTCCAGGAGCAGACCTTCGAGCGGGTCGGCGGCAGCGCGAGGGTCGAGGTCGATGTCCGGGTGATCGCGTCGAGCAACCGCGACCTTCCGTCGGAGATCGAGGCCGGCCGGTTCCGGCAGGACCTGTTCTACCGCCTCAGCGTCGTGCCGATCCGGGTTCCGCCGCTGACCGAGCGCCGCGAGGACATCCCCCTGCTGGCCCGCCACTTCATGATCCGCTCGTCCGAGACGGCGGGCCTGCCGGCCCGCGACTACGGCGAGGACGCGATGGCGGCGCTCCAGGCCTATGACTGGCCGGGCAACGTGCGCCAGTTGCGCAACGTGGTGGATTGGCTGCTGATCATGTCGACCGGCGACCCGCGCGAGCCGATCCGCGCCGACATGCTGCCGCCCGAGATCGGCGCCATCACCCCGACGGTCCTGAAGTGGGACAAGGGCGGCGAGATCATGGGCCTGCCGCTGCGCGAGGCCCGCGAAGTGTTCGAGCGCGAGTATCTGCTTGCCCAGGTGACCCGGTTCGGTGGCAACATATCCCGCACGGCCGCGTTCGTGGGAATGGAGCGTTCCGCCTTGCACCGCAAGCTGAAATCCTTGGGCGTGCACGGCAACGACAAGCCTCCCCACAAGCTGGCCGGGGATTGAGCTCATGAAGGTCACCGGTCCATGAAGGTCATCGTCTGCGGCGCCGGCCAGGTCGGCTCCAACATCGCCCGCTATCTCGCGACCGAGAACAACGACGTCACCGTGATCGACCAGTCCCCGGAGCTGATCCAGAAGATCAGCGACACGCTGGACGTCCAGGCCATGGTCGGATTCGCCTCCCACCCGAACGTGCTGGAGCAGGCGGGCGCCGCCGACGCCGACATGATCATCGCGGTCACCCTGGCGGACGAGGTCAACATGGTGGCCTGCCAGGTGGCGCACTCGCTGTTCAACGTGCCGACAAAGATCGCCCGCGTCCGGAACCAGAGCTACCTGGCGCCGATCTGGGCGGACCTGTTCTCGCGCGAGCATATGCCGATCGACGTGATCATCTCGCCCGAGATCGAGGTGGCCCGGGCTGTCGCCCGCCGGCTCCAGGTGCCGGGCGCGTTCGACATGATCCCGCTGGCCGACGGCAAGGTCCGCGTCATCGGCGTCATCTGCACCGACAATTGCCCGATCCTGCACACGCCGCTGCGCCAGCTCACCGGCCTGTTCCCCGACCTGAACCTCGAGGTCGTGGCGATCGTCCGCAACGACAAGCCGATCATCCCCGGCGGCGACGACCAGATGCTGCCGGGCGACGAGGTCTATTTCGTCGCCGACACGCGGCACCTGGGACGGGCCATGGCGGCCTTCGGCCACGAGGAGACCGAGGCCCGCCGGATCATCATCCTGGGCGGCGGCAACATCGGCCTGTGCCTCGCCGAGGAGCTGGAGGCGAAGCACCCGCAGGTCAGCGCGCGGATCGTCGAGGTGGACCGCGGCCGGGCCCAGTACATCGCCCAGCGGCTGAACCGGACCATGGTGCTTCACGGCGACGGGCTCGATCCGGAGATCCTGGAGGAAGCCAACGTCCGGGCGGCCGAGACGGTGGTCGCCGTGACGAACGACGACGAGGGCAACATCCTCGCCTCGCTGCTCGCCAAGCGCTACGGCTGCCAGCGCGCCATCACCCTGATCAACAAGACGACCTATTCGCCGCTGGTCACCACGCTCGGCATCGACGCCGTGGTCAGCCCGCGCACCATCACGGTCTCGACCATCCTACAGCATGTCCGGCGCGGCCGGATCCGCGCGGTCCACAGCCTGCGCGAAGGCTTCGCCGAGGTGATCGAGGCGGAGGCGCTGGAGACTTCCAGCCTGATCAACACGCCCCTGCGGGAGATCAAGCTGCCGACCGGCGTGATCGTCGGCGCCATCGTGCGGGGCGAGGAGGTGATCATTCCCAGGCCCTCCACGGTGATCAAGCCGCACGACCGGGTCATCATCCTGGCCGCGGTCGGGCAGGTGAAGAAGGTCGAGAAGATGTTCGCGGTTCGGCTCGAGTTCTTCTGATCCTCCGTCGTCCCGTTCCACGATCCCGAAAAGCTCATCCAAAGAAGCGGAAAGCATGGCTCGATACGCATATGTCAACGGCCGGTTCGTTCCCCATGGCGAGGCGATGGTCCATGTCGAGGACCGCGGATTCCAGTTCGCCGACGGTGTCTACGAAGTCGTCACGATCATCGGCGGCAGGCTCGCCGACGAGCAGGGGCACCTGGATCGCCTGGCACGGTCGCTGAACGAACTGCGGATCGCGTGGCCGGTGGCTCCCCACGTGCTCAAGCTGCTGATGCGCCGGCTGATCGCCCGCAACCACGTGACCCAGGGGACGATCTACCTCCAGATCACGCGCGGCGTCGCCCCGCGCGACTTCAAGTTTCCGAAGCACTCCCGCAGCAGCCTCGTCATGACGACGAAGCGGGCGACCGCCTTCGCGACTCCGGAACAGCTGGAGAACGGGGTCAAGGTGATCTCGATTCCCGACATCCGCTGGCTGCGCCGGGACATCAAGTCGGTGGCGCTGCTGCCGCAGGTGCTGGGCAAGCAGCAGGCGGTGGAGGCAGGCGCGTTCGAGGCGTGGCAGCTCGACCCGGACGGCGATGTGACCGAGGGCTGCTCCAGCAACGCCTGGATCGTGACCGAGGACGGCACCCTGGTGACCCGCCATGCCGACAACCTGATCCTGAACGGCGTGACCCGCCTGTCGATCATCCGGCTGGCCAGGGAAGCCGGCATCCCGTTCGAGGAACGCGCCTTCTCGCTGGAGGAAGCCTACCGGGCGCGGGAAGCTTTCGTTTCCAGCGCCAGCACCTTCGTGATGCCGGTCACGCGGATCGACGACCGCACCGTCGGCAACGGCAAGCCGGGTTCCCTGGGAGAGCGCCTGAGGCAGGCCTACCTGGAATATGCCCGGACGGCGGGCGCGTCGTGACGGCGGATCTCGGGGGCGCACCCCTTGGCGACGGCGACCCGACGCGGCTGCCGCGCGCGGTCCTGTTCGATTGGGACAATACCCTGGTGGACAACTGGGGCTGCATCCATGCCGCGCTGAACGCCGCCCTGGTCGCCCACGGACTGCCGCCCTGGAGCCTGGAAGAGACCCGCCTCCGCGTCCGGCAGAGCCTGCGCGACAGCTTCCCCCGCCTGTTCGGCGACCGCTGGACCGATGCGCGAGACATCTTCTACGACCATTTCGGCCGCCACCATCTCGATTACCTGAAGCCGCTCCCGGGTGCCGAGGGGCTGCTGTCGGCGCTGGCCGGGCAGGGCGTCTATCTCGGGGTGGTCAGCAACAAGACCGGCCGCTTCCTGCGGGCCGAGTCGGCCCAACTCGGTTGGGACCGCTACTTCGGCAAGCTCGTCGGAGCGGGAGATGCGCCACAAGATAAACCTGCGGTTGATCCTATCCACATGGCCCTTGAGCCCGGCGGGTTGATTGCCGGTCCCGACGTCTGGTTCATCGGCGATGCAGACGTGGATATGCAGTGCGCCCATGCCGGGAGATGCGTCCCGATGCTGATCGGGAACGGTCCGGACGATTTCGGGAATTTTCCGCCTGCGCACCGGTTTGACACTTGCGATATAGTATCCGACTTGGTGCGGCGCCTTGGCGCCCCCATATCGCTGGAGACTCCAGTCGAACAACGAAAATAGCCCAACAAAAGGGTTATGGAATGTTATCCGGGCTCTGGGATGGGGCCCCAAGAACCATCACAACGGGGCGATTGCATATGTCCGAAAAAAGTCAAAATGTTCAGGACGTTTTCTTAAACCACGTCCGAAAGAACAAGACCCCGGTCACCGTGTTCCTGGTGAACGGTGTCAAACTCCAAGGCATCATAACGTGGTTCGACAACTTCTCCGTCCTGTTGCGACGCGATGCGCATAGCCAACTGGTCTACAAGCACGCAATCTCGACCGTGATGCCTGCCCATCCTATTCAACTTTTCGAGCCGCCCAAGGAAGGTGAAGGTACCTAACGCACCCGATCAGGGCACCGGCCGGTCCGCCATGGGCACCGGCCGCGCCCTCGTGATCCATCCGATCCTGCGCGAGGCCAAGATCGACGACGGCATGCGCAGCCCGGAGGCGCGCCTGGACGAAGCCGTCGGACTGGCCGCCGCGATCGAATTGGACGTAGCATACGCCGAAGCCGTCAAGGTCAACCGGCCTCAGCCGTCGACCCTGCTCGGGTCAGGCACGGTGGAGCATTTCGCCGGCCTGATCCGTGACGCCGAGGAGAGGGGGGAACCCATCGACCTGGTCGTGATGGACCACGCCCTGTCGCCCGTCCAGCAGCGCAACCTGGAACGCGGGCTCCATGCCAAGGTCATAGACCGCACCGGCCTGATCCTGGAGATCTTCGGCGCCCGGGCAAGGACCCGGGAAGGCCAGTTGCAGGTGGAGCTCGCGGCCCTCAGCTACCAGCGCTCGCGGCTTGTCCGGTCCTGGACCCACCTGGAGCGCCAGCGCGGCGGCTTCGGCTTCCTCGGCGGCCCCGGCGAAAGCCAGCTCGAGATCGACCGCCGCCTGATCGGCGACCGGATCATCAAGCTGAAGCGGGAACTGGACGAGGTCCGGCGGACCCGGGACCTGCACCGCAAGGCGCGGGACAGGGTACCCTATCCGGTGGTGGCCCTGGTCGGCTATACCAACGCCGGCAAGTCGTCGCTGTTCAACCGGATGGCCGGTGCCGACGTGTTCGCCAAGAACCTGCTGTTCGCGACGCTCGACCCGACCATGCGCGGAATCGAGCTGCCGACCGGCCGCAAGGTGATCCTGTCCGACACGGTGGGCTTCATCTCCGACCTGCCGACCCACCTCGTGGCTGCCTTCCGGGCGACCCTGGAGGAGGTCCAGGCGGCCGGCATCGTCCTTCATGTTCGGGACATCGCCCATCCCGACACGGAGGCCCAGAAGGCTGACGTCGAGGCGGTGCTGCGCGACCTCGACATCGACCCGTCCCAGGACGGCCGCGTCGTCGAGGTGCTGAACAAGATCGACCTGCTCGACGCCGCCACCCGGGACGCCCTGCTCGCCCAGGCGGCGCGGAACGACCACATGCAGGCGGTCTCGGCCTTGACCGGCGAGGGCCTGCCCGGACTGTTCGGGCTGCTCGACCGCCACATGACGATGGACCGGCAGACGGTCGATCTCGCGGTTCGGATCGACGACGGCGCGGCGCTGGCTTGGCTCTACCAGCGGGGCGACGTGCTGGAACGGCGGGACGACGACTCCTTCGCCCATCTCCAGATCGCCCTCGACCCGGCCGACCTCGCCCGTTTCGAACGGCGCTACGACTACCATCCCGCCACCTGACGCGGATCCACCCGCGTGCCGCACGCTCGGGGCCGGCGCCCTCCGGGGTGCCGGCCCTTATTTTGCCTCCGGGAAAATCGGCCGCCACCCCTGGTGTAAATCGGGCAAGGCCCCATTTGCCGGGGTGAAATGCTTGACGGCAGGGAGATCTGCCGTTATACGGCTGGCACTCCCTGGCCTTGAGTGCTAACACCCAGCGCTGACACCACAGCCGGCACCAAGGCCGGCGACAGACATCTCGGAGAGATCCCATGAAGTTCAGGCCTTTGCATGATCGCGTCGTCGTGAAGCCGACCGAGCAGGAGAACAAGACTGCCGGCGGCATCATCATTCCGGACACCGCCAAGGAAAAGCCGATGCAGGGCGAAGTCGTCGCCGTCGGTCCCGGTGCCCGCGGCGAGGACGGCAAGGTCACCGCGCTCGACGTCAAGGCGGGCGACAAGGTGCTGTACGGCAAGTGGTCCGGTACCGAGGTCAAGATCGAGGGCGACACGCTTCTGATCATGCGTGAGTCCGACCTGATGGGCGTCCTCGAGTAAGAACCCCGCGTCAACCGCCATATAGGAGATCCAGGGCATGGCTGCCAAGGAAGTTAAGTTTTCGGTCGACGCTCGCACCCGCATGCTGCGCGGCGTCGACATTCTGGCTGACGCCGTCAAGGTGACGCTGGGCCCGAAGGGCCGCAACGTGGTGCTGGAGAAGAGCTTCGGCGCACCGCGCATCACTAAGGACGGCGTGACGGTCGCCAAGGACATCGAGCTGTCCGACAAGTTCGAGAACATGGGCGCGCAGATGGTGCGCGAGGTCGCCAGCAAGACCAACGACCTGGCGGGCGACGGCACCACCACCGCGACCGTGCTGGCGCAGGCGATCGTGCGCGAGGGCGTGAAGTCGGTCGCGGCCGGCATGAACCCGATGGACCTGAAGCGCGGCATCGACCTGGCGGTGGAAGCCGTGGTCAACGCCGTCAAGTCCTCCTCGAAGAAGATCAACACCAACGCGGAGATCGCCCAGGTCGGCACGATCTCGGCCAACGGCGAGCGCGAGATCGGCGAGATGATCGCCCGCGCCATGGAGAAGGTCGGCAACGAGGGCGTCATCACCGTCGAGGAGGCGAAGTCGCTGGAGACCGAGCTGGAAGTGGTCGAGGGCATGCAGTTCGACCGCGGCTATCTCAGCCCCTACTTCGTCACCAACGCCGAGAAGATGACGACCGAGCTGGAGAATCCCTTCATTCTCCTGCACGAGAAGAAGCTCTCCGGCCTGCAGGCCATGCTGCCGGTCCTCGAGGCCGTCGTCCAGAGCGGCCGTCCGCTGCTGATCGTCGCCGAGGACGTCGAGGGCGAGGTCCTGGCCACCCTGGTGGTCAACAAGCTGCGCGGCGGCCTGAAGGTCGCTGCCGTCAAGGCCCCGGGCTTCGGTGACCGCCGCAAGGCGATGCTGGAGGACATGGCCATCCTGACCGGCGGCCAGGTCGTCAGCGAAGACCTCGGCATCAAGCTCGAGAACGTGAGCCTGGACATGCTCGGCACCGCCAAGCGGGTCCTGATCACCAAGGAAGAGACCACGATCGTCGACGGCGCCGGCGCCGGCTCCGACATCGAGGCCCGCTGCACCCAGATCCGTCGCCAGATCGACGAGACCACCAGCGACTACGACCGTGAGAAGCTGCAGGAGCGGCTGGCCAAGCTGGCCGGCGGCGTCGCGGTGATCCGCGTCGGCGGCGCCACCGAGGTCGAGGTGAAGGAGCGCAAGGACCGCGTCGACGACGCGATGCACGCGACCCGCGCCGCGGTCGAGGAGGGTGTCGTGTCGGGCGGCGGTGCGGCCCTGCTGTACGCCCTCAAGTCCCTGGACAGCGTCCAGACCTCGAACGACGACCAGCGCGTCGGCGTCGAGATCATCCGTCGTGCCCTGAAGGCTCCGGCCCGTCAGATCGCCGACAACGCCGGTGCCGACGGCGCCGTGGTGGTCGGCAAGCTGCTCGAGTCGACCGACCCGTCCTACGGCTACGATGCCCAGAACGGCGTCTTCGGCGACATGTTCAAGGCCGGCATCATCGACCCGACCAAGGTCGTGCGTACCGCCCTGCAGGATGCCGCTTCGGTCGCCGGCCTGCTGATCACCACCGAGGCGATGATCGCCGACAAGCCGGAGCCCAAGGGCGGCCCGGCCATGCCGCCGGGCGGCATGGGTGGCATGGGCGGCATGGGCGACATGGGCTTCTAAGCACCGGTCGTCCGGCCGCTCCGGCTGGAAGTGGAGTAGGGAAGGGGCCGCAGCTTCGCGCTGCGGCCCTTTTTCCGTTCTAGCGTCCCGCCGCCGTCGGGATCAGACAACCCGTCTTATCCGAAGGTCTTATGGCGAAGTGCCGTCCGGATTGCCTCTATGGCTCCGTGCAACGGCGCCTAGAAGCCCGTGCGACGGGTCTGCCGACAAAGACCGAAGCGGAGGAACGACATGTTGATGCGTACGGCACTTTCCCTGATCGTGATGTTTCTGCTGGTCAACGCGGTGCTGAACCTGTTGCCCGAAAGCTGAAGGCGGGTCCGGTCCAGTGGCAGGGCAGGAGAATTCCGGCGTCGGCAATCGGGTTTTGCAAAATCGTGACGGCTTCCAATATATCCGTTAGAAGCACTCCGCAGAGCTGACCTGGATTTTCCCTGTATGCTGCCAGATACCGACCGCGTTTCGACCATCATCCGTGAGGTGGCCGAAGCCGAGATCCTGCCGCGTTTCCGCCGATTGGCGACTTCCGACATCCGTGAGAAAGGCCCCGGCGACCTTGTCACCATCGCCGACGAGTCGAGCGAACGGGAACTGGCCCGCCGCCTTCGTGATCTGCTTCCCGGCTCGGCGGTGATCGGCGAAGAGGCCGCCGCCGCAGACCCAGCGGTGCTTCGGCGGATCTTCAACGAGGAGCCGGTCTGGATCATCGATCCGGTGGACGGAACGTCCAACTTCGCTTCCGGCAAGCCCCAGTTCGGCGTGATCGTGGCATTGGCCGGCGGAGGCGAGACGCTGGCCGGCTGGATTCACGATCCGCTCGGCCGGCGCATGGCCGTCGCCGTGAAAGGCGAGGGCGCCTGGCTGGACTCCACCCGGCTCCGCACCGCCGAAAAGGCGCCGCCGGCCGACATGACCGGCGTGCTGTCGTCGCGCTATTTCGACCCGTCGGTTCGGGAACGGCTGGAGGATCGCCGCCACCGGTTCGCCCACACCTTCTCGCTCCGCTGCGCGGCCCACGAATATCTGAGCCTGACCAGCGGCGAGACCCATTTCTCCCTCTACCGCCGCATCATGCCGTGGGACCATGCCGCCGGGACCCTGATGCATGCCGAGGCGGGCGGTTACCATGCCCGGCTCGACGGCAGCCCCTATGCCCCGACCGAGCAGACCGGGGGCCTCCTGCTGGCCCCCGATCGCCGGAGCTGGACGGAACTGCGCGACCTCCTCTTCCAGGACTGACCCCGAAGCGTCACTTCGAGCGGTGGATCGCCAGAGGCCCGAAAGCCTGGGTGGTCGGCATGATCTCCAGGCGGTTGACATTGAAATGGGGCGGCAGCGTCGCGGCCCAGAAGACCGCCTCGGCCACGTCGTCGGCGGTCAGCGGCGTCGTGTCCGCATAGACCTTGCCCGCCTTCTCGGCATCTCCCTTGAATCGCACCAGGGAGAAGTCGGTCTCGACCATGCCCGGCTCCACGTTCGTGACCCGCACGCCCGTGCCCTGCAAGTCAGCCCGCAGGGCGAGCGAGAATTGCTTCACGAAAGCCTTGGAGGCGCAGTAGACATTGCCGCCGGGGTAGGGATAGTTGCCCGCGGTCGACCCGATGTTCACCACATGGCCGCGCCCGCGCTCGATCATGCCCGGCAGCAGCGCGCGGGTGCAGAAAACCAGACCTTTGTCGTTGGTGTCGATCATGGTCTCCCAGTCGTCCGGATCGGCCTTGTGGGCGGGATCGGCGCCCAGCGCCAAGCCGGCATTGTTGATCAGCGTCTCGACCTCATTGAAACCGGCGGGCAGGGAGCCGAAGGCCTGCTCGATGGCCGCGCGGTCGCGCACGTCCACCTCGACGGTATGGACCTCCGTCTTCAGCTCGTCGCGGAGCGCCTTGAGCCGGTCAGCCCGGCGCCCGGCCAGCACCAGCCTCGACCCGATCGCGGCGAATCGGCGCGCGAATGCGCCGCCGAACCCGCCGGTGGCGCCGGTAATCAGCACCAGGCCGGGCTTGTGCGGGGCATTGTTGGCATAGGTCATCGTCTCACTCCTCGTTCTTGGCGCGCACCCAGAGCGCTTCCATTTCAGCCAGGTCCGACTGCGCGGGGTTCCGGCCGGATTCGGCCAGCCAAGCCTCGATCCGGCGGAACCGGCGGTCGAACTTGGCATTCGTGCCGCGCAGGGCCGTCTCGGGATCGATGTCCAGCCGCCGCGCCAGGTTCGTGACGGCGAACAGCAGGTCGCCCATTTCATCTTGCAGCCGGGCAGGGTCGGCCTCCCCCAACTCCTCCCGGAGCTCGCCGATCTCCTCCTCGATCTTGTCCAGGATGTCCGCCGTTTCCGCCCAGTCGAAACCGACGCGAGCCGCCCGCTTCTGGAGCTTGATCGACCGGGTCAGCGCCGGCAACCCGCCGATCACGCCGTCCAGCACGCTGGGAATCCTGCCTTCGGCGGCGGCCTTGGCCTCACGCTCGGCCGCCTTCTGGTCCTCCCATCGGACGACCATGGCATCGGCGCTCTCCACCGTCACGTCGCCGAAGACATGGGGATGCCGCCGGATCATCTTGTCCGAGATGGCCCCCGCGATCGCCTCGAAATCGAACTGGCCGGCCTCCCGTGCCATCTGGGCATAGAAGACCACCTGGAACAGCAGGTCGCCCAATTCGTCCTTCAGCGCCGGCATGTCGTCCTGCTCGATCGCGTCGGCGACCTCGTAGGCTTCCTCGATCGTGTGGGGCGCAATGGTTCGGAAGGTCTGCTCCAGGTCCCACGGGCAGCCGCCGTCGCGGTCGCGCAGCCGGGCCATGATGTCAAGCAGGCGGTCGATGTTTCGGGACATGCGGATCCGATCCGTCGCGGAAAGAGAAGCCAGACTTTAACCCAGGGGATGGATGGAGCAAGCGGGCAGGGGACGGTTTTCCGGCAGACGCCTCATGTGCAGCGATTGACTTCCACGCTGAGATGCCTGATGCCGAGGTCGTCGGGAACCAGATCCCGGTAATATTCCGGCGGATGCGGATCATGCGTCACGATGCTGACGATCGCCGCATGGACGCCCGGTCCGACCGCCCAGACATGCAGGTCGGCGATCCGGTCCCCGCCGCCGCGCTCCAGAATGCCGCGCAGCTGTCGGCGCACCGATTCGGGTGCCTGATGGTCCAGCAGGACGCCGGTCGTGCTGCGCAGAAGCCCGCGCGACCAGTTGGCGACCAGCACGGCGCCGACGATACCCATCACCGGATCAAGCCAGCCCGCGTCGAGATACTTCGCCCCGAGCAGCGCCAGGATCGCCAGTCCCGAAGTGAGGGCATCGGCAAGGACATGAAGGTAGGCCGAACGCAGGTTATGGTCCTCGGGGTGATGCCCCTGACCGTGACGACCATGATGATGATGATGGTCATGGTCATGGTCATGGTCATGCCGGTGGCCGCCGAGGATCACGACGCTCGCCGCGTTCACGACCAGCCCGAGGACCGCGACCATGATCGCCTCGTCGAACGCGATTTCCCCGGGGGCGAGCAGGCGGCCGGCGCTTTCCCACGCCATTCCCAGCGCCACCACGGCCAGCAGCAGCGCACCGGTGAAGCCGGCCAAGGCATTGACCTTGCCGGTCCCGAAGCTGAAGCGGGCATCATGGGCATGCCGGCGCGCATAGACATACGCGAAGACCGTGATGCCCAGCGCCAGCACATGCGAAGCCATATGGACCCCGTCGGCGAGCAGCGCCATCGACCCGGTCCAAAGGCCGGCGCCGATCTCGATCACCATGGTCACGGCCGTGATCAGGACCACCAGCATCGTGCGCCGTTCGCCGGCCGCCGCGCGGTCCTGACCGAAGCTGTGGTCATGCTGCCAACGATGAAGGGATTCACTGTGCATTCCGGAGATCCTCCTGGAACCATGAACAGGCGGGAAGGGTCATTGGCACCGTACGGGAAAACGGCTTCCGCGGTCACCCGGAAGGTCCCTCCCCACGCCCCAGCATGAACGCGATAATTTATATTATGGAAATAATGACTTGTATACAACGGTATGCGGGTTGACGATCACCCTCATATCGCCTAACTTCAACGTATTCGGAATTCTGAATTCTGAAACTAGATACCCGAGCGACGGACTCATGAAGCCGATATCCTCCCAGCCGGTTCTGATCGACCAGGTTTACGAATCCCTCGGCAAGGCGATCGCCGACGGCAGTTTGCCGGCCGGCAGCCGCATCCGCCAGGAGGAACTTGCCGAGCGGCTCGGCGTCTCCCGCCAGCCGGTCAGCCACGCACTCCAGCTCCTCAAGCGCCAGGGCCTGCTCGTGGAAAGCGGCAAGCGCGGGCTGACGGTGGCGCCGCTGGACTCCGCCCGCATCCTGGACCTCTACCAGGTCAGGACGTCGCTCGACGCCCTCGCCGCCCGGCTGGCCGCCCAGCGGATCGCGGCCGGCACCGCCGGTCCCTCGGCACGCCGCGAACTGGAAGACGCGCTTCAGCGCGGCGCGTCGCTGGACCCCGACAGGTCTGCCGCCGTCTTCATCCAGGCCGACGTAGAGTTCCATACCGCGATCTACCGCCTGTCGGGAAACACGGCGATCGAGGAAACGGTGGCGCCCCAATGGCCGCATCTCAAGCGATCCATGGGCGTCGTCCTGAACGATCCCGGGCACCGTCCGAAGGTCTGGAACGAACATGCCGTCATCGCCGGATTCATCCTGGCCGGCGATGCCGCCAATGCCGAAGCCGCGGCGCTCAAGCACACCAACCGCGCCGGCACCGAGACGTCCCAAAGGCTGGCGGCCATCAACCAGGCCGCCTGAACCACGACATAGGAGGAAACGATCCATGAAACTGACCCCGGAACAGCTCGCCGAATTCGCCGAACAGGGCTACATCTTCCTGCCGGAAGCCTTCACGCCCGAGGAGGTCGAGGTCCTGCGCCGCGAGGCCGAACAGATCTATCGTTCCGACCGGCCGGAGGTCTGGCGCGAGAAGAGCGGCGCGCCGCGCACCGCCTTCGCCGCGCATACCTACAACGAGGCCTTCCGCATCCTCGGCGCCCATCCCCGCCTGATCGAGCCGGTGGAGCAGTTCTTCGGCGAGAAGCTCTACATGCACCAGTACAAGATCAACGCCAAGGCGGCGTTCGACGGCGAAGTCTGGCAGTGGCACCAGGATTATGGAACCTGGGCGCGCGACGACGGCATGCCCGAGCCCCGCGCCATGAACATCTCGGTGTTCATCGACGAGGTCATGCCGATCAACGGCCCCCTGATGCTGATCCCGCGCAGCCACACCCAAGGCACGCTACCGGCCGGCCACGACAAGCAGACCACCTCCTATCCGCTCTGGACGCTGGACCATGACTCCGTCGCCAAGCTGGTGGAGGAAGGCGGCATCGTGGCACCGACCGGCAAGCCCGGCTCTGTCCTGATGTTCCATGGCAACCTTGTCCATGGTTCGGCGGGCAATATCACCCCCTACCCTCGCAAGATCGTCTATCTGACCCTGTGCGCGGTCTCCAACCACATCCGCAAGCCGACCCGGCCGGAATGGATCGCCCATCAGGACTTCACGCCGATCGAGACGGTCGCCGACGACGCCCTGACCGCCTATGCCCGGTCCGGCCGACTGGCCGCGGAGTAAGCGCCCGATGAACCTGCATCATCTGCTCCAGGCGCGGGTCGCCGCCGGCAGGCCGGTCCGGGTCGGCCTGATCGGCGCCGGCAAGTTCGGCTCCATGTTCCTGTCACAGGTTCCGACGACGCCGGGCCTGGAGGTCGCCGTCATCGCCGACCTCGACCCGGAACGGGCCCGCGCCGCGTGCCGGCAGGTCGGCTGGGACGAAGCCCGAATCGCCCGGACGGAGTTCGTCACCTCCGGTGCCGACGCGTGCGGCCATGACGCGGTCGAGGTCGTCGTCGAGGCGACCGGTGCGCCGGCGGCGGGCATCGCCCACGCCCGCGCCGCCATCTCGGCCGGCAAGCACATCGTCATGGTGAACGTCGAGGCGGACGTGCTCGCCGGTGCCCTGCTGGCCGAGGAGGCCCGCGCCAAGGGCGTGGTCTATTCCATGGCCTACGGCGACCAGCCCGCGCTCACCGCCGAGATGGTGGACTGGGGCCGCTCCTGCGGGTTCCAGGTGGTCGCGGCCGGCAAGGGCACCAAGTATCTGCCGCTGTTCCATGCCGTGACGCCGGACGATGTCTGGACCCATTACGGCCTGACGCCGGAGGAGGCGCGCAAGGCCGGCATGAACGCCCAGATGTTCAACTCCTTCCTGGACGGGACCAAGTCGGCCCTGGAAATGGCGGCCATCTCGAACGCCTGCGATCTCGCCGTGCCGTCCGACGGCCTGCTCTTCCCGCCCTGCGGCGTGGACGACCTGCCCCACGTCCTGCGTCCCGCTTCGGTCGGCGGCGTGCTGGAGCGCGAGGGCATGGTCGAGACCGTCTCCTCCCTGGAGCGGGACGGCAGGCCGGTCTTCCGGGATCTCCGCTGGGGCGTCTACGTGGTCCTGAAGGCCCCGAACGACTACGCCCGGGCCTGCTTCAAGCAGTACGGGCTGAAGACGGACGACACCGGCAGCTATGCCGCCATGTACAAGCCGTATCATCTGATCGGGCTGGAACTCGGCATTTCGGTGCTCTCGGCCGCCCTCCGCGGCGAGCCTACAGGCCAGACCCGCGGTTTCCGCGGCGACGTGGCGGCCGTCGCCAAGCGGCCGCTCAAGGCGGGGGAAATGCTCGACGGCGAGGGCGGCTACACCGTCTGGGGCAAGCTGGTCCCTGCCGAGCGGAGCCTTGCCGAGGGGGCGCTGCCGATCGGGCTCGCGCACAAGGTCAAGCTGTTGAAGGACGTTCCGGCCGGCCGGATCGTCACCTGGGCGGATATCAGCATACCCGACACCGAGGCCGTCCGGGTCCGCCGCGACATGGAACGGCGGTTCGCGGTGAACGAGACGAGCGCCGCCGCCGAGTGACGGAGGTCCGGGCGGCGCCGGCTCAATCCGGGATGTCGATCACCAGGCCGTCATAGGCCGGCTCGACTCCCGGAGGGAGCATCGCCAGAACCGTATCGTAGTCCATGCTCTGGTTCATGTGGGTCAGGTAGGCCCGGCGCGGGCGGAGCCGGTCGATCCATTGAAGCGTCAGCTCCAGGTGGGCATGGACGGGATGGGCCGGCGCCACGCGCACGCAGTCGACCACCCAGGTGTCGATGCCCTTCAGCGCCTCGAAGGCCGCATCCTCCATCCGGACCACATCGGTCGAATAGCCGAACCGGCCGAACCGGAAGCCCAGCGTCTTCATCCAGCCATGGTCCTGCTCGAACGGCAGGATCTCGATCCCGCCGACGCTGAACGGGCCGGTGATCTCGTGGGCGACCAGCGCCGGTTTGTAATAGAGTCCCCCCGGTTTGATCGGCGTGAAGCAGTATCCGAACCGGTGCATCAGGTCGTCCAGGGTACCCCGGTCCGCATAGACGTCCAGGGGCGCGTTCATTGCGTGGTTGATTCCCCGAAGGTCGTCCAGCCCATGGGTATGGTCGGCATGACCGTGGGTGAAGATCACGCCGCTCAGCCATGTCGTCCGGTTGGCGATCAACTGTTCGCGCAGGTCGGGGCTGCTGTCGACCAGCACACGCCCGCCCCGGTCCTCGACCAGGATCGACGGGCGGCTGCGCCGGTTCTTCGGGTTGGCCGGGTCGCAAGCCCCCCAGTCGCCCCCGATCAGCGGCACCCCTCCGGAGCCTCCCGAACCGAGTATCGTGATCCTCATGATGCCGGCGTCGTCCCAACGGCCGGTGCCGGCATTCTGCTGAACAACCTCAGGAAATTCCGGGTCGTCCGCGCCGCGAGCTCTTCCGGACTGACGCCCTTGACCTCGGCGACGGCGGCAGCGGTATGGGCCACGAAGGCGGGTTCGTTCCGCTTGCCGCGCTTCGGAATCGGCGCCAGGAACGGCGCATCGGTTTCGACCAGGATACGGTCGAGCGGCACCGAGCGGACGATGTCGCGAAGTTCCTCCGACCGCTTGAAGGTCACGATGCCCGACAGCGAGATGTAGAATCCGAAATCCAGGGCCTGCTCGGCCAAGTCACGGCCCGAGCTGAAGCAGTGCAGGACGCCGCGCAGCCCCTGCCCCGCCCCTTCCTCCTTCAGGATCCGGGCGGTGTCCGCGTCGGCATCCCTGGTATGGACCACGATGGGAAGGTCGGTCTCGCGGCAGGCCTGCGCGTGCATGCGGAATCCCGCCTGCTGGATGTCGCGCGGGCTGTTGTCGTAGAAATAGTCGAGGCCGCTCTCGCCGATCCCGACCACCTTGGGATGCCGAGACAGCTCGACCAGTCTTTCCACCGAGGTGACGGCCTGTTCCTCGGCCGCCTGGTGCGGGTGGACGCCGACGGTGCAGTAGACCTCGTCATAGGCCTCCGCGATCTCCCGGATCTGGTCGAACCGGCTGATCCGGGTCGAGATCGTGACCATGCGGGCAACGCCTGCCCGCCTGGCCCGCGCGATCACCTCGTCCCGTTCCTCCGCGAAGTCCGGAAAATCCAGATGGCAATGACTGTCGATCAGCATCTTACTCTCAGCTTCCAGCTTCCTCGACGAACCGCGGGAACACGCCCTCGGGACGGGGCAGCGGGGTTCCCGACGCCAGCGCCTGCCCTTCGGCGAGCCTGTCGAACCCGCGCTCGCCGGCCGGAACGGCGAGCTGGTCCAGAATCTTCGCCGACGCGTCGGGCATCAGCGGCTGGGTCAGGATCGCCAGCCGGCGGATCGTCTCGGCCAACACATAAAGGACCGTTCCCATACGCGCCGGATCGGTCTTGCGCAATGCCCAGGGCGCCTGCTCGTCCACATAGCGGTTGGCGTCGCCGATGACGGCCCAGATCGCCTCGATCGCCTTGTGGAAGGCCTGCACCGACAGCTCCCGCCGGAGGGTGTCGAGCAAGGCCCCGGCCGCACCCAGGAGCTTGCCGTCGGCCTCGCCGAAGGCGCCGGCGTCCGGCACCTTGGCCCCGCAGTTCTTCTGGATCATGGACAGGACGCGCTGGACGAGGTTTCCGTAGTCGTTCGCCAGGTCGCCGTTCAGCCGGTTGACCATCGCCCGGTGCGAGAAATCCCCGTCGTTGCCGAACGGCACCTCGCGCAGCAGGAAATAGCGGGTCGGGTCGAGCCCGTAGGTCGAGACCAGCGTCTCGGGCGCGATCACGTTGCCCAGGGACTTGGACATCTTCTGGCCTTCGATGGTCCACCAGCCATGGGCGAACACGCGCTTGGGCGGCTCCAGGCCGGCCGCCATCAGGAAGGCTGGCCAATAGACCGCGTGGAAGCGCAGGATGTCCTTGCCGACCATGTGCAGGTCGGCCGGCCAGTACTTGGCGTAGGGCGTGCCCGGCGCCGTGTCGGGATAGCCCAGCGCCGTGATGTAGTTGGTCAGCGCGTCGAGCCAGACATACATGATGTGCTGCTCGTCGCCCGGCACCGGAACGCCCCAGTTGAAGGTGGTCCGGCTGACCGAAAGGTCGCGCAGGCCCGACTTGACGAAAGCCATGACCTCGTTGCGCTTGCCCGGCGGCAGGATGAAGTCGGGATTCTCGTCGTAGAACTTCAGCAGCCGGTCCTGCCAGGCCGACAGGCGGAAGAAGTAGCTGGGCTCCTCGACCCACTCGCACTCCGCCCCGCTGGGCGCGAGCTTCTTGCCGGTCGGCGTGGTGGTCAGCTCGTCCTCGCCGTAGAACGCCTCGTCCCGGACGGCATACCAGCCGGCGTAGGAACCCAGGTAGATCTCGCCCTTGTCGGCCAGCGTCCGCCACAAGGCTTGGCAGGCCTCGATATGGCGCGGCTCGGTCGTGCGGATGAAATCGTCGTTGGAATAGTTCATGGCGCCGACGAGGTCGCGGAAGTTCTGCGACACCCGGTCGGTGAAGGCCTGGGGATCGACGCCGGCCACCTGGGCCGACTTCTCGACCTTCTGCCCGTGCTCGTCGGTGCCGGTCAGGAACTTCACGTCGCGGCCGTCCAGCCGCATGAACCGGGCCAGGACATCGCACGCCAGCGTGGTATAGGCGTGGCCGATATGGGGCACGTCGTTGACGTAATAGATCGGCGTCGTGATGTAAAAGGGCTGTGGCCCGGCCATTTCTCGGCTCTCCTGCGCGGCGTGACTTCTTGAATTCCGGTGCCGCCCTGCATCGTCAGGCCGAAGCGGCGGCCTCCACCGTCAGCAAGGCGTTCAGGACGACCTGTTTGCGATCGAGATTGGCGCTCTCGGCCCGTGCGAAAAGGCGGTTGACCTTTTCCCATACCTCCACCCACCGATCAAGGCCGCGATCCCGCGCGAGGCGCTGCATCAGGGCTGCCTCTCCGGGGACCACCTCGGGCGGGATCGCGCCGCGGGCAAGCGAACGGGCGAAGCGGGCGAGCCACCAGACCAGCAGGTCGGTCACGGCATAATAGGCGGTATCCGCCCCCTTGCGCGCCAGCTTGTCCCCCAGCCCGTGGGCCGCGACCACGTCGAGCCGCGGCAGCGTGCCCAGCAGGCCCATCAGGTCGCGATACAGCGCCAGCCCTCCCGCCTCCGCGAGATCGAGCGCCCGGCCGATGCTGCCTTCTGCCAGCCGGGCCAGCGCCGCCCGGTCGGCGTCGGCGAGATCCGGCCGCATCCGGGCCAGCAGGCCCGCGACGACCTCCTCGGGCAGCGGATTCAGCAGAAGCTTCCGGCACCGCGACCGGATGGTCGGGAGCAGGCCGCCGGGATTCTCCGTCACCACCAGCAGCACGGTCCGGGCCGGCGGCTCCTCCAGGATCTTCAGGATCGCGTTCTGACCGTTCATGTTCAGCCGTTCCGCCCCGTCCAGCACGACCACCCGCCATCCGCCTTCCGCGGCGGTCAGGCGCAGGAACGGCGCTATGCGGCGGACCTGGTCGACCGGGATATCCATCTTCAGCCGGCCCTTCTTGTCGTCGAAGGGCCGTTCGATGGTCAGCAGGTCGGCATGCCCCCCGGACGCGACGCGCGTGAAAATCGGGTGTTCGGGACCGATCCGCAGGCTGGTCGCGGGCGGCGGATCGCCGAACAGCCCGCCCGCTTCCTCGCCCTGGGACAGCAGGAACCGGGCGAACCGGAACGCCAGGGTCGCCTTGCCGATGCCCGGCACGCCGCCGATCAGCCAAGCATGCGGCATCCGGCCCGAGTTCCAGGCGTCGAGCAGGATCCGCTCCGCCTGGTCATGGGCCAGAAGCTCCGGATTATGGCGAGGGTGCGGGATCTCGGTGCTCACGACGGGCACCGCTGCGTGACGGCGTCCAGGACGGCGGCATGCACCTGCTCGACCGTCCCGCAAGCATCGATCACGACGCAACGGCCGGGTTCGCGGGATGCTATGTCCAGGAAACCCTCGCGGAGCCGCTCGTGGAAGCCCAGGTCCATGCGCTCGTAGCGGTCCTCGCCGTCCCGCCGGGAGTGCGCGCGCGCGACCCCGGTGCCTGGCGGGATGTCGAGGATCAGCGTCAGGTCGGGAGCGAAATCGCCGACGGTCACGCCATAAAGCCGCTCGATCGGTTCCCGCCCCAGCCCGTGGCCATAGCCCTGATAGGCCATGGTGCTATCGGCGAAGCGGTCGGAAACGACCCAGCGGCCGGCGTCCAGCGCCGGCCAGACCGTCCGCGTCAGGTGGTCACGGCGCGCGGCGAAGTGGAGCAGGGCTTCGGTCACCCCGTCCCATCGGCCCGGCTCTCCGGAGACCAGCAGCTTGCGGATCTCCTCGGCCCCCGTGGCGCCGCCGGGCTCGCGGGTCGGCAGGACATCCCTGCCCTGCCCCGCCAGCGCCGCCGCCAGCAGCTTGAGCTGGGTACTCTTGCCGGCGCCCTCGCCGCCTTCGAACGTGATGAATCGGCCGCGCGTCACCGGTCAGCTGCCTCCGCCCGAAATCAGGTGCATCGCCGCGGCGCCGATGCGGCCGACGAACCCGAGCCGATCGACGCTCTGGCCCGCCACCAGCGGCACTTCCTTCCTGCTGAAGCCCGGCGCCTCCATGACCACCTTGCCCAGCGGCGTGCCCTGGGCGACCGGCGCCGGCACCGGCTCCTCCAGCACGACCGAGACCTTGAGGTTGCGGCGCTCGTCCCGGTTCATGGTGACCCGCAGGTCCTCCTCGACCACCAGCGGGACGGTGTCGGCATCGCCCAGCCAGACGGCGGCCTGATCGACCGGCTCGCCCTTCTTGAACAGGGCGTAGGACTCGAATTCCCGGAACCCCCATTCCAGCAGGCGGGCCGACTCGTCCGCACGGGCCTGCATGCTGGGCAGCCCGTTGACCACCAGCACGAGCCGCCGGCCGTTGCGTTCCGCCGACGCCGTCAGGCCGTAGCCCGCAGTCTCGGTATGGCCGGTCTTCAGCCCGTCCACGTCCATGTTGCGGTACAACAGTGGGTTGCGGTTGCCCTGCTTGATGCCGTGATAGGTGAACTCGGTCTGCGAGTAGTAGTGATAGTATTCCGGGTAGTCCTTGATCAGATGCTGGGCCAGCAGCGCGAGGTCGGAGGCGGTCGAATAATGGTTCTCGTCCGGCCAGCCGGTGGAGTTCCTGAAATTGCTCTCGTTCAGGCCGATCTCCCGGGCGCGCCGCGTCATTTCCTCCGCGAATCGCTCCTCCGAGCCGGACAGCCCTTCCGCCAGGACTACCGAGGCATCGTTGCCGGACTGGATGATCACGCCCTTGATGAGGTCCTCGACCCGGATCTGCGCGTTCAGCTCGGTGAACATCTTCGAGCCCTGCATGCGCCAAGCCCGCTCGCTGACCGGAAGCGTGTCGTCCAGCGACAGGCGCCCCGACCTGAGCCGATCGAAGACCATGTACATGGTCATGATCTTGCTCATCGACGATGTCGGCATGCGCTGGTGGGCGTTCTTCTCGAACAGGGTTGTCCCCGTCGACATGTCGATCAGGATCGCCTGCTTCGCGATGGTGTCGATCGACGCAGCCGACGAGACGCTCGCGATGCAGGAAACGATGATCCCTGCGATCCAGGCGATCGGTTTGCGCGGATGGGCGACGGACATCTCTCTTGCTACCCTCATTTTACAAATACCTGCGCGGCATGGATACCAGCCGCGCGCTGCCGGGGGTGGATCCTCGCGGAAGCCCCCCTCACCGCCTCTAGTCGACGACGACCCGTGCGCCGTTGCTGCCGGCCTCGATCACCTGCCCCAGCACCTGGTCCGCCGCCTCGACGGTCGGGAGCGGACCGACACGAACCCGGAAATACTGGGTGTCGCCGACCATCGCCGGGTCGATCCGGGAAGCCCCCAGGCCCGACAACCGCGCCCGCAGCCTGTTGGCGTTTTCATACACCGTGAAGGCCCCGGCCTGCACGTAGATCCTGCCCTTCGAGTGCACCGGAAGCTCGGCTACGACCGGAGCCGGCATGAACCTGCCGTCCACCGTGGCACCCGGAAGCGTCTGCGCCGGATCGAACGGCCGCCGCTCCGCGATCTGGATCGGGGCCTGCGCTCCTTCGACCTGAACGACCGCCCGCGGTGCCGCGACCGGTACGGGAGCTCCGTCCGGGGACACCTGCGCGATGTCGACGCCCGCCTGCCCTGCCCGCGCGGCGGCGGCGACCGCCCTGCTCTCGTCGGGCAGGATCGATACACGAACCTTCGCGCTGCCCTGCGCCTCGAATCCGAGCAGCTGGGCGCCTCGCCGCGACAGGTCGACGATGCGGCCCGGCACGAAGGGACCCCGGTCATTGATGCGGACGATGATGGACCGGCCGTTCTCCAGGTTCGTCACCCGCACGAGGCTCGGCATCGGCAACGTCTTGTGCGCGCCGGTCAGCTCGTTCTGGTCGAACCGCTCGCCGTTCGCCGTGGTCTCGGCATGGAAGCCCGGACCGTACCACGACGCGATCCCGGTCTCGTCGTAGCCGAAATCTTCCTTGGGGTAGTACCAGACCCCCTTGATCTGGTATGGCTCCCCGACCTTGTAGCCGCCCATCGCCGACCGCGTGCCGCCCTGGCCGGCCACTTTGGACGGCGTCGTCTGGGTCGAGCATGCCGACAGGGCGATGATGGCGGTGACCACCAGAAGAGCATTCACCGAATTGCTGGCCACAGCTTTCCCGGCCATCCTGACTTCCTCGATAGGTGGGGCGAACCTACCCCATCTAAGGCAAAGCTCCAACAAAAATGGTTAATCGATTCGAGTAATCAGGTGGGTCCGGGAAACAGGCTGTCGGTCCTTCCCATGATCCTGTAGGCGACCAGCCCGATCCATTCGCGCATGGCTTCGTTCAGCGCATCCAGGCCGGCCAGGAGGTCCGGTGCCCACATCAGCGCGCCGGCGCTGCGGTAATCGACCGGGTAGGCCAGGACCGGCCAGCCCGCCTTGCGGAAGATGCCGACCGACCGCGGCATGTGGGCGGCGGACGTGATGATGAGCCAGGTCCCGCCGGAAGCGGGGCCCAGCAGCGCCTTGGTGAAGACCGCGTTCTCGAAGGTGTTGCGCGACTCGCGTTCGAACAGGATCCGGGAAATGTCGAAGCCCAGCCCGTCCAGCACCTCGGCGATCACGTCGGTTTCCCGCAGGTCGCCGGCGAAGACGAAGCCGGAGCCGCCGGTGAAGACCAGCCGGGCGTCGGGGTAGCGGCGGGCGAGCTTGACGAACTCGGTGATCCGCTCGGCGGCACCGTTCAGGACCGGCTGTCCCCGGTCGGCGGTCATCTCGGTATGGACGGAACCCCCGAGCAGGATGATTCCGTCCACCGCCTCCGGCAGGGCCGGTTGCGGGAACCGCTCCTCCAGGGGCCGGAGGGTCAGCTGCCCGATCGGCAGCAGCGTGATGAGGACCACGGCGAAGATGCCCGCGGTCGTCAGCCACCACCCCGCCCTCTTCAGCCCGGACCGGCCGCCCGCCTGGAAAAGCTGCCCGAGGACCAGCATCATCGCCAGGACGTTGCCGGGCTTTACGAGCGCCCAGCCCAGCTTCGACAGGACGAAGGACATGGGTCGAAGCCGATCCGGAATCCCTGCAGTGCCGTCAGATGTCGGCGTAGCAATGGGTCTCGGCCGCACCGCCCGGATGCGTGACCGCACCCTTCTCGGCGTCGCCGACGAGCTGCGCATACTTCCACAGCGTACCGGACTGGAAGTCGTGGCGACGCGGAGTCCATGCCTTGCGACGCTCCGCCATCTCCTCGTCCGACAGCTCGACCGTGATGGTTCCGGCCTCGGCGTCGATCGAGACGATGTCGCCGTTGTTCAGCAGGCCGATCGGGCCGCCGACCGCCGCCTCCGGCCCGACATGGCCGATGCAGAAGCCTCGCGTGGCGCCGGAGAATCGGCCGTCGGTGATCAGGGCCACCTTGTCGCCCATGCCCTGGCCGTAGATGGCCGAGGTGGTCGACAGCATCTCGCGCATGCCGGGTCCGCCGCGCGGTCCCTCGTAGCGGATGACGATGACCTCGCCCTCCTGGTACTCGCGGCGCTCGACGGCGGCGAAGGCGTCCTCCTCGCAGTCGAACACGCGGGCCGGGCCGCTGAACTGGAGCTTCTTCATGCCGGCCACCTTCACGATCGCACCGCCGGGCGCCAGATTGCCGCGCAGGCCCACGACGCCGCCGGTCGGGGTGATCGGATCGCTGGTCGGACGGATGACGTCCTGGTCGGTCGGGAACACCACGTCGGCGAGGTTCTCGGCGATCGTCTTGCCGGTCACCGTCATGCAGTCGCCGTGCAGGTATCCGCCGTCGAGCAGTGCCTTCATCAGTACCGGCACGCCGCCGATCTCGAACAGGTCCTTGGCGACGTACCGCCCGCCCGGCTTCAGGTCGGCGATGTAGGGGGTGCGCTTGAACACCTCGGCGACGTCTTGCAGGTCGAACTCGATGCCGCACTCGTGCGCGATGGCCGGCAGGTGCAGGCCGGCATTGGTCGATCCGCCCGAGGCGGCAACGACGACGCAGGCGTTCTCCAGCGCCTTGCGGGTCACGATGTCCCGCGGGCGGATGTTGCGCTTGATCAGCTCCATGACGGCGCGCCCCGACGCCTCGGCATAGGCGTCGCGGCTTTCGTAGGGCGCCGGGGCGCCGGCCGAACCCGGGATCGCCAGGCCCATCGCCTCGGACACGCAGGCCATCGTGTTGGCGGTGAACTGGCCGCCGCAGGAACCCGCCGACGGGCAGGCGACGCATTCCAGTTCGTGCAGGTCGCTGTCGCTCATCCGGCCGGCGGAATGAGCGCCGACCGCTTCGAACACGTCCTGCACGGTGACGTCCTTGCCCTTGTACTTGCCCGGCAGGATCGAGCCGCCATACATGAAGACGCTGGGCACGTTCAGGCGCACCATGGCCATCATCATGCCGGGCAGCGACTTGTCGCAGCCGGCCAGCCCGACCAGGCCGTCGTAGCAGTGGCCGCGCATGGTCACCTCGACGGAATCCGCGATGACCTCGCGGCTGACCAGCGACGACTTCATGCCGGCATGGCCCATCGCGATGCCGTCGGTGACGGTGATGGTGGTGAATTCGCGCGGGGTGCCCGCCCCCGCCTTGACGCCGATCTTGACCGCCTGGGCCTGCCGGTTCAGCGCGATGTTGCAGGGAGCCGCCTCGTTCCAGCAGGTCGCGACGCCGATGAAGGGCTGCGCGATCTCCTCCTCCGTCATCCCCATGGCGTAGTAATAGGAGCGATGCGGCGCCCGCTCCGGCCCGACGGACACATGCCGGCTCGGCAGGTTCGATTTGTCCCAGGTGGTGGGTTTGTTGTCGCCGTAGGGCATGACCGATTACCTCTTGTTGCCATTTGGCCCGCGGAGGGCTGCTCTTATTGCGCCGGAACATAGCGCCGCGAGTCGGCAAAGCCTAGCGGTTCTGCACAGTAATTCAATGAGCCGGCGCGCTCCGCCCGTCTGCGCCGACGGGAACCGCTGGGCAGAACCCCTGAGATGCGCCTGGGATGCAAAGAACCAGAATGGTCGACCTTCAGCACGCCGTCTTTCGCGGAGTCTTGCCTTCCCGGACCATCCTGTCCCGTTCCCACAGCACGGATCCGCTGTGGAACTGGGAGTTGCTCAAGCCATGAAGACGTGAGCACGGGATGACGAGCCCCTCCTTATAGTTTTAATTTTATAGACTCCCACCTTTTGAAGACGTATAATCCAAACACTCGGTCTAAAAATCACATCAGATATCGAAATGTTCAATTCCAAATCGTTTGCTGTGCTGCTTGTTTGTGTTGCTGCGGCGGGGGTGAGCTCTTGTTCATCTTCGGGTATGGACAGCATGCAAAACCAAGTGGCTATGCAACATGTGAACATTCAGGACCTTCACAGGCAATTGAACCAGCTTCGGCTGGAACAGGCTCAAACGCAGACTAGCCTTGCGAGCCAACTGCGAGAGCTGAAGCTTCAACAAGAACAGCAATAGGAGAACCTACACGACAGAACCAATCAAAACACTCAACTAGGTGACGAAAATCTACAGTTTATCTTGGACCGCATTGAGAGCATAAACAGTCTGGTCCAGCAAAATGCCCAAGTAAATGACGAGAAGCTACGGTACATGTCGGAGCGTATTCAGAGCATAAACAATCTCGTCCAGCAGAACAATGATCATCAACAGCTCGTCAACTGAACGCTCAATTCATGGATTGATAACCTCTATAATTCTTTAGCCAATGCAGGGTGTACGATTGATAAAAACGGGAACGGTACGGTCTGCGCTTTTCATTGACGACTGAAAGATGAGGTGGCGGAGATGATAAACAGAAGAGAATTACTGAAGGGTTTGGCCATTTCAGGTGTGCCAATGTCGGTATCCTCGATTGCGCTGCTTTCCGCCTGCAATCCACAGGTTGCGATTGGCGCGGCTATTCCGGTTGCCACCAAGATTGCTTACGATGTCTTGGTTCAAGCCGCAGGCATCTATGTTAAGGAGAAGGTCCAGAAATTCATGCATCACTTCGATGAACAGGTGACCAAGTATCCCGACTTGCCGCCCTGGATCCAGACGCATCTGTCCAACACAGTCAATCTCACGATCGAGAACAAACGTCCGGATGAGTTCCGCGGGGAATTGATCGTCGAGATCAAGGATGGAAGCGATCGCGTCATCGCCGCCCGGACCTACCATACAGTCGTGGTTCCATCGAACCGCACATTCTCGAATCGCCTAGTCTTCAGTGACCTGCCATCATCCGGGCCCGGTTCGACCAATCTGATCCTGAAGCAGGGAGGGAGAGAAGTTGCGCACGCAACGACGGGGAACAACCGTATGAATATCGTAGACACCCGGATTCTTGTCTAAAGCCGGGCGAGCCGCCAGTGGCAAGACATGCTTGAAGTCTGTCCGGTATGATTATTGCTGGAACTGAAGCCGAGCGATGGGATGCATCATGGCCAGTCGGAGGAATGCGAGTGCCGATCTGGCCGGGTTCTCGACATGCCTGGACAGCCGCCGGCATCGGCCGATCCATGACTGCGTTCGTTCAACGATGCATCGCTTGAGTAAGACGACGAACCCTTTGGCGGTGTCGGAGCGCTTGACGATTTCCAGGTCCCAGGCGCCGATCCGGGCGACAGCGGCGGCCGTCGCCGCGCCCTGGTAGCCACCGTCGGCAAAGATCCTCTCGACGAAGGGAAAGAGGCGGCGGGCGTCGGCCAGAACCGGGAGCGCCCCGTCGCGGTCTTGGACATCGGCGGGATGGATCCGATCGGCCAGCAACATGCCCAAGGTGTCAACCACGACATGGCGCTTGATGCCCTTGACCTTCTTGCCCGCATCTTAGCCGATTGGATCAAATTCAGCCCCGCCGCGTTCCGAGCTCTTGACGCTTTGGCTGTCGATGAGGGCGGCGGTGGGGCCTTGACCGCGTTGCGGTCAAGCTATTCCCGCGAGTTCCCGGACCTGGACGAACAGGTTGAAGTGGGTCCGCTCCAGCGTGCCGTCCCATGGCCACAGCTTGAAATATTCATGCACCGTGCTGCGCGGTGGGAAATCCTTGGGCAGCGCACGCCACTGGCAGTCCGTGGACAGCACGTAGAAGATGGCGTTCACGACTTCCCGGACGCTGACCCCGCGGTGACGACCTTGACGCTTCTCCGGCGGGATCAGCGGTTCGATCAGCGTCCATTCGGCATCCGTCATGTCGCTCAGATACCACAGTCGCTTCCTGTCATAATGCTTGCGATTATCCTTGGTCCACACAACCGCTCCCGATCTTGCTACCCAGCAAGAGAATCATAAACGATTCCAGTGATTAACCTTTTTCCGGACAGATACTTAGAATAAAGTGAAATGTAAATAAACTCCCTAAGTTTGGGGCACAAGAACCGACAGCTTCGACCTGTTCGGAAATTATCAGACGCCCCAACTTCGAAAAAACCACCTACCGGTAAATATTCCTATTCTCTAAGAACTTCGATTGAAGAAGACATTTCAACAAGGGCGAGCGATGTATACATCTACCTGAGGGCATGAGAACGCAGCGGCGCCAGCTTTCCCAGCGTGGAAAAGACATCCGATTTATGGTCCTGTTTTGTTCTAGATGAAATGTTAGGCGTCAGGCAAGGCGGTCGCACAACGGACTTCATCGGCTCTGGCGGCCGATGAAGTCCGTACCGGTGCGCAGAGATTTCGGAACAGGAGCGGATGGGCGGCGGCCCGATCAGCTATCTGTCGCTTGCCAGGATGGAAGCCGTATGTCAGCGGCTTCAATCCCATGGATGCGCTACTCCGCCGAAGTCAGCCGGGCAAGCGCCTCGGCCAGTTTCTGCTTCGCCGACTCCGCCGCGGCACGCCGGTCCCGCTGCTCCTCGATCACTTCCTCGGGCGCGCGGGAGACGAAGTTGGCGTTGTTCAGCTTCTGGTCGATCTTCGCGACCTCGCCGGAGAGCTTGTCGATCTCCTTCGTCAGGCGGGCCTTCTCCTGGTCGATGTCGATCACGCCGGCCAGGGGCAGAACCACCGTGGCTTCGTCCAGCACCGCCTGGACGGCACCCTTGGGCGCCGGATCGCCGGTCGTCTCGGCGGAGGACAGCCGGGCCATGCGCAGGATGATGTCGCGGTGGGTATCCAGCCGCCGGACCGTCTCCGCCGAGGCATCCTTGAGCAGCAGGGGGATCTGGGCGCCCGCCGGCACGTTCATCTCGTTCCTGACGGTCCGGATCGCCGAAACCAGGCGGACCACCCAGTCCATCTCGGCCTGGGCGGCAGCATTCTCCATCTCCGGGCCGAACTCCGGCCAGGCGGCCCGGATCAGGCCGGACGCCCGGTCGGAGCCGATCTGCTCCCAGAGCTCCTCCGTGATGAAGGGCATGAAGGGATGCAGCAGGTGAAGGATCTCGTCGAGCACCCAGGCGGTCGTCGCCCGCGTCTCGGCCTTGGCCGCCGCGTCGTCGCCGTTGAGGATCGGCTTGGTGAACTCCAGGTACCAGTCGCAGAAGGTGCCCCAGGTGAACTGGTACAGCGCGTTGGCCGCGTCGTTGAAGCGATAGGCCTCGATCGCCTCCGCCGCACGGGCGGACGTCTTCGCCACCTCGCCGACGATCCAGCGGTTCACCGTCTGGCCGGCGGAGCCGGGATCGAAGCCCGGCTGCGGCAGGCACTCGTTCATCTGGCAATAGCGCGCGGCGTTCCACAGCTTGGTCGCGAAGTTGCGGTACCCCTCCACCCGGCCCACCGCCAGCTTGATGTCGCGCCCCTGGGCCGCCATGGCCGCCAGCGTGAAGCGCAGGGCGTCGCAGCCGTATTCGTCGATCAAGTTCAGCGGGTCGATGACGTTACCCTTGGACTTAGACATCTTCTGCCCGCGCTCGTCGCGCACCAGGGCGTGGATGTAGACGTGGCGGAACGGCACGTCCCCCATGAAATGGAGCCCCATCATCATCATCCGGGCGACCCAGAAGAAGATGATGTCGAACCCGGTGACCAGCACGTCGCCCGGGTAGTAACGTTCCAGTTCCTTGGTCTGATTTGGCCAACCCAAGGTCGAGAACGGCCACAGCGCCGACGAGAACCAGGTGTCCAGCACGTCCGGGTCGCGCGTCAGCTCGGTCTCCGCGCCGTAGTGGGCCGCTGCCGCCGCCCTGGCCGCCTCCTCGGTCTCCTCGACGAAGACGGCCCCGTCCGGGCCGTACCAGGCAGGGATCTGATGGCCCCACCAGATCTGGCGGCTGATGCACCAGGGCTGGATGTTGCGCATCCATTCGAAATAGGTGTTCTCCCACTGCTTGGGAACGAACACCGTCCTGCCCTCCTCGACCGCCTTGATCGCGGGCTGGGCCAGGGTGACCGCGTCGCAGTACCACTGGTCGGTCAGCCACGGCTCGATCACCATGCCGGACCGGTCGCCGTGGGGCAGCATGTGGGTGTGCGGCTCGATCTTCTCGACGAGGCCCTGCTCTTCCAGGTCGGCGACGATCCGCTTGCGCGCCTCGTACCGGTCCAGGCCGCGATAGGCTTCGGGGATGATCGCGTCGTCGATGATCCGGGCGTCCCGGTCCAAGACGTTGATCATCTCCAGGCCGTGGCGCCGGCCGACCTCGAAGTCGTTGAAGTCGTGCGCGGGCGTGATCTTGACGGCGCCGCTGCCGGTCTCCGGGTCGGCATACTCGTCGCCGACGATCCTGATGCGCCGCCCGACCAGCGGCAGCACCGCGAAGCCGCCGATCAGGTCGCGGTAGCGCTCGTCCTCGGGATGCACCGCGATGGCGGTGTCGCCCAGCATGGTTTCCGGCCGGGTGGTCGCGACGGTGATGAAGCGGTCGGGCTGGTTCTCGAGCGGGTACTTGAAATGCCAGAGGTGCCCCTTGACCTCGCGCGACTCAACTTCCAGGTCGGAGATCGCGGTGTGCAGCTTCGGGTCCCAGTTGACCAGCCGCTTGTCCCGGTAGATGAGCTTCTGCCTGTGCAGCGTGACGAACACCTTGGCGACCGCCTCCGACAGGCCCTCGTCCATGGTGAAGCGCTCCCGCTCCCAGTCGGGCGAGGCGCCCAGCCGGCGGAGCTGGCGCGTGATCGTGCCGCCCGATTCGGCCTTCCACTGCCAGACCTTGTCGATGAAGGCGGCACGGCCCAGGTCGTGACGGGTCTTGCCCTCCGCGGCCAGATTCCGCTCGACCACCATCTGGGTCGCGATGCCGGCATGGTCGGTGCCCGGCTGCCACAGGGCGTCGTCGCCGCGCATGCGGTGATACCGGATCAGGATGTCCTGGAGGGTGAAGGTGAGCGCGTGCCCCATGTGCAAGCTGCCGGTCACGTTCGGCGGCGGCATCATGATCGTATAGGGCCGGGCGTTCGACTCGGCATGGGCGGCGAAGGCGCCCGACGTCTCCCACGCCTCGTAATGCTTCGCTTCGACGTCGGCGGGGCGATAGGTCTTGTCCAGCATCGCTGAATCTTTCAACTCTTCGGGTCCGGGGATCTGGGCGTCCTGGACCGCGGAAATGGATTTGGCGGACCCTGCCTTCAGCACGGCCCGCCCCGATCAGTTCTACCGCCCAAGGCTTTCGGCTGGATCGCTCGTCAGCCGCCCTGGGCGCGGCGTACCATCTTCTCGATCTCGCGCTGGACCATCCGCTCGACCATCGGCGGCAGGTTCTGGTCCAGCCAGTCGCGCAGCAGCGGACGCATGACGTCCTTCAGGATGTCCTCGACCGTCGGACCGCCGCCATAGGCCTGCATGCCGCCGGAGAAGCGGTTGCCGCCGATGCTGCTGGCGAGCTGGGCGAAGGCGGCGCTGGTCGCGGCCGCCGTCGGCGCCGACACCAGATCGTCGTCGTCATAGCTGGAAACCGGCTGGCGGCGCGGCGCCGGCTTGTCGAACAGGTCGTCCAGCGTGTCGAGGGACAGCGGCGGCTCGGGCTCTTCCGGTTCGGGCTCCGGTTCCGGATCCATCGCCCGTGCCCAGGGATCGTCCTGCGGGTCCTCGACGTCGACGACGGAACCGTCGTCCTGCACCATCTGGGTGAGTTCCAGCACATCCTCGTCCATCGGCTCCTCGGGAGGAGGCGGCGGAGGCGGAGCGACATAGGCCGAGACGGGAGCCGGCGCGGGAGCGGGAGGCGGCGGGGCCGGTTCAGGCTTGCTCGGCTCCGCGGGCTCGGTGTCTTCGGATATGATTCGTCGGATGGAGGCTAGGATTTCCTCCATCGATGGTTCTTGCTGGGACTTGGTATCACTCATCAGCGCAACCCCAGGAGCCTGATCCGGAACCCGGAGCCTATGTCACGACAGGTTAAATTACCACCAAGTCGTTCAACCGGTCTGGCGAGAGCCGAAAGGTCACTCATCGATGTCGGTTCCCCACCATTTGTCGCGAACCTGCTTGTAGTGCTTCTCGTGGTCGTAGTAGTTGACCTGGAGCCCGAGCTGCCGGGCGGTGAGCTGCCCGGTGGATTCCAGCACGGCGAAGGCGGCCACGGTCTCGTCGCGCTGCGCCCGCACCAGCTCGACGCGCGCGTCCAGCAGCTCCTGCTCGGAGTCCAGCGTGTCCAGGGTCGTGCGCGATCCGACCAGGGCTTCCTGGCGCACGCCTTCCAGGGCGATCTCGGACGCCCGGACCTGGGATTGGCGCGACTGGATCGTGGCGCGGGCGGTGGTCAGCCCCTCCCAGGCACGGATGGCGTTCTCCACCACCTGGCGGCGCGCCTCCTCGATCTGGATGCGCCGCTGGCTGGCGGTCTGGCGGGCCTCGCGGACCCGCGCCGCGGTCGAGCCGGCCTGGTACAGCGGGATCGTGACGGAGGCGGTGACGGAGGCGCCGTCGGACCGGTCGGCCTGGCTGCTCGGCTCGTAGACGCGCGACACGGTGCCGCGCAGGTTGGCCGATGGCAGCATCTCGCCCCGGACCTGGTCCACGGCGTTCCGGGCCGCCGTCTCCGAGTATTCCGCCGCGACGATCCCGGGATTGTTGCTCTCGGCCAGCGAGATCGTCTCCTCGCGGGTCGCCGGCAGGTCGAAGCGGAGGCGCGGCGCCGTCAGCCGGCCGGGAGGCGCTCCGATCAGGCGGGCATAGACGGCGCGGCTGGCGCTCAGCAGCCCCTCCGCCTGGATGCGGTCGGAGACCGCGCGGGCCAGCCGCGACTCCGCCTGGCTGACGTCGGTCCGGGTGATCTCGCCGACATTGAACCTGTCCTGCGACGCGTCGAGCTGCCGCCGCAGCACCTGCTCGTTGTTGATGTTCAGGTCCACCACGGCTTGGTCGCGCACCACGTCGAGGTAGGCGGTGGCGGCGTCGAGCAGGACCGACTGCTCGGTGGACAGCAGGTCCGCCCGTTGGGCCTGGACCAGCGCTTCGGCGCGCTTGGTGCTCGCCGCCGTCCTGCCGCCGGTATAGAGCGGCTGCACGACGCTGAGGTCCACGCCGCGCTGCTGAAGGTTGCTGTCGCGGGTGGTGCCGGCCGCGCGGAGTCGCTGGCGGCTGTAGCCGGCGTCCGCGTTGGCTTCCACCGACGGCCGGTATCCCGAAAGCGCCTGCGGCACCAGTTCGTCGGTCGCGCGCAGCTGGGCACGCTGCGAGTCGATCGTCGGATTGGTCGCATAGGCGTTCGCCAGCGCTTCCTCGAGGCTCTGTGCCGAGGCCGGTTGGCTCGCCACCAGGGCCAGCAGCACTCCGCCCAGGGAAGCACCGAGGGCGGTGCCGGCCCGCCGTGAAATCCGTCTCATCAATACACCTTCATCGTCGGATCGATTCGGCGAGCCCAGGCATCCACGCCGCCCATCAGGTTGGTCGCCTTGTCGAATCCGTTGTGACGCAGCCAGGCGGTCGCCTGGGCGCTCCGCCCGCCGTGATGGCACACGAGAACCACCTGACGATCCTTCGGCAGCTCTCCGGCCCGCCGGGCCAGCGTGCCCAGGGGGATGCTGGTGCTCCCCTCGATCGCGCAGAGTTCGAACTCCCACGGTTCCCGCACGTCCACCAGGGCAAGGTCCGCGCCCGACTGGCGCAGACGCTGAAGAGCATCGACATCTATCTGCAGCGGCACTGTGTCGGTCATCACTCGCTCCTGGTCACTTGATGCCCCGGGTCCGCATCCGCCGGACTTCGCGGCAGGTCGTCAGAACTGGAAGACCGGCTTGGGCTCGAAGCCCGGAAGCAGGGGCGTGGCGGCATCGAACAGGATGCGGCCGGTCTCGACCTCGCCGGTGCGCTGGAACAGTCGGGCCTGCCCCATCCGCGCGTCCGGCGCCACCACGGTCACCAGCCGGCCGCCGTCGGCCAGCTGCTCCAGGATCGCCTTCGGCACCTCGGACACGGCGCCGTGGATCAGGATCGCGTCGTAGGGCGCCTGCTTGGCGTAGCCTTCGGTCAGCGGCCCCTGGACCAGGACGACGTTGTCGACGCCCAGCTCGCGCAGCGTCTCCTCGGCGCGCGCCGCCAGCTCGGCGTTTTCCTCGAGCGCCACCACGGTCGCCGCCATGCGCGACAGGAGGGCGCTGGCGTATCCGGTGCCGCAGCCGATGTCGAGCACGATGTCCGTCGGCTTGATCCGCGCTTCCTGCAGGAGGCGGGCGATCACCATGGGCTCGATCAGGTACCGGCCCTTGGCGACCGGAATGTCCTCGTCCACATAGGCGAAGCCGCGCGACGCCTTGGGCACGAACAGCTCGCGGGGAATGTTCGACATCGCGTCGACCAGCGCGCGGTCGGTTACTTTGTTGGGGCGGACCTGCCCTTCGACCATGTTGTAGCGGGCTGCGGAATAATCGGGCATGGCAACCGTTTTCTGATCTTGTTTCATCCGGCGCGCCGGTCTTCCGCGGCGGAGCGGCGCTGTATCGCCTTATATCCGTCAATGCGTTCGAACACAACGGAGAGCCATCGAAGCGTCCGACGACGCAGGCGGCCTGTCGCATGTATGCCTCATCGGCGGGCGCACAGGCACGCCGACCGCCGCTTGACCGGCGGTTCCGGGCCGGCTATATCAGAACACCTCTCCGGAGCCGGCGCGATCAAGGGCCGGCCCCGGCACCTGGCGCGGTGGCAGAGTGGTGATGCAGCGGACTGCAAATCCGTATATCCGGGTTCGATTCCCGGCCGTGCCTCCATCCCCTCAAGATTTCAGATGCATGGCCCAAGTCGAGGCGGCGCGGCCGTAGCCACGGCCGGCGGCTGAGCTTGCGTCCTGGCGCCCGGCCTTCGCCTTCTTCACCGGAGAAGCAAGCCCTCCCCCGCCCTCCCCTCCCCTCCCCCGCTGAAAAACCATATACCCAATTCGATTTTACTTTGTTTTCAACAAAGACGAAATTCTTCGAAGCGCCGGTCTTTGTTTACCCGACTATGGAATGGGTCGATATTGCTGACGCATTTTTACTACACCTGCCAAACTATTCAGGCGGACCTCTTTGAAGGACTGGCAGAGGCCCGCAGGATTCGTGCATCATATTTTTCGAAAGCGAATTAATGGCCTGGAGCGACGGCCCGGTGTGGTCCGGCGCTCCGGCCGGAGAGCGGGTCGGCCCGAGCGGAGCCCTGGAGGATCGGGGGATTTGAGGCAGGCCTGCCAGTCAGTACGAGGAGCGGACCATGCATATCGCGGCAGGACAGACAGCATCGTTCACCCGCAACTACGCCGTGGCGGCTTTGGCCGGATTGGCGCTGACCGTCGCGGTGGCCGGCGGGATCGCCTTCACGGCGTGGCAGGGCCCGTCCGACCTCCTGGCCGTTCCGGGCGCTTCGCTGCCGGAGAACACCCGGCCGATGATCCTGGTGCCCTTGCCGCGCTGAGCCGCGGGCCCTTCATCCCCTTCGCACCTCTCCTTCGCTGGCGCGACTGAAGCGGGGGCAGGCGATACCGCGCTGCCTGCCCCCGCCATTTTTTTGTCCGGCCGCTCCCCCGGGCAGGCGCTTGATGAAGCCTCCTTTCCCGCACATGTGAATGGAAAGCCGCGCGGCGACCGCGCGGATGCGAGGGAGGCTTGCGATGCTTTCGCCTATCCGGCTGCTGGACCGACCGCTGGCCCGCCTGGGCCGGCTTGGACTGATCGCCGCGCTGGCCGCGGTCCCGTGGGCAGTCCCCCGGGTCGCGGGGCCGGTTCCCGCCGCCGCCCAGCAGGTCGAGGCCCCCGACGTGGCCGCGATGATGCAGTCGGTCGTCGGGATCAAGGCGACGGTCCCATCCGACGCCCGCTCCGCCGACAGCCTCGGCACGGAACGGCTGGGCAGCGGCATCGTGATCGACGGCAGCGGCCTCATCGTCACCATCGGCTACCTGATCATGGAAGCCAGCGCCGTCGAGGTCCGGACCGCGGAAGGCAAGGTCCACCCGGCGGAGATCGTGGCCTATGACCATGTCAGCGGCTTCGGCCTGCTCAGGGGGCAGTACGGGTTCCGTGCCGCGCCGATGCGGCTCGGCCGCTCCGGGGAGGCCAAGGTCGGCGACCCGATGCTGGCCCTCGCCCATGGCGGCCCCGACGCGGTCCACGCGACGCTGGTCGTCAGCAAGCGGGAATTCGCCGGATACTGGGAATACCTGCTGGACGAGGCGATCTTCACCTCGCCGGCCATCGCCGAGTTCGGGGGAGCGGCGCTGGTCTCCCCCCGGGGCGAGCTGATGGGCGTCGGCTCCCTGTTCGTGCATGACGCGGCGCCGCCGCTGGCCGCTCCCGGCAACATGTTCATCCCGGTCGACGTGCTCCGCCCCATCCTCGGCGACCTGCTGGCGCTCGGCCGCTCCGCCGAGTCGCCGCGCCCCTGGCTCGGCGTCACCACCCAGCAGGCCGGAGACCGGCTCGTGATCCAGCGCGTCACGCCCGGCAGCCCTGCGGCGGCGGCCGGCCTGCGGCCGGACGACGCGATCGTCGCCGTCGGCGGCCAGCCGGTCAGCCGGCTTGCGGATCTCTATCGGAAGATCTGGGCTTTGGGCGAAGCCGGCGTCAGCGTCCCGCTCGGTATCCAGCGGGCGGGCCGGGTCGAGACGGTGTCGGTCCGGTCGATCGACCGTCTCCGCCATCTCCGGCTCAACCCTACGTTCTGAGACCCTGTCATCATATCTTCTCGTATAGGCGGCGTTATCCGGAAGGATCTATCGCCTTCTAGTGGTATTTATATTTATTTGGATATAGCATGCCCCGGCTGGCGCGGCGGTGCCTCCTTGGGGGAGGCGATCCGCCCGCGCTTGCTTTGTCGGATCGTCCGAGGCGCGGATGTTTTCACGCCTGGCATCCGATATGCAGCCGCAGACGGGCGTGGAGAATGATGCGCAAGCCGAAGAATGTCGCCAACGAGATCGACGCGCACGTGGGCGCCAGGCTCCGCCTGCGCCGATTGCTGTTGGGAATCAGCCAGGAAAAGCTGGGGGACGCCCTCGGGCTGACCTTCCAGCAGATCCAGAAGTACGAGCGGGGCGCCAACCGGGTCGGCGCCAGCCGGCTCTACGACATGTCCAGGGTCCTGGACGTTCCGGTGGCCTACTTCTTCGACGACATGCCGGACGAGACCGCGGCCGTGATGTCGACGCGACTTTCCGGCGGCTCCCGCGCGCTCGGCGAATCGCCCCTGGGCTCCGACATACTGCTCAGCCGCGAGACCACGGAACTCGTGCGGGCCTATTACAGCATCACGGACGTGGACGTGCGCCGGCGGGCGCTCGACTTCCTGCGCACCGTGAGCGAGAGCGCCGTGATCAACCGGGGCCGCCGCGGGCAGGAGGGAGGGGAGGCCAGACCCGAAAGCGTTCCCGAAGAGGTGTAGCGGGCGGGGTGGCGTTCGACGCATCGGGGTTGTCCGGCGGGGTCCTCGCACCCGGCGGCGGCATGGGATAAGAGATTTCCTGTTGCCGCATTTGTCCGTGGCCTTTTTTCCGATGCGATCGAGCGACACCATGAACGACGAGCAGGATATCGAGATCCTCGCCAAGGAAACCCTGCATGACGGCTTCTTCCGGATGGACCGCTACCGGCTCCGCCACCGGAAGTTCGACGGAACCTGGACCGAGGAGCTCTCGCGGGAGATCTTCGAGCGAGGCAACTCGGTCGCGGCCCTGCTCTACGACCCGAAGGCCGATGCCGTCGTGATGGTGGAGCAGTTCCGCCTGCCGGCGCGCCTGGCCGGGCGATCCGCCTGGAGCTTCGAAGTCCCCGCGGGAGTGGTCAAGCCAGGCGAGGAGCTTGCCGACGTCGCCCGGCGCGAGGCGTTCGAGGAAACCGGCTGCCGGATCGACGGCGAGCTCGCGCGGATCGGCGAGTTCATGGCCAGCATCGGCGGCAGCACGGAGGTCGTGACGGTTTTCCTGGGCCTTGTGGACGCCTCCGGTGCCGGCGGACTCCACGGTCTGCCCGACGAGCACGAGGACATCCGCGTCCATGTCGTCCCTTCCGCCGAGGCGATCCGGCGGGTCGACGACGGCAGGATCGACAATGCCGCAAGCATCATCGCCCTGAACTGGCTGGCCAGGCACCGCGACGCCCTGAGGAGCGAGAGGGCCTGAGGCTGGAGCGGGCCTGAGCCCGCCCGCTTGATCCGGTGACGGGCGAAAGCTAGTCTGTCAGCCATCCGACAGGCCAGAGGGAAGAGCGCTCACCGTGGACGTACGCGAAGGATTCATCGGAAGCATCGGCGATACGCCCCTGATCCGGCTGGAAGGCCCCTCCAAGGCCACCGGCTGCGACATCCTGGGCAAGGCCGAGTTCCTCAATCCCGGCGGCTCCGTCAAGGACCGCGCCGCCATCGCGATCGTCCGGGACGCGGAGCGCCGGGGCGCCCTCAAGCCCGGCGGGGTCATCGTCGAGGGCACCGCCGGCAATACCGGGATCGGGCTGGCCCTGGTCGGCAACGCCCTGGGTTACCGCACCGTCATCGTCATGCCGGAAACCCAGAGCCAGGAGAAGAAGGACATGCTTCGCCTGGTCGGCGCCGACCTGAGGCTCGTCCCGGCCCTGCCCTACAAGGACCCCGGCAACTATGTCCGCTACTCCGAGACGCTGGCGAACGAGCTGGCCGCGTCCGAGCCGAACGGCGCGATCTGGGCCAACCAGTTCGACAACGTCGCCAACCGCGAGGGCCACAGGGCGACCACCGGCCAGGAGATCTGGCGCCAGACCGACGGCCGGGTGGACGCCTTCACCTGCGCGGTCGGCACCGGCGGCACCCTGGCGGGGGTCGGCATGGCGCTGAAGGAGAAGAACCCGGACGTCCGCATCGTGCTGGCCGATCCCATGGGCTCCGCGCTCTACGGCCACTACGCCCACGGCGAGCTGAAGGCCGAGGGGAACTCGATCACGGAGGGGATCGGCCAGGGCCGCATCACCCGCAATCTGGAAGGCGCGCCGATCGACGGCTGGCACCGCGTGACCGACGAGGAAGCCCTGCCCCTGCTGTTCGAGCTGCTGAAGGACGAGGGCCTGTGCCTCGGCGGCTCCAGCGGGATCAACGTCGCCGCTGCCATGAAGGTCGCGCGGGACCTGGGGCCGGGCCATACCGTCGTGACGATCCTGTGCGACTTCGGGACGCGCTACCAGTCCAAGCTGTTCAATCCCGCCTTTCTCCGGCAGAAGAACCTGCCTGTGCCGGCCTGGCTGGACGATTGAGGACTCAGCAGCGCATGGAAACGATCTTCCGCCACGACTCCTACGCGGCCCGCTGCGACGCCACCGTCGTGTCGTGCGACGCCCGCGGCGTCGTCCTGGACCGGACCGTCTGCTATCCGACCGGCGGCGGCCAGCCCGGCGACACCGGCGTGCTCCGCCATGACGGGGCCGAGCTCCGGATCGCCGACACGATCAAGGGCGACGGCCCCGATACGGTGATCCACGTGCTCGAGCCGGGTGCCGCGGCACCGGAGCCGGGCGCTCCGGTCGTGGTCGAGCTCGACTGGAACCGCCGATTCGCCCATATGCGGATGCACACCTGCCTGCACCTGCTGTGCGCGGTGGTGCCGGGAGCCGTGACCGGCGGCCAGATCGGGGCGGACAGGAGCCGGCTGGACTTCAACGTCCCGTCCGGCAGCCTGGACAAGGACGAACTGACGGCGGCGCTGAACCGGCTGGTCGACGGCGACCATGCCGTCCGGTATCGCTGGATCGACGATGCCGAGCTGGAGGCGAACCCCGACCTGGTCCGCACCATGTCGGTCAAGCCGCCGACCGGCACCGGCAAGGTCCGGCTGGTCGAGATCGACGGCGTGGACCTTCAGCCCTGCGGCGGCACCCATGTCGCCCGCACCGGCGAGATCGGCCGGGTCGAGGTCGTCAAGATCGAGAACAAGGGCAAACAGAACCGGCGCGTGGTCGTCGCGCTCGCAACATGACGGCCGGCTGAAGCCGCACCGATCTTTCGAGGGGAAACGATGCCTTATTCCAAGCCCGACGCGCTGGTCAGCACCGACTGGCTCGCCCAGCATCTGAGCGCTCCCGATGTCCGGGTGGTCGATGCGACCTACTTCCTGCCGGGTGCCGACCGCGACGCCCGCGCCGAATACAACGAGCGCCACATCCCGGAAGCGGTCTTCTTCGACATCGACGAGATCGCCGACACCTCCGGCGATCTGCCGCACATGCTGCCGGCGCCGGAGAAGTTCACCTCGCGGGTCCGCAAGCTCGGCCTGGGCGACGGCGTCCGCATCGTCGTCTACGACACCCACGGTCTGATGAGCGCCGCGCGCGTCTGGTGGATGTTCCGCGTGTTCGGCCACCGCGACGTGGCGGTGCTGGACGGCGGCCTGCCGAAATGGATCGCCGAGGGGCGGCCCCTGGAGGATCTCCCGCCGATGCCGCGCGAGCGCCATTTCACCGCCCGCCTCAACACCTTCCTGGTCCGCGACGCCGGGCAGATCCTGGACACGGTCGGCAACGGCCGGGAACAGATCGTGGACGCACGGGCCGCCGGCCGGTTCACCGGGGCCGAGCCCGATTTCTGGCCGGGCCGCAGGGCCGGGCACATCCCGGGCAGCCTCAACCTGCCGTTCGCCGACCTGCTGAACGCCGGGGACCGCACCTTCAAGCCGGCGGAAGAGCTCCGGTCGCTCGTCGATAAGGCCGGGATCGACATGAAGCGCCCGGTGGTCACCAGCTGCGGCAGCGGCATCACCGCCTGCGTCGCGGCTCTGGGGCTCTATCTCCTGGGCAAGGAGGACGTCGCCGTCTACGACGGCTCCTGGGCGGAATGGGGCCGGCGCGAGGACCTGCCGGTAGAGACCGGGCCTTCGAAGGCAAGTTCCTGATAGCGGTGAAGGAGGCCTGATGCCGACCCCACCCGATCTTCGCGTCGTGCCGGGTCTGCCTCCGGGCAAGCTCCGTGTGGTCATTACCTTCCTGGAGATGACCAGCCCGCCCAACGCGCCGAAGCTTCGCCCGCCGGTCGAGAAGCTGGCGCTGCTTCGGGCCGAGCGGCCGACGGTCTCCTTCTATCGGTATCTCTACAACACGGTCGGGGAGCCCTGGCTCTGGGTCGACCGGCGCAAGCTGGACGACGACGCGCTGTCCGCGGTCATCCATGATCCCAAGGTCGAGATCACGGTGCTGTATGTCGGCGGCGTTCCGGCCGGCTTCGCGGAACTGGACCGGCGCGGCAGGGACGGCATCGTGGATCTGCGGTATTTCGGCATGATCCCGGAATTCGTGGGCATGAGGCTCGGCCCCTTCCTGCTGGGTTGCGCGATCGACGCGGCCTGGACGGGAGGGGCGCGGAAGCTGACCGTCAATACCTGCACGCTGGACCACCCCAAGGCCCTGCGCCTATACCAGCGCGCCGGGTTCGTGCCGGTCCGCCAGGAAGTCCGCATCGCCGACGACCCCCGCGTGACAGGCCTGATCCGACTTGACGCGGCACCTCAACACCCGATCGTAACTGCTTGAATTCCCAAGTACTGACCCTTATGGTCCCGTCCGGATACGAGCACCCCAGACAGCAACGGACGAAACAGTCATGCGCGCCTTCGAAGGCCAACACTCGGACAACGTCGCCATCAAGCGCAGCCGCGACCAGAAAGTCGTGCTGCTGAAGCAGCTCCGCGAGCAGTTCGCCGCCCTCAAGCCCACCGTCGCGCCCGGCATCCGCACCGCGATGGCGAAACGGATCTCCGACCTGGAAAAGGAAGTCGGCGGACGGTGACGGCCGCAGCACGACGGCTTCGATCGCCCACAGCGTGGCCGGAGCCTTGACGCAAGGTGCCGGCCTTGGCCCTGCCGGGCGAGGCCGGCCTGCACTCCGCTCCACGGGGCATGTCAGAACCGTCGTGCAACGCCGCTAGCCGGCATGGAACACGGCCAGCCACACGGTGGGCTGGTCGGGATCCGTCCAGGCGACGCGATGACGCCGGCGGGGCGGAATGTTGACGTGATCGCCAGGTCCCAGCGGCCTGGTTTCCGCCTCGCCCTCGATCTCCAGGATGGCGGATCCGGTGAGCACAAGCACCCATTCGGCCTCTTCCTGATCATACCAGAAGCCCGGCGGTGACGCCTGTCCGTGGGATACGATGCGCTCGATCCGCACGGACCGCGCCGACAGCAAAGCAGTGGAAATCTCTTCAGTTTTCGCGTCAGGAATTTCTTTCAACACGTTGATCATGAACGAAATTATCCTTCCGATAGCTCGAACGATTGCTGCGTTGCACCATTAGGGTCATACCCAATTGCTTCGTCACCGCCCCGGCATTCGTGAAGACTTTATGTCACAAGTGGTTTTATCGTCGGACGGATCGCTTACGTTCGTACGATCATGGACCAGGCGTGCAGCCCAGGAATAGGATGTCGTGTATGGATCAGGCGTTGACGGCGACCCGGATGCGAAACTTGACCGTGGAAAAGGCGTCCCGCTGGATCAAGGAATGGGACCGGCAGCAGGAAGGCTATGTCGGTCACCGGGAGATCCGGTTCGAGATCATCGCGGACGCCCTGACCGCCGCCGGCCTCGTCGCCCCCGTCATCCTGGACCTCGGATGCGGTCCGGGCAGCCTGGGCGACCGCCTCGCGGAACGCTTGCCCGGCGCGGAGGTCGTCGGCCTCGACTATGATCCCGTCCTCCTCACCCTCGCCCGCGCCGTCCACACCGAAAGCCCCGACCGGAGCTGGATCGAACTGGACATGCGCCGGCAGGATTGGGTCGACTATTTGGAGGGCCGGCAGTTCGACGCCGTCGTCAGCACCACCGCCCTGCACTGGCTGGGCGCTCCGAACCTGATGCGCGTCTACCAGGATCTCACGCAGGTGCTGGCGCCCGGCGGCGTCTTCGTCAACGGCGACATCTGCTCCTACGATCAGACCCAACCGACCCTCAGGCGCATGACGGCGGCGTCGATCAAGGCGAACCGGGCGGCGGCGAAGGCGGATGGAGCCCACGACTGGGTCGGCTGGTGGGAAGCCGTCGCGGCCGAGCCCGCGCTGCAGGCTGCCGTGGCCGAACGCCACCGCCGATTCTCCAATCTTCCGCGCAAGCAGGAGATGACCATGGAGTTCCATCTGGCCGCCCTGCGCCAGGTCGGGTTCCGCGAAGTCGGCTGCGTCTGGCGTCATCTCGGCGACTATCTGGCTCTGGCACTGCTGTAGCCGGGCTTTCCTGACTCCCCGGCTAAAAATCCGGATCTGTAACAAAAATACTCTTGCATCTGCGCACAGAAAGAGTATCTCAACGGTCGTTGACGCACCCGCACGTGCCGCTGGCCCTTTGAGGTTATGTAACGACGTACCGCGTCCTTTTTGGCAGAATCGGTCATCCGTGGGCCGATCCCGAGAGGGAGGTAAGTATGTTAGATTTCGGCCAGAAGGCTTTAGTACCGTAAGGTAGCGGGCAAATCCGCCGGCGCTGAGAAAATCCGCACACCGCATGTTCGAGCGGTGCCGGAGCGTCGCCCGATTTGCCACCCACATCCCCGCTCAATTCGTCCATTCCCGCGGCTTTCAAGCCGTTGGGGTCGTTTTGTCTTCATGGGTCTGCCGGCGCGGCCGCGGCCCACGAGAGGATGCGTCATGGCTCAAGTCCGCTACCGTTCCGCCGTCTCGCCGCTGCGCCGAGGCACCACGCTCAACCGCCGCGGTGCGCCGTCGGTCCGCCGCCCGGTCACCTGCGTCGACAATCTGGTCGAGACGCTGCGCCCGTCCGATCCGGTCCATTGCCTTCGTCCCGCCGTCCTGTCGGCGACCGCCGCCCGCTTCGTCTCCGCGTTCCCCGGCGACGTGCTGTACGCCGTGAAGTGCAATCCGGAGCCCGCCGTGCTGCGCGCGCTCTACGAGGGAGGCGTGCGCCATTTCGATGCCGCCTCTCCGGGCGAGGTCCGTCTGGTCCGCCAGATGTTCCCGAACGCCGAGATCCACTACATGCACCCGGTCAAGTCGCCGGACGCCATCCGACAAGCCTATTTCGACTTCGGCGTACGCGACTTCTCGCTCGACAGCGCCGAGGAACTGGAGAAGCTGGTCGAGCAGACCGACAGTGCCGACGACCTGGGGCTGTTCATCCGCCTCGGCCTGCCGAAGGGGTCGGCCGTTTACGACCTGTCCGGCAAGTTCGGGGCCGCTCCGGACGAGGCTGCCAGGCTGCTGCGCAGCGCCCGTGCCGTCGGCCGCAAGGTCGGCATCTGCTTCCATGTCGGGTCGCAGTGCCTGGATCCCGCCGCCTACGAGCGGGCGCTCGAACTGGCGGGCACGGTGATCGCGCGGGCCGGCGTCGAGATCGACGTGATGGACGTGGGCGGCGGCTTCCCGGTCAGCTATCCCGGCGTCACGCCGCCTCCGCTCGACGACTTCATGGAAGCCGTCGCGCGCGGCTTCGCGCGCCTGGGCCTGCCGAAGCGCACCCGCCTGTGGTGCGAGCCCGGCCGCGCCCTGGTCGCCCCCGGCGTCTCGCTGCTGGTCCAGGTGATCAGGCGGCGCGGCAACGAGCTGTTCATCAACGACGGCGTCTACGGGAGCCTGTCCGATGCCGGCGTCCCGGCGTTCCGCTTCCCGGCGCGCATGATCCGGCCCGACGCCGTGGCCTCGGACGCGGCGGAGGAGGCGTTCGCCTTCTATGGCCCGACCTGCGACAGCGCCGACTACATGGCCGGCCCCTTCATGCTGCCGGCCGATATCCGGACCGGCGACTGGATCGAGCTGGGCCAGCTCGGCGCCTACGGTTCCTGCCTGCGGACCGCGTTCAACGGATTCGACAATGCTCGCCTCGTCGACGTGACCGATCGGCCCCTCCTGGAAACTCCGGGTTACCTGGATCTGGCCGATGAACATGCGGATCTGTCCGATCGGAGCGGCCAAGCTGCGATTTCGGTCGGCTACATCACGGAACAGGCTGCCTGAACGCAGCCTGTCCTCTACTCTCTGACCCGTCAACCCATCCACCCAGCGGGGCCCCGACATTCGTCAGCCACCTCCAGCCTGTTCGGAAAATGCCATGACCACGACCAACCCCATCGTCAAGTTTGCCGGCCGCATCGTCATCGTCGGATTCGGCAGCATCGGCCAGGGCATCTTGCCTCTCCTGCTGCGCCACATCGACATGAAGCCCGAGCAGATCTCGATCGTGACGGCCGAGGACCGCGGCAACGCCGAGGCGGAGGAATACGGCGTCAAGTTCCACCGCGTGGCGCTGACCCGCGACAACTTCCGGACCGTGCTCGACCCCATGGTCGGCGAGGGCGACTTCATCCTGAACCTGTCGGTCGACGTGTCCAGCTTGTCGCTGATCAAGTTCTGCCATACCCGGGGCGCCCTCTATCTCGACACCTGCATCGAGCCCTGGGCCGGTGGCTACACCGACACCAGCCTGTCGCCCTCGTTGCGCTCGAACTATGCGCTGCGCGAATCGGTGCTCCAGCACAAGGGCGGCTTCGCCAACGGTCCGACCGCGGTGATCACCCATGGCGCCAATCCGGGACTGGTCTCGCATTTCATGAAGCAGGCGCTGCTCAACATCGCCCGCGACACCGGCCTGGAAGTCAAGGAACCCCGGACCCGCAACGGCTGGGCCGAACTGGCGCAGACGCTGGGGATCAAGGCCATCCATGTGGCAGAACGCGACACCCAGGTGGCCAGCGTCCCCAAGAAGCGCGGGGAGTTCGTCAACACATGGTCGATCGACGGCTTCGTCGGCGAGGGCGCCCAACCGGCCGAGCTGGGCTGGGGCACCCATGAGAAGGGCCTTCCGTCCGACGGCCGGCGCCATGAGTTCGGCTGCGACGCCGCGATCTACCTGATGCGTCCCGGTGCCGGCACCCGGGTGAGGACCTGGACGCCGAAGGAAGGTCCGTTCCACGGCTTCCTGATCACCCACAGCGAGGCGATCTCGATCGCCGACTACCTGACCGTCTGGGACCGCACCTCCGTCCGCTACCGGCCTACCGTCCACTATGCCTACCACCCGTGCGACGACGCGATCCTGTCGCTGCACGAGTTCGCCGGAAAGACCTGGGCCCTTCAACCGGAAAAGCGCCTGATGATGGACGAGATCATCGGCGGCATCGACGAACTGGGCGTGCTGCTGATGGGTCACAAGAAAGGCGCGTACTGGTTCGGGTCCCAGCTCTCGATCAAGGAAGCCAGAGAGCTGTGCCCGCACAACAACGCGACCAGCCTCCAGGTGACCGCCGCCGCCCTGGCCGGCGTGATCTGGGCGATCGAGAACCCCCGGGCCGGCATCGTCGAGCCGGAGGAGATGAACCACAACCGCGTGCTGGAGATCGCCGCCCCCTACCTGGGCAAGCTGACCGGCGCCTACAGCGACTGGACCCCGCTCTACAACCGCGGCGTCCTGTTCCCGGAGGACGTGGATACGACGGACCCCTGGCAGTTCAAGAACTTCCGCGTGGTCTGACCGGGAGGAAGGCAATCCTTAGCCACGGTAGATCGGAGTTCGCCCGCAGGGCGAACTCCGACACCTGTCTCCGTCTCAAGGCTGTCGGGCACGGTATTGCCTTTCGCTCGAAAGGCCGCGCTGTGGACAAAAACGCCCCCCTTTTCGTAATGGCCGGACTTGATCCACGGCTATCCGGCACGGCGATTGCCTTATCTACGAAAGGGCTAGTCTCAGGTAAAATTACTCCATTTTCGCCATGGCCGGACTTGATCCACGGCTGTCCGGCACAGCGATTGCTTGCGATGCGAAAGGGTTAGTCACAGGTAAAAGTACTCCATTTTCGTCATGGCCGGACTTGATCCGGCCATCTTTCACGGGAAGCATCGGAGCCTCCGTACCTTGAGATCCGCAGGTCAAGCCCGCGGATGACGAACTGACGGAGAAAACGATCGTTAGTAACGTTCTCAATGGTTGATTAGCAAGTACCCTACCGGACAGCCGTGGGTCAAGCCCGGTCATGACGATGAAGGGAGGAATGCTCTACTGGAAAAGCATCCTCTTATCGAGTTGGCAACAACCGTGCCGGACAGCCGTGCCTTCGACTTGTCCATTATGGGAGCGGAGCCGGAGGGCCCCGGTAAATTCTGGCCCGTTGTCGGGCCATGGATCCAACCTACAATGGTCCACCGATCAAAGGTTGAACCCAGGGCCCAACATGGTGCGGAAAATCGGGACCTTTGATACTTGGGAAAACAAGCTTGACCTGGCGGCGAAATAAAGGATAAAATTCCTTTATCCTAAACCGCTAGCGAAAGCGTGCCGCCATGATCGCCCCCTCGCCCCCGCTCGCCATCCGACAGGAACTCTTCTGCGAGAAGATCGCCGCCGGCGCGTCCGCCGCGGAGGCGGCCCGGCGGGCCGGCTACTCGCCGCGGGGAGCGAAGCAGCGCGGCCACTTCCTGCTGGGCCGGCAGGAGATCCGCGTCCGCATCGACGCGCTCCGCGCCGAGCGGCGGGCTTTCCACCAATCCCGCCTCGACCGCGCCGCGGAGGTGATGGAGACGATCATCGCCGACGCCGTGGCGGCGAAGAAGCCTGGAATCGCCATGCGCGCCGTGGAGTTCCAGCTCAAGCTGCTCGGCGTCGTCCAGGATCGTCGCCTCCCCCACCATTTCCACGGCGAAGGCTGGTCGCCCGATGCCGACGTCCAGGAAATGGCTCCCGACCCCATGGAGTGGCTGGACAGCGTCCCGGCGGCCCCTGAGCCCGCCGCTCCGGCCTCCGAGGCCGAGCCCGAGCCCGGGACAGTGACCAAGGATGACCTTCCGCCGGTTTCAGAGAGTGACCCCAACCCGGCCCCGACTTCTGCCGCCGGACTGCCCGCGGGCTTGATCGAGGCCTTCGCGGCCGGTCTCCCGCCCGAATTCCTGCGGGATCTCCCGGCCGACCTGCTGGACGACCTGCCCGACGAGATCGCCGGCCTGTCCTGGACCGAACTTGCCGCGCGCATCGCTGAGGTGGAAGGCGGCCTCGCTGCCTGACCCGGGTCCGCTCCCCGCGGCCACGGGTCGCAAGCGCTGTGCGGACTAGCCGCCCCTCGACCGCTCCGGGTTCCGCTCGGCCAAGGATGCCATCAGGTCGGAGAACCGGTCGCCCTGGATCATGATGTGGTCCCGAAGCAGGCGCTCCGCCCGATCGCCGTCCATCTTCAAGATGGCGTCCACCACGGCCTCGTGTTCCGCGAGCGAATTCGCGACCCTGTTCATGACCTGGAGCTGGATGCGCCGGTATGGCTTCAGGCGGCGGTGAAGGGCCGCGCACTGCTCGATCAGGAAGGCGTTGTGGCTCGCCGCGTAGATCGCGTGATGGAACCGCTCGTTCTCATAGTAGTAGGCATCGGCATCGGCGGTCTCCGCCGCGCGCCGGCACGCCTCGTGGGTTTCCGTCAGGTTCCGACGGTCGGCGTCGGTCTGGCGCCGCGCGGCGAGCCGCCCGGCCATGCCTTCCAGGCCCGCCATCACTTCGAACATCTGGACCAGACGCTCCGGCCCGACCTCCGTGACGACCGCGCCCCGGCGGGGCCGGATCTCGATCAGGCCGGCCGACGCCAGTTGGAACAGGGCCTCGCGGACCGGAGTGCGCGAGACGCCGAACCGCGCGGCCAGGGTCATTTCATCCAGCCGGTACCCCGGCGGCATGGCACCGGTCAGAATTTCGTTCTCGATCCGGTCCCTCAGCTTGAGCCGTGGTTCGTCCAGGTCCCGCCCAGTCATGTCCACATGAACCTCATTCTTGTATACAAGACCTGTTGACTTTGTCTACAGGATCGCGCTTCATAATGCACACCGGCGCCGATCGCATACAAGACCCCTGTATGGAGGAAGAACCATGCGACTGCCAGCAAAGCTGATGAGGCCCGCTTCATGAACACCAGCACTTCCTTCCTCGGCGACCTGATGGTTTCGATCGCGGATCGTGGCCGGTCGCTGCTCGGCCGCAGCGGCTCCACCGGCGGCCCCGTATCGCCCTCCGACCTTGCCACCCTGTGCGAGGCGCTGCTCAGCGGGCGGGGCGAGGCATCCGGCGTGGCGCTGGCCGGGGAGATCCTGGCCCATTGGCGGAAGCTGGACTCAGACGCGCGCCGCGCCTTCCTGATCCTGCTGGCGGAACGGTTCGGCCCCGACAAGGCGAGGCTGGAGCGGGCGATCGAGGGCTATCATGCCTCGGGTGACGCCAAGGCCATCCTGGCCCTGCACAAGGCGGCGGAGCCACGGCGGCAGGAGGTGATCCGCCGCCTGAACCTGGCGCCGTGCGGGACGGAGGCGCTGGTCCGCATCCGGGAGGAGCTGACCCGCCATCTCGGCAGCCATCCCGATCTGGCCGCCCTGGACGCCGACTTCGTCCACCTGTTCTCGTCCTGGTTCAACAGGGGCTTCCTGGTGCTGCGCCGGATCGACTGGACGACGCCGGCCAATATCCTGGAAAAGATCATCCGCTACGAGGCGGTCCATACGATCCGGGATTGGAACGACCTGCGCCGCCGGCTGGAGCCGACCGACCGCCGCTGCTTCGGCTTCTTCCATCCGCAGCTGGTCGACGAGCCGCTGATCTTCGTGCAGGTAGCGCTGTCCAAGGACATTCCGTCGGCCATCGGCACCCTGCTGGCCGAGGATCGCCAGCCGATCCCGGCTGACGAGGCGACCACCGCGGTCTTCTATTCGATCTCGAACTGCCAGGAAGGGCTCCGCGGGGTCTCCTTCGGCAACTTCCTGATCAAGCAGGTGGTCGAGGACCTGAAGCGGGAGCTGCCCGGCCTGACGACCTTCGTCACCCTGTCCCCGGTCCCGGGTTTCGCCGGCTGGCTGGCGCGCGAACGGGCGGATGGGGCTTCGACGATGCTGACACCCGATGACAGATCCGCGCTGGAGGCGCTCGACCGCCCGGGCTGGCACACCGATCCCGCCGTCCGCGAAAAGGTCCAGGCAGTGCTGACCCCGGCCGCCGCCTGCTATCTGCTCAAGGCCAAGTCGCCGTCGGGCAAGCCGGTCGATCCGGTCGCCAAGTTCCACCTGGGCAACGGTGCCCGGCTGGAGCGTCTGAACTTCCTGGGCGACCTGTCGGAGCGCGGCCTTCGCCAGGCCCACGGGCTGATGGTCAACTACCTGTACAAGCTCGACGATATCGAGACCAACCACGAGCGGTTCGCGGCCCAGGGCGAGGTCGTCGCCTCCAGTTCGGTCCGCAAGCTGCTGCGCGCCGACACGCAACCGCAGAAGCAGGCCGGCAAGGCCCAAACGAAAGTTCCCGCAGGTAAAGGTTAGAGCGATGCCAAACCATCTGTTCGCGCTGATGCGCGACCGCATGCCGGCCGATGACCGGACCTTCATCGAGACGCCCGCCGCCGAAAAGCCCGGAAGCTCCTCCCGGGTGATGACGTACGGCGACGCGGTGGCGCTGTCCTCCCGCATGGCGAACCTGCTGATCCAACGCGGCGTCCAGCCCGGCGACCGCGTCGCGGTCCAGCTGGAAAAGAGCGCGGAAGCCATCGTCCTTTATCTCGCCTGCCTGCGCGCCGGCGCCGTCTATCTGCCGCTCAACACCGCCTATACCCTGGCCGAGCTGGATTACTTCCTGGGCGACGCGGAGCCGCGCGTGGTCGTCTGCGCCCCTTCCGCCAGGGAGGCCCTGGAGCCGCTTGCCCGGTCCAAGGGCGTGGCCGCGGTCGAGACGCTGGGCATTGACGGGACCGGTTCGCTGATGGACGGTGCCGCCGCGTGCGGGACCGGCTTCACCGACGTGGAGCGCGGCCCCGACGATCTCGCGGCGATCCTCTATACCTCGGGGACGACCGGCCGCTCCAAGGGCGCGATGCTCAGCCACGACAACCTGGCATCGAACGCGCTGACCCTCGCCCGGTCCTGGCGGTTCTCGCCGGACGACGTGCTGCTCCACGCGCTTCCGATCTTCCACACCCACGGCCTGTTCGTCGCCACAAACGTCACCCTGATGGCCGGCTCCTCGCTGATCTTCGTGTCGCGGTTCGACGCCGATACGATGCTCCGGCTGATGCCGCGCGCGACGGTCATGATGGGCGTTCCGACCTTCTATGTGCGCCTGCTCCAGCATCCGGGACTGACCCGCGACGCCGTCTCCCACATGCGCCTGTTCGTCTCCGGCTCGGCCCCGCTGCTGGCCGAGACGCACGACGCCTGGGCCGAGCGGACCGGCCACCGCATCCTGGAGCGGTACGGCATGACCGAAACCAACATGAACACCTCCAATCCCTATGACGGCGAGCGGATCGCCGGGACGGTCGGACCCGCCCTGCCCGGCATCGCCATCCGCGTGACGGATCCCGACAGCGGCCGGCCCCTGCCCGGCGGCGAGATCGGCATGATCGAGGTCAAGGGGCCCAACGTCTTCAAGGGCTACTGGCGCATGCCGGAGAAGACGGCGGCCGAGTTCCGGCCGGACGGGTTCTTCATCACCGGCGACCTGGGCAAGATCGACGGGAGCGGCTACGTCCATATCGTCGGCCGCGGCAAGGACCTCGTCATCACGGGCGGCTACAACGTCTATCCCAAGGAGGTCGAGGTCGAGATCGACGCGCTGCCGGGCGTGGTCGAAAGCGCCGTGATCGGCGTTTCCCATCCCGATTTCGGCGAGGGAGTGACGGCCCTGGTCGTCCGCAAGCCGGGCGCGGACATCGACGAGCGCGGGATCCTGCAGGCCCTCGAGGGCCGGCTCGCCAAGTACAAGCAGCCGAAGCGGGTCCTCTTCGTCGACGAGCTGCCCCGCAACACCATGGGCAAGGTGCAGAAGAACCTGCTGCGCGACGCCAACAAGGATCTCTACGCCCGCGCCAAGACGGGCTGATCCTGGCTTCGAAGCGAAAACCGCGAACAAATCCGAGGAAACGTTCAAATGGTCATCTACGGAGTCGCACTCCTGTCGATCTGCATGCTCGTGGGCATGGTCATCGGCGAACTTCTCGGCATGGCGATCGGCGTCCAGGCCAATGTCGGCGGCGTCGGCATCGCGATGCTCCTGCTCATCCTGGTGACCGACCACCTGAAGAAGGATTTCCGGCTGGACCAGTGGTGCCAGCAGGGCATCGGCTTCTGGAGCGCCATCTACATCCCCATCGTCGTCGCCATGGCGGCCCAGCAGAACGTGGTCGCCGCCCTGAAGGGCGGTCCGGCGGCGGTTCTGGCCGGCAGCCTGGCGGTGGTCGTCAGCTTCGCGCTGGTCCCGGTGATCACCCGGATCGGCCAGCCGCGCGAGGAGGCCGAACGGGCCGAGCCCGTGGCGATCAAGGGTGGGGAATGATCGGCCATGCTTGAGACCCTGGGCGACATCCTCGTCAAGAACGGCCTCGTCACCGCCTTCGCGGTGGTCGGCGCCACCATCTGGATCTCCTACTGGCTTTCGGCCAAGCTGACCCGGGGCTGGCTGCACGGATCAGCCGTCGCCATCATCCTCGGACTGATCGCGGCCTATTTCGGCGGCATCATGACCGGCGGGAACAAGGGGATCGCCGACGTGCCCCTGCTGGCCGGCATCGGCCTGATGGGAGGCGCCATGCTGCGCGACTTCGCGATCATCGCGACCGCCTTCGGCGTCAGCTTCGGCGAGATCCGGAAGGCCGGCGTCAGCGGCGTCGTGGCGCTGTTCGCCGGGATCATCGTCTCCTTCGTGGTAGGCGCCGCGGTCGCCATGGCCTTCGGCTATTCCGACGCGGTCAGCATGGCGACCATCGGGGCGGGAGCCGTGACCTACATCGTGGGACCCGTGACGGGTGCCGCGCTCGGCGCCAGTTCCGACGTGATGGCGCTCAGCATCGCCGCGGGCCTGATCAAGTCGATCCTGGTGATGATCGGAACTCCTTTCGTCGCGAAGAGCATCGGCCTGGACAATCCCCGTTCGGCGATGGTGTTCGGCGGGCTGATGGGCACCACCAGCGGCGTCGCCGGCGGCCTCGCCGCGACCGATCCGAAGCTGGTTCCCTACGGCGCCATGACGGCGACCTTCTACACCGGGCTGGGATGCCTGATGGCGCCGTCGGTGCTGTTCATCGCGACGCGCGCCCTGGTCGGCTGACGCCGGAGCAAAGTGGGCTTGACACCGATGCCCCGGATCGTGCCTCTGGTCAAAGCGCGATCCGGGACCACTTTCGGTAAGCAACTGCGCCGCACCAACGACCAGCCCGAAGTTCCCGATGCCAATTCTCTCCGGAAGCCGCCGCTTCCAGCAACTGCGTACGATCTCGGGACTCGTGCTGTTCGCCTATGTGCTGATGCACATGCTGAACCATTCGCTGGGTCTCGTCTCGCTCGAGGCGATGGACCGCTGGCGCTTCCTGCTCTCCTGGCAGTTCGCCGGGGGCTGGATCGTCATCCTGGCGGCGGCGGTCGTCCATTCCGTCCACGCGCTGTGGTCGCTCTACGACCGGCGGGTGATGCGGATGCCGGCCTGGCAGTTCATGCAGCTTCTGCTCGGGCTCGCCATCCCGTTCCTGCTGATCGAGCACGTGCTGGGCACGCGGGCGGTCGCCGAACTCTACGGCGTGCAGCCCAGCTACGCCCTGGTCCAGCTGACCTACTGGCGGCTGGCGCCCCACCTGGGCATCCTGCAAAGCACGGTGATGATCATCTCCTGGGTCCATGGCTGCGTCGGGCTGCATTTCTGGCTGCGGCTGCGGCCCTGGTACCGATCGGTGGCGCCCGGGCTCTTCACCCTGGCGGTGCTGGTCCCGACCCTGGCGCTGCTGGGCTTCGTCGTGTCGGGACGGGCGCTGCTGGTCGAGACGGCGGACGGCGCAGCTGTCGCCGAGATCCTCAAGGCGGCGCAGGTTCCCGGGCCGACCTCGACCGCCTTCGTCGGAAAGACGGCCCTGTTCTTCCGCTACGGCTTCGCGGGTCTGATAGCGGCTACCTTGTTCGCCCGGGGCGTCCGCAACCTGCTGTCGTCCCGGTTCGGCACCATGACCTTGAGTTATGCCGACGGTCCCACCGTGACGCTCCTTCCCGGCGCCAGCATCCTGGAGATGAGCCGGGCCTACGGCGTTCCGCACGCTTCCGTCTGCGGCGGGCGGGGTCGCTGCTCGACCTGCCGCGTCAGCGTCGGACTGGGCCGCGACAGGCTGCCGGCGCCATCCTCGGTCGAACAGCGGGTGCTGACCCGGATCGGCGCGGCGGCCGACGTCCGCCTCGCCTGCATGGTCAGGCCCAAGCACAGCCTGACGGTGCGTCCGCTGATGCCGCCGGCCTCGACTCCCGAGCTGGCTCTCCGGCCTTCCACCCACCTGGAGGGCCAGGAGCGGGAGATCGTGATCCTGTTCGCCGACCTCCGCGGCTTCACCAGCCTGTCGGAGGCGCGGCTGCCCTACGACGTCGTCTTCGTCCTGAACCGCTATTTCGAGGCGGTCGGGCAGGCGGTGGAAAGCAACAACGGCCATATCGACAAGTTCATCGGCGACGGCATGATGGCGCTGTTCGGCATCAGCGACGATCCGGTCAGGGCGGCGAACGACGCGCTCGTGACGGCCCGCGCCATCGCCGAGCGCATCGACCGCCTCAACCGCGACCTGGAGCACGACCTGCCCAACCCGTTGCGCGTCGCCATCGGCATCCACGCAGGAACGGTGATCCTGGGCGAGATGGGCTATGGCCGCGCCCGGTCCTTCACCGCGATCGGCGACCCGGTCAATACCACCTCCCGGCTGGAACAGATCGCCAAGGACAACGAGGTCGAACTGGTTGTCAGCCGCGAGGTCGAGGCACGGGCCGGCATCGATCTGGGTCGGCACCCCCTGCAGTTCGTCCCGGTCCGCGGCCGGAAGGCGGCTCTGGAGGTGCGGCTGATCCGCTCGGCCGGCGCGTTGGGGGCGTTGCCCGTCGTCTGACGCCGGTCAGTCCTCGCCCGCGGCCGGACGGGGTGCGGCGAGGGTCGCGAGCGCCGCCTTGCCCGACGAGACGGGCTGGGCCGGCGCCTCGGGCCATTCGGGCGCCGGCTCGGGTCCGAGCCGGTCGTCCCTCAGCCGGCCGACCACCCGGAAGGCGACGACCACGGCGGCCAGACCGAAGACGAGGGCGCCCGCCGCCTGGCCGATCACGATGCCCTGGGCGCCTCCCGCCCAGGCGCCCAGGGTGACGAAGGGGATCGTGCCCAGGGTGGCCCGGCCCCAATTGAAGCCGGTGGACAGCAGCGGGAAGCCCAGGTTGTTGAAGGCCGCGTTGGCGACGAACAGGCAGCCGATGAACAGGAACCCGCCGGCGGTCAGCGTGCAGAACAGACGCACGATGTCGGCCGCCACGCCCTCGACCGAGAAGACCTGGACGAGCAGGTCCTGGCCCAGGAACAGGATGAGCCAGACCGCCGCGACATAGGTCAGCATCACGGTCAGGCTGGCCCGCAGGGTCTCGCGGATGCGCCCGAAGATCCGCGCGCCCAGGTTCTGGGCGAAGATCGGCCCGACCGCGCCGCTCAGGGCGAAGATCACGCCGAACGCGACCGGCACGACCCGGTCGACGATCGCCAGCCCGGCGACCGCCGCGTCGCCGAACCTCGCCATGGAAAAGGTCACGTAAGCCGAGGCGACGGGGGTGGCGACATTGGTCAGGATCGCAGGACCCGCGACCCGGAACAGCGCCCGGGCATCCCGCGGGAGCGCCGCCATCGAAGGGCGCCCCACCAGCCCGTGGACCGTCGATGCGCCGTGCCATCCGATCGCGACCAGGACGCAGCGGGACAGCAGCGCCGCGATCGCGGCCCCCATCAGGTCGAGGTCGAAACCGAAGATCAGGATCGGGTCCAGCACGGCCGTCGCCAGGCCGGCGAACAGGGTCACGTTCATGGATCGCCGGGCATCCCCGACGGCCCGAAGCAGCGCCGAGCAGCACATGCCGACGCCGAGCAGCGGCATGGTCGGCGAGACGATCGTCAGGTAGGTTTCGGCGAACCGCTTGGTCTCCCCCTGGGCTCCGAGGGCCGACAGGATCGGGTCGAGGAACGGGACCGTCAGGATGCCGACCGCCAGGGTCACGGCCAGCATCACGACGAGGCTGGAGCCGGCGAGCCGGCGGGCCTCCTCCCGGTCGCCGGAGCCGATCGCCCGGGCGACGATCGCGCCGGTGCCGATGGTCAGGCCGATGCACAGCGAGATCTGGAAGAACAGGATCGTCCCGGCAAATCCGACCGCGGCGGCCAGTTCCCGGACCCCAAGCATGGAGATGTAGAACAGGTTCGCCAGATCGACCGCGAAGACCGCCATCAGGCCGACGGAGCCGGTGGTCGTCATCACCACGACGTGGCGCAGCGGCGATCCCGACGTGAACTTGGCCGCCTGGGCCTGACCTTTGCCGGAAGCGGCGGCCATGGATCCTGTCCTTCGTTGTGCAAAGATCGGCAATATGCCGGAAAAGCAAGCTATACCGTTTCGCGTAACCTGTCGTGATCGGTCTCTGCTGATATGCCGAGACAGAGGTGTGTGGTAATGGCGGCCAAAAATAGGTATGCTCCGTCCTTCGCCCTCTCTTGAGATCCGACGCCTCCGTAACATCCAGCAAAAAGATTCATGCCACTGGTCAACCACACTGCGCGGGCTTCATCGCCTGCCGGCGCCCCGGTTCCCTTTGCCGAAGAGGACGTATCCCGCGTCTTCGACCAGAAAACCCTTCAGCGTGCCCGCGGGCTCCTGCTCGCCGGCGCTGCGCGGCTACTGCCTGCCCGGGAGCACATCGCCGCGACGGTGACGGACCTGGGCCGGACCCATACGGTGATGGTGGTGCCGTCGCATCGCAACCAGCGCGTCAGCCTGGAACGGACCTGCACCTGCGGACGCTCATCCTGCGCTCACATGGCGGCCGCGGCGCTCCTGGCGCTCGACAGCAGGCCGGAGTGGCGGCGGCCGGTCCAGTCGTCCTTCCTGGACCGGGGACCCGCTCCCAAGGTGCCGCCGGCGCCGGAGCCCGCTCCCGCCGCTCCCCCGACCGGTACTCCCGGCGGGATACCGCTGGCCTACTGGACGCTGGAACCGGGCCAGGGCGAGAACGCCCTCTACGTGACCGCCACCCTGACCGTCGGCGGCACGCCCGAACGGCCCGCCACTCCGCGCCAGGTCGTCGACCACGCCGCCGGGATCGAGCAGGCCGGGCCCGACCGGACGGTCGCCCGCCTCCTGGGGGCGGGAGCGCTGGTTCGCACCCCGGTGCCCAAGGGCAGGGCCGATGGGGTCGACAAGCTGCTCCGCTGCCTTCTCGCGACCGGGCGGGTGCGGTGGCACAGCGGCGCCTCCCTGGTCGCCGGCCCCAAGCGCGTGGTGCGCGCCTTCCGCGACCCGCGCACCGGGACGGTGAGGCCGACCGGCCTGCCGGAGGGGGGAGCCCTGATCAAGGGCCTGGGCCACTGGTGCGTCGACCCCGGCGCCGGGCAGATCTGCCCGGTCGATCTCCAGATCGTCACCATGCCGAAGGCATCGGCCCCGATGCCGTCGGCGAAGCCGGAGCCCCAAAAGCCCCGCATCGTGACCCGCCGGTCCGCCCAGCGAACCCCGGCGCCGCGGATGGTGCCTGCCGACGTCCCACCCCGCCCCGCGCGCTCCGACCCCGCCGTCATCGTCGAGCGCAGCCCCAGGATCACGGCCCGCCTCGGCCGCGTGGTGTCGGCCGGCGAAGGCATGATCGACATCCTGCGACTGTCGTTCGATTACGGCGATCCCGGCCAGCCGGCGGAGATCGAGGCCGACGATCAGCGCCAGTTCGCCCGGATCGAGACTTCCGACGGGTCTCCCGTCTTCGCGCGCCGCGACAAGGCCGCCGAGCAGGAGGCCATGGCGCGGCTCGCCCGGATCGGGTTCGCCCAGCTTCGGATCGATCCTCCGAAGGGATCGCTGGACGACCGGGGCACGCGGGTCCACCGCATGACCGGCAAGGACCCCGACGCCGCGTGGCGGGCGTTCTTCACCACCCAGGTGCCGGCGTTGGAAGCCGAGGGCTGGACCATCCATATCGGCTCCGACTTCGGCACCCGCCTGGTCGAGTCCGCCGGCGACGTCGCCATCACCGTGCGCGACGCCGGCGAAGGCTGGTTCGACATGGAGGTCGGCGTCGAGATCGAGGGGCAGCGCCGTTCCCTGCTGCCCATCCTCGCCCGGCTGATCGACCGGGGCGGCATGGCCGCGATGCGGGTGATCGACGGCCAGGCCCACGTCATGCTGGAGGACGGCAGCGTGCTGGCCGTTCCGGCCGACAGGATCAAGCGGCTCTTCAGCGTGCTTGAAGCCATGCTGGAGACCGGTCGGCGGTTCGAGGAGAAGCTGCAGGTACCGATCGGCGAGGCGGACCTGCTGGTCGACATCGACGACCTGGTATCCCGCCGGCCTGACGAGAGCGCCCAGATCGAGGCTTTCCTCCGCAAGCTGAACGAGGGCGAGACCCTCCCGGAAGTGGCGGCGCCGGCCAGCTTCCGAGGCGACCTGCGGGACTACCAGCGCACCGGCCTCGCCTGGCTGCAGCGCCTCGCGGCCAACCAGGTGGCCGGCATCCTGGCCGACGACATGGGCCTGGGCAAGACCGCGCAGACCCTGGCCCACATCGCCCTGGAGCATGAGAGCGGCCGGCTGGAGGATCCTTGCCTGGTGGTGGTCCCGACCAGCCTGGTGCCGAACTGGGTCAACGAGGCGAAGCGCTTCACGCCGCACCTCCGCACCCTGGTGCTTCACGGCCTCGACCGGCACGAGCGCCGGTCCGAGATCGCCTCGGCCCAGATCGTGATCACCACCTACGGCGTGGTCGCCCGCGACACGGACCAGATGACGGATTGCTCGTGGCACATGGTCGTGCTGGACGAGGCGCAGGCGATCAAGAACCCGGATTCCCGTTCGACCCGGGCCGTCTGCGCCCTCAAGGCGAAGCACAGGCTGTGCCTTTCCGGCACGCCGGTGGAGAACAACCTGGGCGAGCTGTGGGCCCAGTTCGCCTTCCTGATGCCCGGGCTGCTCGGCGACCGGAAGGATTTCCAGAAGCGGTTCCGGACGCCGATCGAGAAGCGGGGCGATGCGACCCGCGCCGGCCTGCTGCTGCGCCGAACCCGGCCCTTCCTGCTGCGCCGCACCAAGTCCGAGGTGGCGAAGGAACTGCCGCCCAAGACCGAGGTGATCCGGCATATCGAACTGGACCAGGAGCAGCGCGACCTCTACGAGACGATCCGCCTTTCGGTCCATGAGAAGGTCCGGACGGCGATCGCCAACAGCGGCCTGTCCGCCAACGCCATCACGGTGATCGACGCGCTGCTGAAGCTCCGGCAGGTCTGCTGCGATCCCCGGCTGGTGAAGATCCCGGCGGCGGCGGCCGTGGGGGAAAGCGCCAAGCTGAACAGCCTGATCGAGATGGTCGGCGAGATGGTGCCGGAAGGACGCCGCATCCTGATCTTCTCGCAGTTCACATCGATGCTGGAACTGATCAAGCCGGAACTGCGCAAGGCCGGCATCGCCTTCGTCGAACTTACCGGGGCGACCCGCGATCGCAACGAGCCGGTCGAACGGTTCCAGCGCGGCGAAGTGCCGGTGTTCCTGATCAGCCTGAAGGCCGGCGGGCGCGGCCTGAACCTGACCGCCGCCGACACCGTCATCCATTACGATCCCTGGTGGAACCCGGCGGCCGAGAACCAGGCCACCGACCGGGCCCACCGGATCGGGCAGGACAAACCGGTCTTCGTCTACAAGCTGATCGCCGCCGACACGGTGGAGGAGCGGATCCTCGAACTCCAGCGCCGGAAGGACAACCTTGCCGCGGCGACGATCGAGGGCACCGCCCTCTTCAGCACCCTCGGCACCGGCGACATCGACTACCTCTTCGGGGAGGCCGACGAGGAGGAATGATCGGGCTTGACCAAGATAATCCTGGCCGACATTCCGGCGCACGTGTAGCTTGCGCCGATCTCCTCCAGCCTTCAGTTCGATGACCGGGATCCGAGAACGCCGATTTCCGTCAGGCCAAGGTGTCAGAGCCGTCGCTCTGGCACTGGTGTTCTGCCTGTTGTCGGCCTTCTGCTGGACGGGTTACGCGTCCACGCCCGGTATCGCCGCCGCGAGGAGTTCCGCGCCGTTCGACGGAGCCGCCGGTTCCGGCAGCGGCGATACCGGTGCCGGTGAAAAATTCCACCTGCCCCGGCAGATCTTCGTAGAGGCATCCCGGACGGCCCTGCGCGACCCGCCGATGCCGGAACCGGTCTTCGCCATCCTGGTGACGATCGCCTTCATGGCGGCCGGGGTCCTTGGCCAGGCCCCGGTGCGCCCATCCGACCCGATCCCGGCACCGGGCGTCGGGCGGTCGAGTCCACGCGTTCCCACGGGTCCCCCCGTCGCCGGCTGACAGCCTTCAAGACTCCACCATCGCTGCAATGCCTGGATCATGCCGACTGCCGGCGTGAGAAAGTTGTCATCCGTGCTTCATTTCTCCAAGACGAAGATCTGGATCATCTCGGCCATCTGTGCGCTGGGTGTCCTCTTCACGCTGCCCAACTTCATCCCCGCGGGTGTTCTCCCGGGATGGATGGCGCAGCAACGCGTCAACCTGGGTCTCGATCTCCAGGGCGGCTCCTACCTGCTGCTCGAAGTCGACATGGACACCGTGGTGCGCGAGCGCCTGGAAAGCGCGCTCGACAGCGCCCGGACGGCGCTGCGCACCGCCGATATCCGTTACGCCGACCTGGCGGTACGTGACCGGTCCGTCACTTTCACCCTGCCCGACGCCGGGCAGGTCGAGGCGGCGCGCAACGCGCTCGCCGACCTGCTGGGAACCGGACTGGGTGCCGCGCAGCGGGATTTCACCTTCTCCTCCGAAGGAGGGCGTGTCCGCCTGGACTTCACCGACGCCGCTGTCGCCGACCGGTCGGCACGGGCCGTCGAGCAGTCGATCGAGATCGTCCGCCGACGGATCGACGAAACCGGCGTCAACGAACCCGTGATCGCCCGCCAGGGGAGCAACCGCATCCTTGTCCAACTGCCGGGCGTGACCGACCCGGACCGGGTGAAGCGCCTGCTCGGCCAGACCGCCAAGATGACCTTCCACCTGCTGGGCGACCAGACCGTCAGGCCGGGCACCCCTGCCCCGGCCGGCACCCAGTGGCTTCCCTCGGTGGATCCGGCATCGCGCGGACAGCAGTACCTGGTGCGCCGCAAGGTCGAGGTGGATGGTGCCAGCCTGCTCGATGCCCGCCCGGGCAACGACCAGCGCAGCGGGAGCTGGGTGGTCAATTTCGAGTTCGACGGTCCGGGCGCCCGCCGTTTCGGCGACATCACCAGGCAGAACGTGGGGCACCCGTTCGCGATCGTGCTCGACGGCAAGGTGATCAGCGCACCCGTGATCCGCGAACCGATCACCGGCGGGCGCGGCCAGATCAGCGGCAACTTCACCACGCAGGGGGCCAACGACCTCGCCGTGCTGCTGCGTGCCGGCGCGCTGCCGGCTCCCTTGACGATCATCGAGGAACGGACGATCGGACCCGACTTGGGCGCCGACTCGATCCGCGCCGGCATCATCGCCTGTCTCGTCGGCTTCGTGCTGGTCGTCGGCTATATGGTGATGTCCTACGGCCTGTTCGGGGTGTTCGCCAACGTCGCCCTGATCTTCAACCTGTTCCTGACCGTGGCGGCGCTGTCCCTTCTCCAGGCGACGCTGACGCTTCCGGGCATCGCCGGCATCCTGCTGACGCTGGGCATGTCCGTCGATGCCAATATCCTGATCAACGAGCGCATCCGGGAGGAAACCAGGCGGGGCCGATCGGCCTTCGCGGCGATGGAGACGGGCTTCTCCCGCGCCTTCGCGACCATCACGGACAGCAACCTGACGACGCTGATCAAGATGGTGCTGCTTTATGCGGTCGGCACCGGGACGATCCGCGGCTTCGCCGTCACGATCAGCCTGGGCATCATCACGTCGATGTTCACCGCGACCGTCGTGACGCGCCTGCTGATGGTCACTTGGCTGAAGCGGAACCGGCCCAAGGTGCTTCCGATCTCCACCCGGTTCCGGCTGGCGCCGGACGATACGAAGATCCCGTTCATGCGGGGCAAGCGGATGGGGCTCATCCTGTCCGTGCTGCTGAGCCTCGCCTCGATCGGCCTGTTCTTCAAGCCCGGACTGAACTACGGCGTCGACTTCGCGGGGGGCATCGTGATCGAGGTCCGGACGGAGCAGCCCGCCGACTTCCCGGAACTCCGAGAGAGCCTCGCCCAACTCAACCTGGGACCCGTTCAGCTCCAGCAGTTCGGCCAACCCACCGACGTGCTGATCCGCTTCGAGCGGCAGCCCGGCAACGAGGCGGCCCAGCAGCAGGCGGTCAGGGCGGTCCAGGACAAGCTCACCTCGGAGTTCCCGGGCACCACCATCCGGCGCGTCGAATCCGTGGGGGCGTCGGTCAGCGGCGAACTGTTCCAGCAGGGCATGCTGGCGCTCGGCTTGGCCGCCGTCGCGATGCTGATCTATATCTGGTTCCGTTTCGAATGGCAGTTCGGCGTCGGCGCCGTCGTCACCATGCTGCTCGACGTGACGAAGACCATCGGCTTCTTCGCCTTGACCGGCATGCAGTTCAACCTGACCGCCATCGCGGCGATCCTGACCATCATGGGCTACTCGATCAACGACAAGGTCGTCGTCTATGACCGCGTCCGGGAGAACCTGCGGCTCTACCGCAAGATGCCGCTGGGCGAACTCATCGACCGAAGCATCAATGAAACATTGAGCCGGACCATCGGCACCTCGGTCGCGCTCTTCCTGGCGACACTGCCGCTGGCCCTGTTCGGAGGCGAGGCGCTCCAGGAGTTCGCCCTCGTGCTGCTGTTCGGCGTGGTGCTGGCGACGTCGTCGTCGATCTTCATCGCGGCGCCGATCCTGCTGTATCTGGGTGAGCACCGGCTTCGCCGGGGCACCACCGAAACCACTCCCGAGGTCGTCGGAGGAACTCCCAGCATGCCTTGATCCTGGAGCCTTGTTCCCGCTCGCCTGTTTCACCGGTTCCACCGGCATGGTGCCGGTCACAGCGGGCGGGATACAGACATGAACGGTGACAAGACGAAAGACGATACCTCCGGGGCGGCTGTCCCAAGGCCGGACTCCGGCCTCCGGACGCCTCCTTCCGGCATCGAGCGCAACCAGCGCGAAACGGCGGAGGTCCTGCGCGACGCGGACAACGAGGTCCCGGACAAGAATGGGACCGACGACTGAGGCGTCTCGCACGGGCTTCTACAGGATAGTGTTCCGGGAGGCGCCGGGCGAGGCATGGGAAGCGGGTGCCGCGGCGACCATGATCGCCCATGTCCTGCACAGGTATCGCTGGATCGGCCCGGTGATCATCACCTACGTGGCGTTAGACATCGTCAGGCCTTGGACCGCGTGGCCCTGCCCGGCACCGGCAGGCCGCGCACGGCCATGCCGGCCACCATGGCCGCGACGAACAGCCAAGTGGCCGGATCGCCGTAGGAAAGTGCCGCCAGCGCCGGACCGGGGCAATAGCCGACAAGTCCCCAGCCGGCGCCGAACAGCACGGCGCCGAGGGCCAGCCGGCCATCCGGACCGGACTTCGTCGGTGCGGCGAACCTGCCGCCGCAGACCGGCTCGCTGCGACTGCGCGACGCCCTGAAGCCGATCATCGCAACCGGAATGGCGGCAGCCATCACGAACGCAAGGCTTGGATCCCAGTTGCCGGCAATGTCCAGGAAGGCAAGCACCTTCGCCGGATCGATCATCCCGGAAACGACCAGTCCGGAACCGAAGAGCAGGCCGGCCACCAGTGCCACGATCATCATGGGCATGGTTTCACGCCCCCATCAGGTGGCGGGCGACGAACACGACCGCTGCGCCGCTCGCCATGAACAGACCGGTCGCCATGAGCGAACGCGGGGAAAGCCGAGCAAGCCCGCAGACGCCATGGCCGCTGGTGCAGCCGCTGCCCAGCCTGGTGCCGTAGCCGACCAGCAATCCTGCGGCGATCAATAGCATAGGAGCGGCCTGAAGGGACGGAGGGCGGTCGATCCCGGCCACCGTCGAGAGCAGCAGGGGCGCTGCCAGCAGCCCCGCCAGGAAACAGAGCCGCCAGCCGATATCGCTGCCCCGCGCAGTCGCCAGCCCGCCGACGATACCGCTGACGCCCATGATGCGCCCGGCTCCATACCACAGCAGGGCAGCTGCGGCGCCGATCATCGCACCGCCCGCTGCCGATGAATACGGCGTGAACCCGTCCATTCCGAGTGCCTCACCCATTAAATTAGCATTGACTTATATAAGGCGGCGGTCCTAGCGTCGCAACTGCATTCTTTTCCACATCCGAGGGATCCCCCATGTCCGGAAGCTGGACGAACACCACGATCGACCTGTCGGCCGCCATCAAGGAACTGCGCGGCGGCGCTCCCGCGGTGATGCAGAGCTTTTCGGCTCTGGCGCAAGCTGCCCTGAAGGCCGACGCGCTGGATACAAAGACGAAGGAGCTGATCGCGCTCGCGATCGCGGTCGCCACCCGGTGCGACGGCTGCGTGGCCTTCCACGCCGAAGCCGCCGTGAAGCAGGGAGCCACACGACAGGAAGTCCTGGAGACGATGGGCATGGCCGTCTACATGGGCGCGGGCCCCAGCGTGATGTATGCTGCCCAGGCGCTGGAAGCCTATGACGAGTTCCGCGACGTCAAGGCCCGCAACGGGTGACCGGAACCGGGAGTCCCCATCGGAAATGAGCATGGCGATCGACTGCCTGGGATCGCTTCCCGCCTTGCGGCACCTGGACGACGCGGCCCGCGACATCCTTGCCCGGCAGGCGGAACTGGTCACCCTGAAAGCCGGGACGGTGCTGTTCCGCCCCGGCGATCTCTGCGCCAACTTCCTGATCGTCCTGGAAGGCTCGGTGCGAGTCCACCTGCTGTCCGAACTGGGACGCGAAATCGTGCTGTACCGGGTCGGTCCAGGATCGACCTGTATCCTGACCACGTCCTGCCTGATCGGGAGTGAGTGCTACAGCGCGGAAGGCGTGACCGAAACGGCAGTGTCGGCGGTGGCGCTGCCCAAGGCTGCGTTCGATATGCTGATCACCCGATCCGGCGTTTTCCGTGACTTCGTGTTCAGGAGCTTCGGGGCCAGGCTGACTGACCTGATGAAGCTGGTCAGCGAGGTGGCGTTCGGCAGGATCGAGTGCCGGCTGGCAGAGGCACTGGTCAAGCATGCGCCCGGAGGCGGCGTGATTCCCCTCACCCACCAAGCCCTGGCGACCGAGCTCGGCACCGCCCGCGAGGTCGTCAGCAGGCAACTCAAGGACTTCGAGCACCGGGGGCTGGTCGGGCTGGGTCGCGGTCGGCTGGAGGTGCTGGACCCCGGCGGCCTGCGGTATCTTGCCACGGCGGCCCCCGGCTGAGGCCCAGTGTGACTTAGTCACTGAGCCAAGCGGCACGCCGCGCGATGCTGGCGACACGGCCCAAGTTGGAAAGGAAACGTGCCATGTCGCTGCCGAAGAATATGGGAATGATCGACCGCGCCCTGCGGGTCGTCGCCGGCCTCTTGCTGATCTCGCTGGTCTTCGTGGGTCCCCAGACCCCATGGGGTTGGATCGGTCTGGTCCCGCTGCTGACCGCCTTCATCGGCTTCTGCCCGGCCTACACCCTACTGGGCATCCGCACCTGCCCGCTGAAGCACAGCTGACAGGCGGACGGGCAGCTACGCCGGAGCGATCCGGCGCAGCTGCCCGTCCGATCGCGTCCAGGAACGCGTCGGAACCCGGCGCATCGGGAACAGGGTGAAGAACTCCGACAGTCCGGCTCCGGCCAAGGCGCTATTCCCCGGCGGAGGGACTGGCCACGGTCTGGATGACTTCGAAGCCCTCGAACTCGGGATGGCCCAGGTACAGCGGCTTGTTTCCGCCGGCTCCCTTGTGGGCGTCGCGGAAGGCTTCCGACCGGGTCCAGCCCAGGAAGTGCTCCTCCGACTGCCAGACGGTGTGGGAGCTGTAGAGCCGGTGATCGTCGCGCTGCGGACCGCGCAGCATATGGAACTCGACGAATCCGGGAACCTTGTGCAGGTGGCTCTCCCGATTCAGCCAGACCGCCTCGAAATCGGCTTCCGCGCCGGGTACCACCTTGAAGCGGTTCATCGCGATGAACATTCCGCTGCTCCTCCTGCCCATGCCCCACGGCGGTCCCCGCCGCGGCTCGTTCGATCCCAGACATGTCGCACCGGCGGGCCTTCTGGCAAGAGGCAATGAGCGTGTTACCGCTCACTCCGCCGGTGCGGGTTGCGCGGCCTCCGGATCGTCCTCCGCCACCTGGCTGCGCTTGACCGTCATGAGGGTATACATGGTGGGCACGACGAACAGGGTCAGCAGCGTGCCGAGCGACATGCCGCCGACGATCACCCAGCCGATCTGCTGCCGGCTCTCGGCTCCCGCACCGGTCGCCAAGGCGAGAGGCAGGGCGCCCAGCACCATGGCGCCCGTGGTCATCAGGATCGGACGCAGGCGAAGCACGGCGGCCTCGATCACGGCGTCCAGCTTCTCCCTCCCTTCATCCTGGAGCTGGTTGGCGAACTCGACGATCAGGATGCCATGCTTGGTGATCAGCCCGACCAGGGTCACGAGGCCGATCTGACTGTAGACGTTCAGCGTTCCGCCGCTCAGGTACAGCGCCAGCAGCGCGCCGGTCATCGACAGGGGGACCGTCAGCATGATCACGAAGGGATCGACGAAGCTCTCGAACTGGGCCGCCAGAACCAGGTAGATGAAGCCCAGGGCCAGCACGAAGACGAACAGGAGGCTTGAGCCGGCATCGCGGAACTCGCGGCTCTGGCCGGCATAATCTACCTGGACGCCCTGCGGCAGCACCTCCTCCGCCGCCTGCTCCATGAAGGCCAGCGCCTCGCCGAGCGACACGCCCGGAGCCGGGCTGGCGCTGATCGTGGCGGAGCGGAGCTGGTTGAAGCGGTTGAGCTCCTTCGGCGCGACCACCTCCCTCACCTCGACCAGGTTGGAGAGCTGGATCATCGCGCCGTCTCCGCCCCGGATATAGATCTGGCCGAGGTTGCCCGGCGTGGCGCGGTCGGCCTCGCCGAGTTGGACATAGACGTCGTACTGCTCGCCGTTGCGTTCGAACCGGGTGACCTGACGGCCACCCAGAAGGCTTTCCAGCGTCCGGGAGACCACGTCGACCTGGATTCCGGCATCGGCGATCTTGTCCCGGTTGACCACGACGTCGAGCTGCGGCTTGTTCAGCTTCAGATCGCTGTCGACGTTGATCAGGCCGGGATATTCCGCGATCCTGTCGAGCATGCGGCTGACATAGCCATCCAGTTCGGCATAGGTGCCGGATGTCTGGATCACGAACTCCACCGGCTTGCTGCCCCCGCGCTGCCCGAGCGACGGCGGGTTGAGCGCGAACACGTTGATGCCGGCGATCCTGGACAGCTTCGGTTGAAGCTCGGCCACGATGTCCTGCTGCCTGCGCTCGCGCTCGTCCCAGTCCGTCAGGCGGGCGAACGACAGGGTGCGGGTCACTTCCGGCACGCCGGAAATCACGATGTAGCTCTGGATCTCGGGGATCCCGGCATAGACCTGTTCGAGTTCCCGGCCGTAGCGGGCATTGAAGTCGATGGTGGAACCTTCGGGAGCCACGCCCAGGCCCTGGATCACGCCCCGGTCCTCGACCGGCGCGGTTTCCGACTTCAGGGACAGGAACAGCACGACGCTTCCTCCCGCGACGCCCAGCGCCAGCAGCACGACGAGCGGCCGTGCCCGCAGGCTGGACCGGAGCAGCCGGTCGTATCCCTTGCCGAGCCCCACGAAGAACCGCTCCAGCGCGTTGTAGAACCGCCCGTGGCTCTCGTGCCCTTTCAGCAGCTTGGAACACATCATCGGTGTCAGGGTCAGCGCCACGAATCCGGATACCAGGACGGCGCCGGCCAGGGTCAACGCGAACTCCAGGAACAGCCGCCCGGTGCGGCCCGGCGCGAAGGCGACCGGGGCGTAGACGGCGGCCAAGGTCAGGGTCATGGCGACTACGGCGAAGCCGATCTCCCGCGTGCCGACCAGGGCCGCCTGCCTCGGCTTCTTGCCCATCTCGATGTGGCGGTAGACGTTCTCCAGCACGACGATCGCGTCGTCCACGACGAGACCGATCGCCAGAACCATAGCCAACAGGGTCAGCGTGTTGATCGTGAAGCCGGCCGCGTACATCAGGGCGAAGGTGGTGATCAGCGACACCGGGATGGTGACGACGGGGATGATCGTGGCCCTCGCGGTCCGCAGGAAGAACAGGATCACCAGCACGACCAGCACGACGGCTTCCAGGATCGTGTGGAACACGGCCCGGATCGAGCGATCGATGAAGACCGCGCTGTCGTTGACGATCTCGCCCCGCATGCCTTCCGGCAGGTCTTCCAGAACCAGGGGCAGGGTCTTCTTCACCGCCTCCGAAACGTCGAGCGGATTGGCCGTGGCCTGCTTGATGATGCCGATCGCGATCGAATTCCGGCCGTTGGATCGGCTGACCCGGCGCTCGTCGGCCGCGCCCAGTTCCACCCTCGCGACGTCGCGCACGCGGACCGGAAAGCCGTCGGCCAGCTTGACCACGATGCCGCCGAACTGCTCCGGCTCCACGAGGCCCGTGCGCGACAGCACGGTGAACTCCCTGTCGGTGCTCTCGACCCGGCCGGCCGGAACCTCAATGTTCTGGCCTCGGAGTGCCGCCTCCACGTCCTGGACCGTCAGGTCGTAACCGGCCAGCCGGGCGCGATCGATCCACAGGCGCATGGCGTAGCGGCGTTCGCCCAGGATCTGGACGTCGGCGACGCCGGGCAGGTTCTTGAACCGATCGACGATGAAACGGTCGATATGGTCGGTGATCTCCAGTCCCGACAGGCGGTCGCTGGTGAACGGCATCACGATGATCGGCTGGGCGTCGGCCTCCACCTTGGAGATGATCGGCTCGTCGATCTCGTCCGGCAGGCGGCCGCGGACGCGGCCGACCCGGTCGCGCACGTCGCTCGCGGCGACGTCAGGATCGATGTTCTGACGGAACCGCACGGTGATCCGGCTGCTCTCCGGCCTGCTGACGGAGGACAGCACGTCGATGCCCTCGATGCCGGCGATGGAGCCCTCGAGCACCTGGGTGACCTGGGTCTCGATGATCTCGGCCGAGGCGCCGAGGTAGGTCGTGTTGACAGATACGACCGGTTCGTCGATGTTGGGATATTCCCGCACGCTCAGCCGGTCGTAGCTGACCACGCCGAGCAGGATCAGGATCAGGCTCATCACCGTCGCGAAGACCGGACGGCGGATGCAGATGTCGGAAATCCGCATGGCTTCAGACGCCCGACGCGCGGTTCACCACCTCGACCGCGGCGCCTGGACGGACCCGCTGCTGCCCCACGGTCACCACCACGTCGCCCGGCGACAGCCCCTCGACGATCTCGACCTCGCCGGCCCGGCGCTGACCCAGCTTGACCTCGGCCCAGGCCGCCTTGCCGTCCACGATCCTGAAGACGTAGCGGCCGTTCCCTTCCGGCACGACCGCAGACTCGGGAATCAGGATGGCGTTGTCCCGGCTGGATGCGGCGATGCCGACGCGGGCGAACAGCCCGGGCCGAAGCACCTGGCCGGAGTTCTCCACCTCCGCCCGGATCTTCAGGGCCCGCCCGTTCACGTCGAGCTGAGGGTCGAGCGCGTAGATCTCCCCCTCGAAGGAGCGGCCGGGCAGCGCGTCGGTCCGCAAGCTGATCCTTTGCCCGACCCGGATGCTGGACAGAAGCGTTTCCGGCACCCGGAAGTCGACCTTGAGCGGGTCGATCGACTGAAGCGTGACCAGGGTATCGCCGCGGCTCACGAACTCTCCCTTGCTCACCGTGCGGAGGCCGAGAATCCCGTCGAACGGCGCCCGGAGCACCGTCTTGTCCAGTTGGGTCTGGGCCAGCTGCACCGTGGCCCTGGCCGACTGAAGAGCGGCGAAAGCCTCGTCGCGCGTGCGTTGGGTGCCCGAGCGCTGCCGCAGCAGCGTGTCGGCCCGTTCGAAGTTCGCCTCCGCCAGGACCAGTTCGGCGCGGGCCTTGGCCAGTTCCGCCTTGAGGATCGAATCGTCGAGGCGGGCCAGTACCCGGCCGGCCTCGACGGGCGTACCCTCGCGGAACAGGATTTCCGCCAGGGTTCCCTCGATCTCGGGCGCCAGGGAAACGAACTCCGCCGGCTCCAGGGTGCCGACCGCCTCGATCACGGTCGTAACCCGGTCGACCTTGACCGGTGCTGCCTCCACGGCGGGGGCCGGTGCCGGACGCCATTCCTGCGCCTGCCCCTGGGCGCGAGCGCCGTTGGAATGCCAATAGCCGGCGCCGACCACCGCCACGATGACGGCAAGCGCGACGGCCGCGAGACCAGCCATCTTCATCGAAGGATCAACCTCTGTCATCAACAGTCGAATGGGCTCGACGCCGTTCCCGTCGCGAGCAGCGGCACCATTAGACGAAACGTTGATTACTGGAGTATGTCTGGCAAGCACCCTGATGTAACAAACTGTTACCGGGACGCAAAAAAGTACCCGGACAGTCTGGCGACGGTCCGGGGCGGAAAGTTGCGGTTGCTGGAGGTTACCGGGCGGCGGCTAGGGCTTCACGACCACCCCCCAGGGTGCGCGGCCGACCGGGATCGACTTTATGACCCTGCTGTTCTCGACATCGATGACGCTGATGTCGCTGCTGACGCCGTTGGTGGAATAGAGACGCTTTTCGTCGGGCGACAGCGCGAGGTTCCAGACGCGCTGGCCGACCAGATGGTACTTTCGCACCTCGTAGGTCGCGGGATCGACTTCGGCCACGCGGTTGCTGGGCCCCAAGGCGACGAAGGCACGCTTCATGTCCTTCGTGATCTGGATGCCGACGGGCTGGATGGCCTCCTTCGACACGCCGCTGACGGCGAACTCGATCTTCTTGACCGGCTGACGGGTCGCGGAGTCGATCACGCTGACGGTACCGCCGATCTCGGCGGACACCCACACATGCTTGCCGTCGGAGGTGAACTCGGCCACGCGGGGACGGCTGTCGACCAGCACGTTCGCGACGATCTCCTTCGTGGAGGTGTCTATGAAATGGGCCATGTTGGTGGTTTCGGACGTATTGACCAGCAGCTTGCCGTCCGGGCTGATACCCATCCCCTCCGGCTCGACGCCGACCTGGATCTCGGCCAGGATCTTGCGCTCCTTCGTATCCACGACGGAGACCATGTTGTCGTCCTCGTTCGCGACGTACAGCACGTTCTCGGTCGGGTGATGGACGAACAACTCCGGATCCGGGCCCGACGGCAGCCGGCTGACCACCTTGTTGGTGGACAGGTCGATCACGTCTATCCGGTTCTCGTCACCGATACAGACGTAGAGCTGCGTCATGTCGTGGTTGAAGGTGATCCCCCGCGGCCGACGACCGACGCGGATCGTTTCCGTGACAGTCAGCGTATCGCCGTCCACGACCGAAATGGTGTTATCCTTTTCGTTGGAGACGTAGATCGTATCGGCCATGGCCGGCAAGGATGAGGCGATCGCCAGGACGCTGCCCAGCACAATACTCTTCAGTGTGTCAATGGGAACCACCATGTGACGTTTCCTCATGTTTATCGCTCTTCTTTTCCGGGCATATTCTCTTAAAGTATGCGAGACTACGCAACATGTTTTCATTCCAACAATCTATATTCATATTATATATGCTCCAGCATTCCGAGTTTTCCCGGATGTAATTGCCGAATCTTCCCGATTCTCGTTTTCGGGACGGGTCAGGGCGATACGCGATGTTCGACGGCGATGCGAATCAGCTCGCGTATGCTGCGGGCGCCCAGCTTGGTCTTTATGGTCGTGCAGGTATTGCTCACCGTCTTGTAGCTGACACCCAGGCGGTCGGCGATTTCGGCTATGGCATTCCCCTGCCCCAGCTCCGCCAGGACGCGGAGCTCCCGGGCAGTCAATCCCTGCAATGGGCTACGGTTCGGTGCGAAACTCATCACGGCGACTTCGCGCGCCATGTCGCGGCTCAGATAGATGCCGCCGGCCAGCACCGTCTCGACCGCGGCGACGAGTTCCTCCGGCGCATCGTTCTTGGTGACGTAGCCGCGGGCCCCCGCCTCCAGCGCGCGCGCCGCGAAGACGGGGTCGTCATGCATGCTGAAAACCAGGACGCGGATATCGGGAACGGCCCGGCGCAACCGGTCCAAGAGCTCCAGGCCGCCGATGTCCGGCAAGCCCAGGTCGAGGACGACGGCGTCGGGCGGCTCGCTCTCGCAGAGTTCCAGCGCCCGGCTTCCGGTATCGGCTTCCATGATCTCGTAGGGACCGGCGGACGCCAGAAGCCGGCGGCAGCCGGTCCGGACCACGGGATGATCGTCCACCAGCAGCAGTCTGTCAGGCATTCCGGCGGGCGGTGCCGTCATCCTCTTTCTCCTCTGACGCCGGGTCGCAGCCCGGGACGAACGGGATCCTTCCCTGGACCGTTACGCCACCCCCGGGTGGCGACAGGATGGCGATGGAACCGCCCAGCGCCCTCACCTGGTCGGACATGGCATGGATGCCGATACCCGCGCGGCCGTCCGAAGCGATCCCCCGGCCATCGTCCTGAACGCTGAACCCGACCGCGGCACCGGCGTCCGTTTCCGGCGCGCAACGGAGCTCTACCTCCACCCGCGTGGCGCCGGCGTGTCGGGCCGCGTTCATCAGGCTCTCCTGGACGACACGATAGAGGGTCACCGACGCGGTGTCGTCAAGCCGGTCGATCGTGCGGGCGACATCTTCGGGCAGGCGGAGGCGCCAATCGATGCCCGGCTCGTTGACCTTCCAGCGCTTGACCGTTTCCGCGAGCACTGACGAGAGCGGCAGATGCTCCAGCGCCATGGGCCGCAGCCGGTCGAGCAGACGCCGGCTCATGCGCTGAACCGTATCGGCGAGGTCGAGCACGGCGTCGCACCGCTCGGTGACGGCGCGGCCGGCGCCGTCGGGCAGCGTCCGCGCGACCTGCGCCAGCGACCGGGTCTCGACCCGGATGCCGAACAGGCAGGGTCCCAGTTCGTCGTGGATCTCGCCCGCGATCTGACGCCGCTCCGCCTCCTGGACCTCGATCAGCTTGCGGCCGAGTTCCCGATTTCGGTCCTCCGCCCGGCGGAGTTCCTGCGCCAGGGTATTGATCGTGTCGCCGATGCGCCGGAGTTCGTGGACTCGGATCGGCTCGAGACGAACCTGGTACTCGTGGCGGCCCAGCCGCTCCAGGGCGCCGGACAGCTGCGTGAGTGGCCGCAGCGCCCTGTCTATGGCGATCCAGGAGAGGATTATCGCCGCGACCGAGACCGCCGCCAGGATCAGCGCCAGGTTGGACAGGTCCGACCAGACCTCCGCGATCTCGTCCTCCGGCGCGGCCACGACGAGGACGCGCGCGGGCGCCCCGTTCGACAGGCGCATCCTGATCTCCTGCTGCCGATGGTCCGGACCGATCAGCCGGTAGAACCAATCCGGAACACGGGTCGTCACCAGCGCCGGCAGGGCGGTCGCGGCACCGTCTGCGGCGATCGCGATACGGACATGCCTGAGCGGAAGCATCGCCAGTGCGGAGCTGATGGCGTCCGCCGCCGACCTGGGATCGGGAGCCCCCGCCAATGTCCGGATCACCAGCGTCGTCGCCAGTTCCATGCTGGCTTCCACCTCCGTTTCGACCGCTGTCCTGGCGTTGACCACGACTGCGACGCCGGCCACCAGCACCGCCAAGGCAAGCACGGAGGAGAACAGCAGCACGAAGCGGAACTTGAACGACACGTCGGCATCTCCTGGAGCACCGGACCGCCTGCGGGAGCCTGCCCGCAATACGGTCCGGGGGCGCGGACAGGATGTCCGCGCCCCCGGAGATCAGATTGCCTCAGCCTTCACGAGGGAGGAAGCGTCAGAACTCCTCATCGCCCCCGAAGAAATCGCCGCCGTCGTCGGCCGGGAGATCCTCCGGGACCTGATCCTCGACCGCGCCGACCGCGTCCTCGGCCATGGCTTCGCCCGACGAGAACATGCTGCCGAGAGCGTTGCCGATCAGCATACCGCCAGCGACGCCCATGGCCGTTTGCATGGCGCCCGCCATGAAGCCGCCGCCCTGGCGCTGCTGGGTTTGCGGATTGGCATAGGCCGCCACGCGCGGGTCACCGGGAGGGGCCGCCTGCCGCTGGTTACCCCAGGGCGAGTTGGACGGCGGCGCGGGCTGGCGCTGCTGGGAACCGCCGCCGAACAGGCTGCCGAACAGCCCCCCGCCGCCCGACACGGGGCGCGACTGCAGTTCCTGCTCCAACTGCTGGATGCGGGCCTGGGAAGCGGCCAGTGCCTGCTCCTGGATGACGATCGCTTGCGCCATCAGGTAGGGGGCCGCCGGCTGCCGGGTCACCTGTTCACGGATGAAACCCTCCGCCTGAGCGTCGCGCGGGCCGGACTGGGCCTCCGCCTGGCGCAGCTTGCCGAAGAGTTCCTCGATGATCTGGCGTTCGTTGTGGTCCATGGTTGTCCCGCTGTGATTGTTCTATGTCGTGTGGCGTTGGGGCGAAGGATCGGGTTCCGCCCGGTTACTCCTCGCGCTGCCCGGTGAGCTGGAGCAGCATCTGGAAGAGGTTGATGAAGTTCAGGTAGAGGCTGAGGGCGCCCATCACGGCGAGCTTCGTGTTCGTGTCGTGGCCGTAATGCTCGGCGTAGCTCTCCTTGATGTTCTGGGTGTCGTAGGCGGTCAGGCCGGTGAAGACCACGACGCCGATCACCGAGATGGCGAACTGCAGCGCGCTCGATCCCAGGAAGATGTTGACGATGCTGGCGATCACGATGCCGATCAGGCCCATGATGAGGAACGATCCCATCTTCGACAGGTCGGTCTTGGTCGTGTAGCCCCACAGGCTGGTCGCCGCGAACATCGCCGAGGTGATGAAGAAGACGCGGGCGACGCTGGCCCCGGTGAAGACCAGGAAGATCGACGCCATCGACACGCCCATGACGGCGCAGAAAGCCCAGAAAGTCATCTGGAGCGCCGACGAGGACATCCGGTCGAAACGCCAGGACAGCACGAAGATGAAGGCGAGCGGCGCCAGCATCACCACCCATTTCAGCGGCGTGGTGAAGATCGGCACGTAGAGCGCCGGCGTGCTCGCGACGAAGGCGGCGATCAGGCCGGTGATGGCCAGACCGAGCACCATGAAATTGTACACCCGCAGCATATGCTTGCGCAGGCCCTCGTCGAAGGCGCCCTGATCGACGGCACGGCCGAACGCGCCCGGCTGGTTGGGCGGCTGCCGGTTCGGATACTGGTTGAACATGGTTGCTCCCTGATCCTGGTTGTCTCAACAGGTTGATCGATGCTTGGTCACAGGTCGGAAATCACCGGCTGATCCGGACGGCCAGCGTCAGCAGGTCGTCCCGGTCCACTGAACCGCCCAGCACATAGGCGAACCAACCCGACTGCCAATAGGCGATGGTCACGCCGTCGACCTCCTCTGCATAGGGTTGCTCGATGCTGAAGCTGTCGGTCTCGACGGCGAAGAGGGTCAGCGACTCCCCGGAGGGGTCATGGAACAGGACCTGAACCGCATTGCCGTGGTCCCAGGGGACGAGGTGCGAGGCGACCGGCGTGAAGGTCTTGGGAAGGTGCGGCAGCGGGATCGCCGGATTGGCTCCGGTGGCGAGGTCCGCGATCCGCTCCGGTGCCGCGGCGGTTCGGGTGAACAGGCCGTTGCGCTCTTCCAATAGGATCGTCCGGTGGGCTTCCACCGCCTCGTCGGCATAGACCGGCATGATGTGAGCCGCCGACGCGGGGTCCGCGCCGAGGCCGCCGAAGGTCGCATGGGCGAGCCAGCCCGTGGCCAGCAGGAAGGACGCGGCGATGGCGCGACGGCTGCGATGGAGTACCTTGCGCACGGACAGGCGGCGGCCGAGCCGCTCGGCGGGTAGGATCGCCTGGTCCACGCCGGTGACGGTCGCGGCCTCGGTCAGGGCCAGCCGCAATTCATCACGTCGGAACAGGTCGTCCATGACCTGCGCGGCGAGTTGGGGATGCCGCGACAGGTACTCCTCGACCTCGATGCGGCGCCCGGCGTCGAGCTGGTCGTCGACATACGCCATCAGGTCGAATTCGGAGATCGGTTCGGTCATCGCTCACCTCACCAGGCGCAGGGCGGGTCTGTTCGCGGCCGGCGCGTCGGAGGGAGACGTCGCCGAGCTGCCGCGCAGGGCTTCGCGGGCACGGGCCAGCCTAGACATCACGGTGCCGACCGGGATGTCCAGCAGCTCCGCCGCATCCTTGTAACTGAAGTTTTCGACGGCGATCAGGACCATCACCTCGCGCTGTTCGTCCGGCAGGCGCATCAGCGACGCGACCGTCTCGCTGAAGTGGACCTGGGTGAACTGCGAGGCCGGGACGGCCTCCGACGCGAGTGACGCGATCTGGCCGGCGACCTCGCCCTCGAGCATGCGCCGCCGGACGGCGGAAGCATGCGTATTGTGCATGATGCCGAACAGCCACTTGCGCAGATCCCGGCGCGGGTCCCACGATCCGGCGCCCTCGATCGCGCGCGCAAGGGTCTCCTGAACCAGATCGTCGGACTGGTCGCTATTGCCGGTCAGCGCCAGCGCGTATCGGCGGAGCGGCAGGATATGATCTTTGAGCAGCGGGTGCATGGCCATCGTCTCGTTCCGCACATATTCGTGCGGCCGGCCGATTTATTCCCGGAGCTTCCACCCTCCGGGAAAATTTCTTTTCGCGACGAACGCCCCGCTCCCGGCGACGATACAGCCTTTGATTATCCCATACGGGACCTTAGATTGAGACCATGACACAGATCGACGACCGCAGGCTCGATCGCCGTTTCGAGCGACTGGAGCGGCAACTGCCTGCGACTGCCGCACGCGTCCTGCGCTGGCTCCGCGATCCCCGATCCACCTGGGTCAGGATTCCCGTGGGAGTGCTGCTGGTGATCGGCGGCCTCTTCAGCTTTCTGCCGATCCTCGGGATTTGGATGCTGCCGCTGGGACTGCTGCTGCTGGCCCAGGACATTCCCGTCCTGAAGCGCCCGACCAGCAGCGCGATGATCCGTCTGGAACGCCGCTGGGTGGAGTGGCGCCGCCGGCGGGCGGCGAGGAGCCGGTAAGGCCCCGTCAACGAAAAAAGGGGAGCGCCAGCGTTGCGGCACTCCCCTTTCCGGGTCTTCCCGGGACTCATCCGAGCCATAGGCCGACATTCATGGTCGCCAAGCCGAATACGGCCGCCAGCAGGATGGCCGTCCCCACCGGGAAGCCGGTCATGCCGTGCCTCCTCAGGCGGCCAGCCGGCGGCGGACATACTTGATGCGGCCAGCCTGGAAGTCTTCGAGATCGCCACGGCAGACGCCGATGTCCGCCAGGTCTTCGTCGGTCATGTTGAGCAGTTTGTTGAGATCGGAGTGGCGTACCAGGGTGCCTCCATGCTGCCGGCGCACGACCGACGGGATGCCGTCACGGTCGATGCCGATGTCGCTCAAGGCACGGTCGCTGAGGCGGTCGAGCTGGGCCCTTGTCTGGTAAACGCTCCAGTACCGGTACAGGAACGAGGAAACCCGTGCGAAGATGCTTCGATCCTCGGGCCGCTTAGCGGTTTCGGGACTGGAGCCGAGAAAGCCGGAAATGGTCGGCTGGATCATCTCGTCGGAATTGGTGGTGTAGGCGGTCATAGGTCGCTCCCAAGGAAAACAGTACGGGTAGCGCTTCTCTCCCTGCTTCGACTCTTCGGTTCGAATGCTTTTTCGGATCGGGTCGGGTCGACTCGGCGGCCGGACGTTCCAGCCCTTCAGTTGCCGATATTGCCCCGCAGTGCCCCGACGCTGTTCAGGCCGCCGGTCTGGACACGGAGGCCATGACGGCCTTCCAGCGCGGCGGCAGCCCAGGAAAGATTGCCGCTGGTGACATCGATATCCTGGCGATCGCGGCGGGAGAGCGAGTCCAGTTCGGCCTGCAGGCGACGCTGCTCCAGGCGTGCTTCGGCCCGGTGGAGCCATCCGGCGACGGTATTCGCCAGCATCCGGCGGGCAGCGTGGAAGAACCCGACGTGGGTGTGCTGAGTGACGTTCATGCTCGACATAGTGCCGTTCCTTTTCACTGGGCGGACGGCGCCTCTCTCCCGGATTTCCGTAACTTGCTCTTTTTGGATATGGCTTGCGGACGCCAGGCCTCAGTGGCTTTCCCGCAGCACGCCGAAGGTGTCGGCGGCATTCGATCTACCCTGCCTGTTGGCAGGCTTGGCGGGCGTCAGGCTGGATTCGGCCGCGTCGTAGGCGATCCGCACGATGTCGCCGCGATAGAGACCCATGTCCTTGAGCTCGGCATCGGAGAGCTGCGACAGTTCCGAATAGGTGGAACGGAACGCGCGATACTGGCTCCAGATCTGGCCGATATGCTTGAAGAGGTTCATAACTCGATCTCCGACGTTGACTGGCGCCGGCGAGGTCGATCGAGCCCCGCGATGGCCAGGAGTAGATTGCAAGCCGCATCCCTGTGGCGCGCTTTCCCTCCCCGGCTGGGCGTGGCTCTTGGTCGGCCCGATGCTTAGTAAGGTATGTTTGCCCCGACCCCCTCGCCAACGCATATGCTGCATGGCAGCATTGAAAGGAGGGATGAAACAAATGACGCAGTGAAAACGGGGCGTTAACCAGTATACGGCCGATGCTGCGGTGCAGCATCTCCGATCTTGGAGCGAAGGCTCCGATCCGGCCGTTTGACGCAACCGTCAGGGCACCTATAGGTTCATTCCGAAGAAACACGAAGAATACCAAACGGGAGTTTCAGATGCCCTCAGCAAAGCCACTGCTCGCGCTGGTCTCGATACTCGCAGCCGACCGGGTCGGCTTGGTCTCCGCCATCGCCGGCCGCCTCTACGACCTCGGCATCAACCTGCGGGACACGACTTTCGCGGCGATGGGCCAGGGCGCAGAGTTCAGCGCCGTCTGCGAGCTTCCGGGCGACCTCGGGACCGCCGAACTGGAACGCGAGCTGAGCGCCCTTCCCGAACTGGCGGAAGCCAGGGTGGAGGTGACCGACTACGAGTATGAGGCGACGCCGGGTCCGGAAACGCTCGTGACCCACGTCATCGAACTGAGCGGCGGCGACCAGCTGGGGCTGATCGCCCGTCTGGCGGAGGTCTTCCGGGAGTACGGCGCGAACATCGTCCGGCTCGAGGCGCAGACGGTCCCAGGGTCCGGCGGGGACCGCTACATCACGCGGTTCGCGGTCGCCATTCCGCCGGCCCGGGCTGAAATCTGCCTTTCGGCAGTGGCCAACACGGCCGGCAGCCTTAGACTTGATTGCAGCGTCGAGGAGGCGTGATCCCGAGGGACACGCGATCGCGCCGGTGCGATCACGATGGGATGAAGGCATGGCGAGCACTGCGAAACGGACCGACCCCGAGCTTTGGGAAAAGGTGAAGCAGGAGGTGACCGCCGGGGAGAAAGGCGGGCACGCCGGCCAGTGGTCGGCCCGCAAGGCCCAGTTCGCCGTTCAGGAGTACAAGCGCCGCGGCGGCGGCTACGAGGGCGGCAAGAAGAAGGACAACAGCCTTCGCCAGTGGACCGAGGAGGACTGGGGAACGCGGTCGGGCGGCAAGAGCACCGAGACGGGGGAGCGCTACCTCCCGAAGGAGGCGCGCGACGCCTTGAGCCAGGAAGAGTACCGGCGCACCACCGCGAAGAAGCGCACAGACACGCGCGAGGGCAGGCAGTATTCCGGACAGCCGCCCGACGTCGCCGGGAAGACGGCGAAGCATCGCGGCACAGGCGATGCGAAGTAGCGCCCCCGCATCCCCATCCTTCCGCGACCTCTTTCAGGCGGCTCCCCCCTGCCTATAGCCCTTGGCAGGCACAATATGATCATGACCGATCTTTTTTCGGCTGAGCCGGGCGTCCAGGGACCCGGACATCGGACTATCCTGTATCCACCGTCGAACAGGGGAGGAAACGATGGAGTCGACGAAGCACGGGGCGGCGGCCGGTGATGCCAAGCCCCCGGTCAGCGGGAACTGGACCATCGACCAGGAATGGGAGTCGTACAGCGCCGAGGAGCACGCCGTCTGGAAGACCCTGTATGAACGCCAGAGCAAGCTGCTGCCCGGCAGGGCCTGCGACGAGTTCGTCCAGGGCATGCGCGACCTCGCGATGGATGGAGACCGCATTCCCGACTTCCGCCGCCTGAGCGAGGTGCTGGAGAAGCGGACCGGCTGGAGCGTCGTGGCGGTTCCGGGGCTGGTCCCCGACGAGGTCTTCTTCGACCATCTGGCAAACCGGCGTTTCCCGGCCGGGCAGTTCATCCGCAGGCCCGACCAGCTCGACTATCTGGAGGAACCCGACGTCTTCCACGACGTCTTCGGCCATGTGCCGATGCTGGTCCATCCGGTTTTCGCCGACTACATGGAAGCCTACGGCAAGGGCGGCCTGCGGGCTCGGAGCCTGGGCGTTCTCGCCCATCTGGCACGGGTCTACTGGTACACCGTGGAGTTCGGCCTGATCGGGAGCGGGGACGGGCTCCGGATCTACGGCTCGGGGATCGCCTCGTCCTACACCGAAACCATCTTCGCGCTAGAAGATCCCTCGCCCAACCGCATCCGATTCGACCTGGAGCGAGTCATGCGGACGCTTTACCGGATCGACGATTTCCAGGAAACCTACTTCGTAATCGAAAGCTTCGACGAACTGCTGGCCCTGGCCGAGATCGATTTCGGGCCGATCTACCGGCGGGTGGCGGCATTGCCGGAACTGGAGCCTGGAACGATCGATCCGGGCGACGGACTCCTGCACAGGGGGACCGGCATCTACCACGCGGGCCGGCGGCGGGTGGCTTGATACGTGCAGCAGAGGATTGCGAGGGGCGATGATGGACTTCGAGAACCGCACCGTCGTCATTACGGGAGCAGCGGGAAACCTGGGCCGGGCCGTCGCCGTCGCCTTCGCCGAGCGCGGTGCCCGCCTGGCTCTGCTCGACCATAACCGGGGCATGCTCGACAAGGTCTTCTCGGATGCGAGCGACACCCGCATGACCATCGCGGTCGACCTGCTGGACCGGAAGGCCGTCGAGGGCTCCGTCCGGCAGGTCGTCGACCGGTTCGGCCGCATCGACGTCCTGTGCAACATCGCGGGCGGATTCCGCATGGGCGATCCGGTCCACGAAACCGGCGACGCCACATGGGACTTCCTGATGGATGTCAACGCGCGCTCGCTGATCCATACCGCCGGAGCAGTCGTGCCGCACATGCTGACCGCAGGGGGCGGCAGGATCGTCAATGTGGGAGCCAGGGCGGCCCTTCAGGGAGCGGCCGGGATGGGCGCATACTCCGCGGCCAAGGGCGCGGTGATCCGGCTGACCGAGGCGATGGCGGCTGAACTTCGCGAGCGGGGCATCAACGTCAATTGCGTCCTTCCCACCATCATCGACACGCCCGAGAACCGGGCGGACATGCCTAAGGCAGACCCTTCCCGCTGGGTCGCTCCCGCCGATCTTGCCGCCGTCATCCTGTTCCTGGCGTCCGACGCCGCCCGGGCCGTCCACGGGGCCGCCGTGCCGGTCACGGGATTGAGCTGACGTCACCGGTCGAGGACGTGCCGCCTCAAAGCCTCGGCGAGGTCTTCGTCGCTGAACGGCTTGGTGAGAATGGGGCGGTCACGGTGGGCATCCGGCAGCGCATCGGCGCCATGGCCCGTGGTGAAGATGAAAGGGATCCCCCGGTCGGCGAGGGCGTCCGCGACGGCATCGATCCGTTCCCCTCCCAGGCTGACGTCTAGGAGCGCACCGCCGAAGCCGCCGGCCTCGACCAATTCGATCGCCTGCCCGACCGAGGTGGCCGGGCCGACGAGACCGGCTCCCAGGTCCTCCAGGATGTTCTCGACCACCATCGCGACCAGAAGTTCGTCCTCGACGACCAGGATAGACGGCGTTGGGTTGGACTGGCTGTTGCTCAAATGCGCCTCGTGAATGCATGAACCCGGTACACCGGGAAGGGCCGGAACCGACGGACCCTCCTATTATGGGTCCGGAACACCGGAACGGCCAGGGGTCCGGCAGGGATCGACCGCGCGGTAACCTTCCGGTCCTTAAATCCGCGAAGCCGGAGGCCGGATTATTCCCCGGCGAAGCCGCCGGAACAGGTGGCTGACTCCATCCTGCGCCTGATCGAGCGTCCCCGCCGCGAGGTCGGTGTCGGCGCTCCGCCGTGGTTGCCGGAACTTGGAATGGCGGTGGCAGGCGCGCTGGCGTTGGCCGTGCCGATCGGGCTCGCCGCCTATTACAGGTACCAGCGCGACGGTCCGCTTCTCTGACGCTGATGGATGTTGAAGCGGGCAGTCCGCGCGGGATAGGTTGAACCCAACGGAACGTTGAGGTGTTCAGCATCCGCAGGTAGGGGAGGCGACCATAGCTATCCGTAAAGCCAAGGCCGGCGGTTCCGCCGCGTCGATCGCCGCGACTTCCATCGCCCAGCAGACGGGAGAGACCATCGAGCGCGACCGGCTGCGGGCCGAGATCGACCGCCTGCGCCAGGAGGTCGGAAGCCTCACCCAGCGCCTGGATGAAGCGAACGATCAGAGGGTGGCGGATGCCGACCGCCACCAGATCGAGGTCGAACGGCTGGAATCCACGCTCAGGCGCCTGCGCGCCGAGCTGGAGGACGCGCGGCGGCCTTGGCTGACCAAGCTGTGGCGGAAGTGACGATGGCGGGCGGAGCCGCGCGAGGCTCCGCCCGCCCGGGTCAGGCGGCAAGCAGGTCGGCCAGGGTCAGGGCGATCACCTGCGTCGCCTTCCGCAGGTCTTCCAGGACCAGCTTCTCGTCCGCCCGATGCCCGTTGGCATCCAGCAGTGAGCGCGGTCCCGCGCCGTAAAGCACGGTCGGAATGCCTGCCGCGCTGTACAGCCGGGCATCGGTGTAGAGCGGCACGCCGTTCGCAGGGATCTCCTCGCCGATGATCTCGCGCGCGTGGCGCTGGATCAGCGCCGCCAGCTTCTCGTGGCCCGGCAGCGGAGTGAGCGGCCGGGCGAGGAGGATCCGGCGAATAGCGACCCGGATGCCGGGCGTTTCGGCACAGGTCGTCTCGATGAAGGCGCGCATGTCGGCTTCCACCTGCTCCGGGTTCTCCTCCGGGATCATGCGGCGGTCTATCCGCAGCGTCACCACGTCGGGCACGACGTTGGTATTGATGCCGCCGTTGATCAGCCCGACCACCAGGGTCGGGTGATCGATGCCCTCCACCTCGGAGCTGATGCTCCCGAAATCGTCGTTGAGGGCATAGAGCGCGGTCAGCAGGCGGTTGGCGGCCCGCAGGGCATCCACTCCGGTATCCGGCCGGGCGGCATGGGCCGACCTGCCTTCGACCCGCACTTCCAGGTGCAGGCAACCGTTGTGCGCGACGACGACGTTGTAGGAGAAACCGGCGCTGATCGCGAAATCCGGCTTGCTGATCCCCTGCTCCAGCAGCCAGCCAGGACCGATCAGCCCCCCGGCCTCCTCGTCATAGGTCAGGTGCAGCTCGACGGTGCCGCCCAGCGGCAGGCCGCTTTCCTCCAGGGCCTTCAAGGCGAAGGCGTAGGTCGCAAAGTCCGACTTCGAGACGGCGACCCCTCGCCCGTACATGACGCCATCGCGGACTTCGGCGCCATAGGGGTCGGTCGACCAGCCTTCGCCCGGCGGCACCACGTCGCCATGGGCATTCAACGCCACCACCGGCCCCGGCCCGAACTTCCGGCGGATCACGAGGTTCGTGGCGCTGATCATGCCGTTCGCCTTGACCGTCGCCTCGGGCACGGCATGCCTCTCGACGGCGAAGCCCATCCCCTCCAGCAATTCGGCGGCACGCTCGGCGTGGGCAACGCAGTCGCCCGGCGGATTGTCCGACGGCACCTTGACCAGTTCGGCCAGAAACTCGGTCTGGGCCCTGTGCCGGCGGTCTATGCTGTCTCGGATCGTCTGCTGCTGGTCGGGGGTCATGGCGTCCTCATTCTGCGCATGGCGTTCGCCTTCGGGATCCGCGAAAGTAACGCTTTAAAATGATGTTTTCAATATTTATGAATGATGAAAATGATTTTTTGCCACTGGCAGCTATGGGGAGACGGGTCGGCCCGGAACAAAGAAATCCGTTCGACCGTTGGGCAGGCATCATGCCGAGGCGATGCGACGAATGCCCGAGCCGACATTTTCCACGACGACAGCCGTAGCGGACCCAGCCCGCAGCAGGATGCGGAACAATTGACGATATCCGGCCTGCCGGACCGGGCAGCCCCATGACCGCGACCGGACCGACGGGACCCGGCTTCGATCCGCCGGTCCGCCATCCCTGGGCCGACCTGCCCTTGCGGCTGGCGGACCTGGTGATCATCGTGGCTCTCGCCGTAGGCGCGCTGCTGGCCCTCCGGCTGTTCCTGACCCCCCGGGAGATCACCAGCGGCCTGGTGATTTCGTTCCTGATCGGCCAGAACGTGGCCCTGGTGGCGATCATCTGGCTGATCGCGGTCGTCTGGCGGCGCACGCCCCGGCACGCACTGGGATTCGTCTCCCCCGGCGGACGGTGGTACCGCAGGGTCGTTCCCCTGGCCCTGCTGGTCCAGGTCGCGGTCATCCTGACCAACGTCCTCATTTCGCTGGCCTTGGGTGAGCCGTTCGACAATCCGCAGATCGCCCTGATCATGCCCGACCCGGGCGACTGGACCGCCATGGTCGGCATTCTGCTGGCGACCTCGCTGCTCGCTCCCTTCGCCGAGGAGCTTGCCCTGAGGGCGGTACTCTATGGCTGGCTCCGCCGCCATGCCGGCCCCCTTCTGTCGGCCCTGGTGAGCGCCATGGTGTTCGCCATGTTGCACGGAAGCCTGATCCTATTGCCCGGAACGTTCCTGGTCGGCCTGGTGCTAGCCTGGGTCTACGAGCGGAGCGGTTCGCTGCTTCCCTGCATCCTGCTGCACGGATGCTTCAACGCGATCTCGACCCTGCTCGTCTTCGCCGTCGCGGCCAATGCATGAGGGACTCCTTTCCGGAATGAGTGAAGTTGCATGAGTGAGAAACAGGACAAGCGGGCCCTGGCCTGCGTGATGGGCGACATGAACATGGTGCGCGCCCTGGGGATGGGCGGCATCGGCTGCGCCCTGGTAACGCAGCCCGGCGACCCCGCCCTCCATTCGCGCTACACGCGGCAGGCCGTCTTCTGGGACGATTTCGAGAACCGCCACGCCGAACTGATCGACCTCCTGGTCGATTTCGCATCCCGCCAGCCCGAACCGCCCGTCCTCTACTATCAGCAGGATGCCCAGCTGCTGATGGTGTCGAGGCACCGCGACAGGCTGGCCAAGTCCTTCAGGTTCGTCGTGCCGGAGGCGGAACTGGTCGAGGATCTGGTGGACAAGGCCCGGTTCCAGGTGCTTGCGGAGCGCCTGCAGCTGCCGGTTCCGCGTACCCGGCGGATCGACTTTTCGGTCGGAGCGCCGGACACGGGTCCGTCGGACATCGACCTGCGCTTCCCGATCATCGTCAAGCCGCTGACCCGCTACGTCGCGTGGGGCGCCATCGGGGGCGCCGGCAAGGCGCTTCGGGTCGAGAGCCCGGGTGAACTCCAGGCGCTGTGGCCCGACCTGATCGCCGGCGGAATGGACCTGCTCGCCCAGGAGATGATCCCGGGTCCGGAAACCCGGATCGAGAGCTACCACTGCTATGTCGACGGTGCCGGCAGCGTGGTCGGCGAGTATACCGGGCGCAAGATCAGGACCTATCCCGAAGCCCTCGGGCACAGCACGGCCCTGACCATAACCGACGAGGCCGACGTCAGGACGCTGGGACGGGAGATGGTCGACAAGCTGGCACTGACCGGGGTCGCCAAGTTCGACTTCAAGCGCGCGCCGGACGGCACGCTGCACCTGCTGGAGGTCAATCCCCGTTTCAACCTGTGGCACTATGTCGGGGCGGTCGCCGGTGTCAACCTCCCTGCCCTGGTCTATGGCGACCTGCTGGGCCTACGCCGTTCCCCGGTGCCCCGCGCCCGGGCGGGCGCCTCCTGGTGCAACATCACCCGGGACAAGCTGGCGGCCCGGGAGAGCGGAGTGTCCATGGCGGAGTGGTGGGCCTGGATGATCCGGTGCGAGGCCAAGTCGATCACCCTGAGGGATCCCATGCCGTTCCTGCGAAAGCATGTGTCGCGCGTACTGCCGGCACGCTGGCGATGATCGCGGTCATCTCAGACATCCATGCCAACCTGGAAGCCCTCGACGCGACGCTCGATGCGATCCGGGCCGAGCGGGTCGGGCGTATCCTCTGCCTCGGCGACATCGTCGGCTACAATGCCGATCCTGCCGGGTGCATCGACCTGCTGAGGGAGGCCGGCGCCGTCTGCGTCGCCGGGAACCACGACCGTGCGGTGACCGGGCAGATCACGACCGAAGGCTTCAACCCGCTCGCCGCCCGGGCGGTCGAGTGGACCAGGACCCAGCTCGGCCCCGGCGACGTGGACTGGCTGCGGCGCCTCCCCCTGAAGCTCGATCTGGCCGGGGAGGACGGCCCCGGCATCGTGGCCGTCCATGGTGCGCTTCATCCCGAAACCGGCTGCGAACTTGTCCGGCTGGACACCGACGACAAGCGCGCGCTGAGCTTCGAGGCGCTCGAGAGACACCCGTCCCGCGCCGGGATCTGCACCTTCGGGCACACCCACCGCATCGGGATCTTCGAGATGCGGGACGGTGCGATGACTGCCCACCAGGATGACGGCGTGGCCATCCGGGACGGTTCGTACTACCTCGTCAACCCCGGGACCGTCGGCCAGCCGAGGACTTCGGACCGTCGCGCCAGCTTCATGCTGATCGATCCCGCCGCCCGGACCGTCCAGCTGCGCCGCGTTCCCTATGATTACCGGGCAGCGATGGCGAAGACCCGGAAGGCCGGCCTGGCCGCCCGCCTGTCCCGGGTGCCGGAGCCCCTGAGGGGACCGATCCGCCGGGTCTATCACGCCCTACGCGGCCGGGCGTAGCGGTTCGGTGGAGCGGTCATGAACCGCTTGGCGCCGCCTTCGGCTTCAGCAGCCGACGGCGCAACTGTCTGAGCGACCCGTCGACCCGGGCGAGACCGGCCTCGACCTTCCGGGCCAGCCGGTCGGGACCGATGGAAACCCAGGTCATGGGTGACTGTTCGTTGGACAGATGGGCCTTGTGGCCCGACGACCCGGCCATGAAATCGTACGCGGCCTCGCCGCGGGCCAGGGCGTCCTCCACGGCGAGGACATGGCTAACGAGACCTGGCTTCATCCTGTTGTCGGATTCGTAGGCGAACCCGCTCTGGTAGTTCAGCACCGTGCCGCGCCAGACGAAATTGTAGAGATAGCCGAAATCCGTCCCGCCGGCCGCGGCGCGGCACAGCCGCACGACGCCGGAGCCTATGCCGCGCCGGATCAGTTCGCGATGGAACGGGCGGAACACGGGATTGCTGAAGGCGTCGGTCTTCCCACGCGCCGCCCATACCCGGCGGTGCAGGGTTTCGAGCCCGTCGAAGAAGGCCAGCGCCTGCCGCTCGTCGGAGGCCGCCTGGAAATCGACGCCGCCGCGCGCCTCGTACAGACGGATGGCCCGGTTGACGCCCGCGCGGGTGCTCTTGCCGAGGCCGGCGCGATAGTTCCCGCCCTGCCCGCGCACGGCGTCGAGATCGACCCACTTGGCCGAGTCCGCGCGCCGCACCTGGAGCCGGTATCCGAGCCGGTCCGCCAGGGCGCGCACGGACCGCTCCGTCCGCTGATCCAGCCCCGCCAGCACCAGCTCGTCGCATCCTGGAAGGTTGCGCGCCATCCAGAGCAGGCAGGCCGACGTCACCTCGTCGGCGCAGGACCGGTCCGCGAGGATCCCGTTGTACTCGATGGTCAGGTTGTCTATTCCGCGGTCGCCGGTCTCGTGGAGCAGCCAGGATGGTGTCCGGACCACGCCGTAGCGCCAGACCGTGCGCCTGCACAGGATCGCCAGGCCGACCACCTGCCCGGCGCGCCTCGCCACGAGCACGTGTGGCCTGGCCCAGTCCGGCAGATGATCCAGCCAGCAACCGATCCAGTACCACGACAGGAAGAACGAGCCGTCGGCCCGCGACTCCAGATCCGTCCAGGCGGTTTCCAGACCGGGCATGCGGCCGGCCGGCAGGAAGTCGATTTCCACCGCCAAGTCGTGTCTCAACGAACCACCATCCATCTTGATCGCGCAACTGCCTTCCAGCTTCACCCTGAGCGGAACGACGTTGCATAACAACCCGGCGGGACCGCGAAGCCGGCGTTCATTGGACGTACGACTGTTGTCGGGCATGGCGCGCCCGGCTGCTGAGCCTATCTTGCCAAGCGCGTGCCTCTTGCAGAGGTCTAATTACATACCAGCCATGTCATACCGGTACCATCTGCGGCGCCCTGCCGCGGAAAATATTGTTGTGCGGTGCGCTGCGTTTGTACATATATGACGGCTAACCCGGTGACAGCCAGATAAGACGCGATGTCCAATATTCTGAGAGAGACGGTCCTTGAGGTCCACCACTGGACCGACAGCCTGTTCAGCCTGAAAACCACGCGCGATCCCGGCTTCCGCTTCGACAGCGGCGAGTTCGCCATGATGGGACTCGAAGTCGATGGGCGTCCGCTGCTGCGCGCCTACAGCGTGGTCAGCTCCCCCTACGAGGAGCAGTTGGAGTTCCTGTCGATCAAGGTTCCCAACGGCCCCCTGACCAGCCGCCTGCAGCACGTCAAGCCGGGCGACACCATCCTGATCAACCGCAAGGCCACCGGGACCCTGCTGCTGCACAACTTGCTGCCGGGCAAGACGCTGTGGCTGCTGTCCACCGGCACCGGCCTGGCGCCCTTCCTGTCGATCGCCAAGGACCCGACCGTCTACGACCGGTTCGACCGGGTCGTCCTCACCCATACGGTGCGGCACAAGGCGGAGCTGGAATGCGGGGAGGCGGCGTTGGATGCCCTTCGCGAGAACGAATATATCGGCGAGCTGGCCACCGAGAAGCTGGTCTACTACCCGACCGTGACCCGCGAGCCGTTCCGCAACGAGGGCCGCATCACCGACCTCCTGCGCTCCGGCAAGGTTTACAAGGACCTCGGCCTGACGCCGTTGGATCCCGCCGGCGACCGCGTCATGATCTGCGGCAATCCGCACATGACCTCCGAGCTGACCCAGTACATGGAAGAGCTCGGTTTCGAGATGGGCGCGAACAACAAGCCGGGCACCTTCGTCATCGAGAAGGCTTTCGCCCAGCGCTGACCTGCGGGAAGTCGGACGGCGGTCTGAGCCGGCCGTCCGATCCCGGGACCGTCAGTATCCCGACGCCAGCGCCATGAGCCGCTGCCAGTTCAGCGAAGACGCGATCTGGAGATGGATCAGGCCGATCCAGCCCTTCCGGCGGAAGTCCAGGTACACGTCGTCCGGCAGGGCATCGAACTTGCCGGGATTGATCGCGAGGAAACCGGTCAGGTTGAACACCTCCCCGCCGTTCAGCTTGATTTCCGCCGTATAGCGGTCCAGCAGGTCATGGCCCTTGAGAGCCTCGGCGAACTGCCGGGTGTCGGCGATCTGGTTCTGGTAGGCCCGACAGAACTCCATGGCCTCCTGGCCTGCCTTCGAAAGCTCGCCGCCCGCCTCGAAGACCGGCGGGCCGTCCGGGAATTCCGCCGCCTCGTCGATGCAGACGGTGAACTCGCCGGCCTTCCCGGTCTCCATCAGCACCAGCGGATAGCGCCTGACATAGGCGGGCACATAGGTGTCCGCCCGCCACGCCGGCCGGCCGTCCTGCTCGCGCAGGAACAGGTTCTGCCGATCGCGCAGCCCCAGCAGGACGATCGGCATGCAGACGGGGCCGTCGGTGAACAGGATCGGGTAATCGCGCGCCGACAGGGCGAACTCCTCGATCATCACGGGCAGGCTGTTGGCCTCGGCCGCGAAGCCGAGATCCGACGGCGCGCGCAGGCGGGCCGCTCCGTGGCGGTTCCGGTCGAGAGGAACGGGCCTGCGGTAGAAAAGAGGCAGTTTGGATGCCGGATCGGCTACCGTTTCGGGGCTGCCGGAATGTTGGACGGCGCTGCTGTCGGTCACGCGTGGTGCTCCTGTTCTCAGGCTTCCAGGACGACCTCGACCTCCGGCATGTCGCTCAGCCGCTCGGCAAGCAGCGGCGTGCAACTCACTTCCAGGATACCGAAGGCCGAAGACGGGAGAACCCGGTCGAGTTCCCCCACGAGGCCATTGGCTGACAGAAACTCCTTAAGAATTTCCACGTTTACGTCGCGTTCCTGGCGCCCGCGCGATCGCGCCGGCGTCGGCTGCGAGAAGTGGACCTTGTACCGCCTGAACATCTAGGCCGCCGCTCCATGGCACTTCTTGTATTTCTTGCCGCTGCCGCAGGGGCACGGGTCGTTCCGCCCGATCTTCGGCGCGACACGGGGTCGCGGCCCCATGATGCCGTCGACATAGTACCAGCGGTCGTCGCGCCTGGCGAAACGGCCGGTCTCGTGGTGCACGTGCGGCTTGCCCTGCATGGTGAAGTGGGCCACGAACTCGACGAACCCTTCTGAGTCGCCCGTACCGCCATCGGTCGTCGAGCGCACTTCCAGCCCGGTCCACTCGCTGCCCTTGGCCCACTGCTCGGTGTCGGCCCGGCTGAAATCGCCTCGGGTCTCCGGCAGCAGCGAATTCTCCAGGTAATCGACGTCGGCCGTCGCGAAGGCGGAATAGCGCGAGCGCATCAGGGCTTCCGCGGTCGGCGCCGCGGCCGTGCCGGCAAGGTAGGGACCGCAGCACTCTTCGAAGGCGCGGCCTGATTTGCAGTAGCAGTCGGTCATAAGTCGGGTCTCCCTGTTTCGGGGCATTGGTGTAGCGGAACCGATCCTTCGATGCCACGGGCAACAGGGCTGCAAACGGCGCGGTAGGCGCAACGAACCCGCCGGGCTATCATGCGCGCCTCATTTCCCGACCGGGGCCCTGTGGTGACCAACAAGATTTCCCAAGCGCATCTCGGCAACGTGCTGCGCGACGCGACGATCCCCGAACTGCCCGGCCATTACCGGGGCAAGGTCCGCGACAACTACGACCTGCCCGACGGACGGCGCATCATCATCGCCACCGACCGGCTCAGCGCGTTCGACCGCATCCTGACGGCCGTGCCGTTCAAGGGCGAGGCGCTGACCCAGATCGCCCGCTTCTGGTTCGAGCGGACGGCCGACGTCTGCCCCAACCACGTGATCGACTACCCCGATCCGAACGTCGTCGTCTGCCGCCGGCTGGATATCATGCCCGTCGAGATCGTCGTCCGCGACTATCTCACCGGCACGACCAGCACGTCGGTCTGGTCGATGTACAAGGCAGGGCAGCGCGAGATGTACGGCATCCGCCTGCCGGACGGCATGACCGAGCACCAGAAGCTGCCGGACACCATCATCACCCCCACCACCAAGGCGTTCGACGCCGGCCACGACGAACCGCTGACCCCGGCGGAGATCACGGGGCGCGGGCTGCTGACCCGGGCACAGTGGGACGAGGTATCGGCGCTGGCGCTGGCGCTGTTCGACCGCGGGCGCGAGATCGCGGCGCGGCAGGGATTGATCCTGGTCGATACCAAGTACGAGTTCGGGTTCGATGCCGACGGCCGGATCATCCTGGCGGACGAGATCCACACCCCCGACAGCAGCCGCTACTGGTTCGGCGAGAGCTATGCACGGCGGGTCGCGGGGGGCGAGAGGCCGGAGAACTTCGACAAGGACTTCGTCCGCACCTGGGTGACCGCGCGCTGCGATCCGTACAAGGACCCGATCCCGGCCATCCCGGACGAGGTTGTGCTCCAGGCGGCCGCCCTCTATACCGACGTCTTCAAGCGGATCACCGGGCGGGATTTCCCCATTCCCGATGAACCGACGCCGGTCCTGGAGCGGATCCGCGCCAATCTCGCGCGCTATTTCTGACCGGTCCGCCGGCGGGCTTCCTCCCCGTCACCGCAGGGTTTGACCGTTGACCTACGTCGGCATCGATTTCGGCACCACCAACAGCGCGGTCGCCGTGGCGGAGGCGTCCGGTCCGTCGCGGCTGGTGCCGCTGGCGGCCGCCGGCCGGACCTTCGACACCTTCCGCTCTGTCCTGTTCTTCGAGAAGCATGAGGATCGGCTGGGATCGACCCTGGTCCACCGGGCGGGACCGGAGGCGATCGAAGCCTATCTGGACAGCGACGGCGAGGGCCGGTTCGTCCAGTCGGTGAAGTCCTACCTGGCCGCGAAGGACTTCACCGGTACCAGCATCCTGGGCAAGCAGTTCGGCATCGAGCCGCTGGTGTCGCTGATCCTGAAGGACCTGAAGGCGAAGGCCGAAGCCTCGGCCGGCCCGCTGCCCTCCGCCGTCGTGGTCGGGCGTCCCGCGCATTTCGTCGGCGAGGCCGGCGAGGACGCCGAGGCCCTGGCGCTGGAGCGCCTGCGCGACGCCTTCGGCCGGGCCGGCATGACCGAGATCCGGTTCGAGCTGGAGCCGGTCGCCGCGGCCTATCATTACGAGAGCGGCCTCGACCGCGACGAGACGGTGCTGATCGCCGATTTCGGCGGCGGCACGAGCGACTTCTGCCTGCTGCGGGTCGGGCCGAAAGCCCGTGCCCGCGCGGAGGCCGGGGAAGACCGCGCCGGCGATATCCTGGGCGTCGGCGGCGTCGGGATCGCCGGCGACAGCTTCGACAGCCGGATCGTCGAGCACTGCGTGACGCCGCACCTGGGCAGGGGAACGCGCTACCGGGCGATGGACGGGCAGATGCTGCCGATGCCGGTCTGGCCCTTCGAATACATGCGCCGCTGGCATCTGCTGTCGTTCCTGAACACCGGCCAGACCCGGCGCATGCTGGCCGACATCCTGCGCACGGCGGAGGAGCCGGAGCGGGTCCGCGCCCTTATCACCGTGATCGAGGAGGGCTTGGGCTTCCATCTGCACCGCGCCGTGGAGCAGGCCAAGGTGGCGCTGTCGGCGGAGCCCCGGACCCTGTTCCGGTTCGCCCTCCCCGGCACGGTCATCGAGACGCCGATCCGCCGCGACGAGTTCGAGGACTGGGTGAGGCCGGAGACCGAGGCCATCGCGGCCTGCGTCGACGACCTGATGACGCGTACCGGCGTCGGGGCGGCCGGGGTGGACCGGGTGTTCCTGACCGGGGGATCATCGTTCATCCCGGTGATCCGCAGGCTGTTCGCCGACCGGTTCGGCGAGGGAAAGCTGAGGACCGGCGGCGAGCTGACGTCGGTCGCGAGCGGCCTCGCGCTTGCCGCCCGCAACGGTGCCCGATGAGGAGGCTTCCGTTCAGGAAGCCCAGTTCTGCTTGAAATCGCCGAACAGCGTCAGGCCGCCGCAGGCGTAGATGGTCTGGCCCGTGATGTAGGACGCCTCGTCCGAGGCGAGGAACGCGAAGACCGAGGCCATCTCCTCCGGCGTGCCGGCACGGCCCATGGGAATGTGGGATTCGACGTTGTCGCGGGCCTCCTCGTCGTTGCGCCAGGCGTTGTTGATGTCGGTCAGGATGGCGCCCGGGGCCACCGCGTTGACCCGGATGCCGCGGTCGGCATATTCGAGCGCCAGGGTACGGGTCATGTTGCCCAGTCCTCCCTTGGAGATCGAATAGGCGATGAAGCCCGGCTTCGGGATCATCTGGTGGACGCTGGAGCAGTTCACGATGGTCCCGCCGCCCGGCCGGGACAGGAAGTGCCTGATGGCCGCCTGCGAGCACACCAGGGCGCCGGTCAGGTTGATGTTCAGGATCCTGTGGAACTCTTCCATGGTGTAGTCGTGGCTCTCGGCTTCCGACTGGACGCCCGCGTTGTTCACCAGGATGTCGAGGCGTCCCCAGTCGGCCAGCACGTCGTCCACCATCGCCAGGGCAGCCCGCTCGTCTCCGACATCGGCCTGGATGGTCCGGTGCCGGCCGGCGGCCTCGCTGAAGCCCGCCCGGGTGGAGGCATCCCGTGCCTGCCGCAGCGTCTCGTTGGCCGCATCCTCCGACCCGGAATAATTGATCGCCACGACCGCGCCCTCTTCGGCATAGCGGACGGCGACGGCGCTCCCGATGCCCCGGGAGGCTCCGGTGATCAGGGCATGGCGGCTCCGGAGCCGGGGAGCGGTGGCCGGACGGCTTTCCGGCGCTGAACTGTCGGACATGTGATTGGCTACCTTTCGGTCCTGACGGGTGCTGGTTGAGGGGATAACGCTCGCCGGAACCGTTTTGTCTCCGGCCGGATGTCGAGGATAGTCTCACCAGGGACGGCGGAGGACGGAGACGGGAATGGATGACGGGATCGCCGCGGTGCGCGGCATCGAGGAGCGCGCCTTCAACGCCTGGCCGGCGCTCGCCTCCGTCCAGTGTGACGGCTGGCTGTTCCGATTCTCCCAAGGATTGACCAAGCGGGCCAATTCCGTCAACGCGCTGCAGCCCGCAGGCCTCTTCCGGGACACGCTGGGCCTGGCCGAGGACCTGTATCCCCGCCGGCGCCTGCCGGTGATCTTCCGCCTGTCGCCCCTGGCCGGCGACGAGCCTGACGACATCCTCCATCGGGTCGGCTACCGGCGGATCGACGAGACGCTGGTGATGACGGCATCCCTGGGCGACAGGATACCTGCCGATCCGGAGGTGGCGATCACCGAATTTCCCGATCCCTCCTGGAGCGAGGGTTTCGCCGCGGCGAACGGGATCAGCGCGGCGATGCGGGACATCCACGACCGGATGCTGGGCTCCATCCTGCTGCCGACCGCCTTCGCCACCGTCTTCGATGGCGGGCGGGCGGCAGGCTACGGGCTGGCGGTGGCGGAGCGCGGCATGGTCGGCCTCTTCGACATCGTGACGGTGCCCGAGTTCCGGCGCCGCGGCCTCGCCCGCCGGATGGTCGGAGCCCTTCTAGCGTGGGGTCGTGCCCGGAATGCCGACGGCGCCTATCTGCAGGTCGTCGCGTCCAACGAACGGGCGCTCAACCTTTACGAATCGGCGGGTTTTCGGGAAGCCTACCGGTACCATTACCGGATCCGGCCCGCCGGGATCTAGAGCCGTGCCCGATCAGGTCGGTCCGCCCGGGGCATCCGAACCGATGCGTCAAGCCATGGCCCCAACTCCGCGCATCGGGGGGAGCGGAACGGCCGCCTGAAAGGGCGATGCCGGAGAAGACAGCGCGGTGGAGGCGAAAAGCCCGGCGGAAGCGGCCGAGGTCACTATCGGAAGGGCGGAAAGGTCACTATTTCGCCTCCTGCCCCGCTTACCTGCCGAGTCGGGAGCCGGGGGGACCTTCGCCGCGGGGGCTTCGTCGTCCGGGTCGCAGTCCAGGCTCTCCAGGTCGGCGTCGGGGTGCGGCCGGTCGCCGAGGAAATGGTGCGGGATGCGCTTGTCCTGGACCACGCCGCGCAGCTTCAGCCACAGTTCGACCGCGCGCAGGCTCAGCCCGAGGCTCTTGCGCTCCAGGGCCTCCTCCATGATCGTCCGGACCAGGACTGCCGCCTCCTCCAGGTCGGATTGATGGCCGGCGCTGCGGTCGGCGCGGAGCTGGGCCACGCGGACCTGGATCTCCGGCTGGCCCATCAGGACGGCGCCGCGCTGCTTGGCGCCCTTGGGCGAGTAGCCCGCCCGGCGCGCCGCCTCCGCCGCGCCGACGTTGCAGGCCATGGCCTGGCAGAAGGCTTCCTGGCGGGGCGTCAGCACGATCACGGGCGGGGCGGAGGCGGCTTGTGTCGGGGGCTGATGGTCGAGCATGGCTGGGGCGCCTTGGCCGGGTGGAAACAATTCATGAACATTAGTGCGAATTCGCGTTAGATGCAAGATGTGGAGGGTGCGCGTCCCGCGCACCGCGGGCGGCGGGACGCCGCCCCTCCGCGTGGCTCGCGTTGAGGGAGTGGGCGAAACCCGACATGGCGTGTCCGGCGTCGTTCCGGCCGGCGCGGAGGTCGCTGCTCCCGGCGGCGGGAGGAGCGGCAGGATCAGAGCATTTCCAGCGACCGGGGGCCGGTCGGCGGCGGGAACGCCCGATCGAGCGCCGCCATGTCTTCGTCGCCCAGGACCAGGTCGGCGGCGGCGCGGTTGGCCTTCACATGGTCCGGATCGCTGGCCTTCGGAATGGCGATGACGCCCTCGTGCCGAAGCACCCAGGCGAGCGCCACCTGGAACATGCTGGCGCCCAGGCGCTCCGCGATCGTCCGCAACGCGCCCTTGGCCGGCATCCGTCCCTGCTCGATGGGGCTGTAGGCCATGACCGGGATGGAACGCTCGACGCACCAGGGGAGCAGGTCCCATTCGATGCCGCGCCGGGTAAGATTGTAGAGAACCTGGTTGGTGGCGCAGGCATCGCCGCCCGGCACCTCCATCAGTTCGGCCATGTCGTCGGGGTCCAGGTTGCTGACGCCCCAGGCGCGGATCTTGCCCTGCTCCTTCAACCGCTCGAAGGTCTCGACCGTTTCGGCCAGGGGAACTCCGCCGCGCCAGTGCAGCAGGTACAGGTCCATGCGATCCGTGCGGAGACGCTTCAGGCTCCGTTCGCAGGCCTCGACGGCACTGCGCCGCCCGGCATTGTGCGGATAGACCTTGCTGACCAGGAAACACTCGTCCCGGCGCCCGTCAAGGGCCTCGCCGACGACTTCCTCTGCCCCGCCATCCCCGTACATCTCCGCCGTGTCGATCAGGGTCATGCCGAGATCCAGGCCCAGTCGGAGGGAACGGACCTCGCGGTCACGATGACGCCGATCCTCGCCCATTCCCCAAGTACCCTGCCCCAGGCCGGGCACATCCATGGCTGCCAGGGGAATGGATCGGATCGGCATGTCGGTCTCCTCGCTGATTGTCATGGCGCCGGGATTGTCATGGCGCCGGGCGTCGCATCGCTTGTCCGGAAAACGAACGTGGACAGAGCCGATGCGGTTGCCCGGCCGTTCGCCGGCATCTTGCATACGTCAGTCGATCGGCAACAAAGCGAAACTTCATGAGCAATGAAATGGCGCCGCCTCATGGGACTGGTCGAGGCAACTCGCTTCCCGCCCCTACTATTGGCCTGCGGAATAATCCCAACAGGTTATGCAGGAAATTTATGTCACGGGATCTTCATCTTATCCAACATTCGTGGTAACCATCTCGAGTAACTAACTTGCGGTTGTTGGAGAGACTGATGTCCCATTCCCTCGGGATCGCCCAACGGCTGGCGATCGCTGCGCTGCTGTTCCTGGCGCCTGTGGGTTTCGTGCTGGCGGCACTCGTCGGTAACCAGAACACGACGATCCGGTTCAGCGAGAAGGAGCTTACCGGGACCTTTCAGTTGCGAGAAGTCGCAGCCGTTCACAAGGACTTGGCACTTGCAAGCCTCCGGGGCGGCAAGCCGGCCGACGGCAGCATCGCGGCGCTGGAGGCGGCCGAACGGAGCTTCGGCGAGGGGATGGAAAGCGTGGAACTGACCCGCGCCGCGGTGGCGGCGGTGCGGTCCTCGGCGGCGGGCGGGAACGGCCTCGACGAGGCGCGGGCGGCATTGAGGGCGCTGACCGCCCGTGTCGGCGACAAGAGCAACCTGATCCTCGATCCGGACCTCGACTCCTTCTATGTCATGGATCTCATGCTGGTGAAGCTGCCCGAGGCGCTCGACCGGATCGTCGCCATGGTGACGCTGGCCCGCCTGACCTTCGCCGACGGCACGCTGGACCCGGAGGAACGGGTCGCCTTCTATGTCGAGCTGGGCGGACTGAAGACGGTGACCGACGGCCTCGGGTCATCGCTCGCCTCGGCCTACAGCGGCAGCGCGGACGGATCGGTCAAGGCTGCGCTCGACGGGCCCGCAAGCGCCCTGATCGGCGACTTGACGGCCCTGCTGGCCTCGATCGAGCGCGGTGCGCCGGAGCCGGCGGCGGTGGAAGCCCTGGTCGCGAAATGGAACAGCTTCTACCAAGCCGCTTCGTCCGACCTGGAACGGTTGCTGGACGCCCGCATCGGTGGTTTCCGATCCTCCCAGTTCTGGACCCTGCTGATCACGGCGCTGCTGTTCGGCGGGGCGGCACTCGCCGTCCTCCTGGTCGTCCGGCGCGGTGTCCTGGCGCCGCTGCTCGGACTTACGCAGGCGATGCAACGTCTCGCCGAGGGCGACCTGGATTGTGCAATTCCCGGCATCGGGCGGAGCGACGAGGTCGGCGCCATGGCTTCCGCCACCGCGGTCTTCCGCGACGCCGCGCGACGGAACCGGGAACTGGAGGCGGAACAGGCCCGGCAGCAGGCGAACAGGGCGCGGCGCCAGGATGCCCTGGAAGCCCTGACCCATGATTTCCAGGCGGCCATTTCAGGGCAGCTCCGGGCGGTGGCCGCCGCCGCGACCCAGTTGCAGGCAACGGCGGGATCCCTGAACGCGGAAGCGGAGCGGGCGTCGGAGCAGGCCTTGCAGGCGGCGGAAAACGCGGATGCCGCGGCGCGCAACGCCGAGCTCGTCTCGGCCGCGGCGGACGAGCTGGCCGGGGCCAGCAGCGAGATCGGCGTGCAGGTCGAACGCACGACGCTGACGACGCGGGCTGCGGTCGAACAGGCCGGGCGCGCCGAATCAACCACCCGGGAACTGACGAGCGTCGCGGCCGGCGTCACGCAGATCGTCCAGTTCATCCAGGACATCGCCTCGCAGACCAATCTCCTGGCCCTCAACGCGACGATCGAGGCGGCCCGTGCCGGCGAGGCGGGCAAAGGCTTCGCCGTCGTCGCGGGCGAGGTCAAGAACCTCGCGACCCAGACTTCCAAGGCGACCGAGGAAGTGACCGCCAGGGTCAACGCGGTCGTCGATTCGGCCAACGGCGTCGCCGGCCTCATCGGCGAGATTTCCAGGACGATCGGCGCCATCGACGAAAGCTCCGGCATGATCGCCGCCGCCGTGACGGAGCAGGACGCCTCGACGTCGGAGATCAGCCGCAACGTCAAGGAGGCGGCGGACAAGAGCCTGCATGCGTCCGGCAGCATCGGCATGGTCAAGGATACGACCGACTTCACCAGGGCCGCGGCGACGGAGCTCCTGTCGGCCGCTTCCGAACTGTCGCTCCAGGCGGAGACGCTGCGCGGCGAGGTCGACCAGTTCCTGTCGGCCATGGCCAGCGCCGGAGAACGACGCACCTACGAGCGGCGGCCGCACGACGCCCCGATCACGGTCATCATGGGGAGCCAGTCGATCACCGGGCGGATGGTCGACATCTCCAGCGGCGGTGCCGCGGTTCGGGTCGATGGCAGCTGGCCGATCGGCACGGCTTTGACGCTGGTCTTCGCCGGGCATCGGATCGCCGGGCGCCTCGTCGAGGAGCATGACGGACTGGTCCGCATCCAGTTCCGGTTCGACGCCGAGACCAGGGCGCAGGTGGAACGCCTGTTCGAGAAAGAGCTTGCCGCCTGACGGCTGGCCGGCCCCGGAACGGAATGTCCCGTCGATGGTTGCCGGGGGCGGCGGGACATGTTATGGAACGATCAGTCCATAACAGGCGCCGCACCTCAGCTTCGGAAGGCCATCGACATGATCGATCTGCATTACTGGACGACTCCCAACGGCCACAAGGTCACGATGTTCCTGGAGGAGACCGGTCTCCCTTACCGGATCATCCCGGTCAACATCAGCGCCGGCGAGCAGTTCAAGCCGGAATTCCTGAAGATCGCCCCGAACAACCGCATCCCCGCGATCGTTGACAACGATCCGGCCGGCGGCGGGGAACCGATCTCCGTCTTCGAGTCCGGGGCTATCCTGATCTATCTGGCCGAGAAGACCGGGAAATTCCTGCCCCAGGACCCGAGGGGCCGGGCCGAAGTGCTGCAGTGGCTGATGTGGCAGATGGGCGGGCTCGGACCGATGGCGGGCCAGAACCACCATTTCGTCCAGTACGCGCCGGAACGCATCCCCTACGCCATGGAGCGCTACGTCAAGGAGACCAACCGTCTCTATGGCGTGCTGGACCGGCGGCTGGCCGACCGGCAGTTCGTCGCGGGCGACTACTCCATCGCCGACATGGCATCCTATCCGTGGATCGTCCCCTACGAGCGCCAGCAGCAGAACCTGGACGACTTCCCGAACCTCAAGCGCTGGTTCGAGGCCATCCGGGAGCGGCCGGCCGTCGTCCGCGCCTATGAACGCGCCGCCGAGATCAACAGCCAGCCGACCATGACCGAGGAAGCCAAGAAGATCATGTTCGGCCAGACCGCGGCGACGGGCACGGGCACGGCGAAGTAGCGCCGCCGTTCAGTCCAGCGCGGCTACGGCGACCGCCTTGGATCCCGACGCCGCCGGGGCGTGCGCCGGGACAGCCGCCGGTGCGGGCTCCATCGCCGGCTTGACCGCGGCAGCCCCCTGGGCCGCCGACTTGTCCCGACGGTAGGCGTTGCTCAACTCGTTCGCGACGTCGGAATGGGCCTTGGCCGCCGACGTCACGAACTGGGAGTCGAGATGCTGGATGCTCACCCCGTCCGGGCGGACGACGATGATCGCGCAGGGAACCACGCCCCCGCCTCCGCCGCCCCCGCAAGCCTCGCCGAAGACCGACCCTCCCCCCGCGCCGACCCCGAAGGTCGTGACATAGATCGGGACCAGCGTCGTGTCGCCCACCTGGATCGGCGTTCCCGCGACGCCCTTTCCCAGGATCTTCTGGAATTCCTGCAGGGTCGAGACCATCAGGTCCTGGATCGGATCGGGCATGAAGGGATTGGTCAGCATCGCGGATCTCCATAGGCGGCCAGGGCATGATTATCACCACGCGCGTCCCGGATGCGAGTCTCTTCCATAAGCTGCGCCAATTTCGATCGACCTTGTCCGGCAGGTGGGCTGGCGCTGAGACGCCCCGGCCGCTGTGGGGGCCCGTCCGTCAGGAACCAAGGGCATGCCGCGCCCCTGGAGTAGAAATTTAGTTATAAAAGAAACCGGCATTGTGAGAAGTTAATTGCCGTCCATCTCGCCGCGATGATAGAATCACCCAATGGGTTAACACGTGACAGGCCCCAGTGGGTGCCCCATTTTCGGCCGGCATATCGGATTAGCCCAGGTTACTGCCTCGCATTTCCGGTGAATGCGAAGGATGCGACACTGAATGCACCGGGCCCAATAATTCCAGGTGCAGCGGTCAGTTCACCCGCGCCGCCAACCACATGGGGAAGATATGACCACCGTTTCCGATCTCCTGAATGCAAAAGGCCGCACCATCGTCTCCATCCTGCCTTCGGAGACGCTGGAGTCGGCATCGAAGCTCCTGACGGAGAAGCGCATCGGCGCCGTCGTCGTGCGCGACCGCCGCGGCAAGCTCGCCGGCATCCTGTCGGAGCGCGACATCGTCCGCGCCATCGCGGATCGTGGGGCCGCCGCGCTGGGCCTCCGGGTCGAGGATCTGATGACCAAGGAAGTCAAGACCTGCCTGCCGACGGAGACGGTCAAGGACCTGATGCGGATGATGACGCTGCGCCGTCACCGCCATGTCCCGGTGTGCGACACGGCCGGCGAACTGCTCGGCGTCGTCTCGATCGGCGACGCGGTGAAGGCACGCCTGGACGAGCAGGCCAGCGAGGTCGCGGTGCTTCGGGACCTGAACCTGATCAAGGCCTGATCGGCGCAGGTCGGAGCCGGTCGGGCTGGATGACGTCTTCCTGACATAATCTTCGGGCTGCGGGATCAAAGCGACCGGTCCGGAGTTGAAGGGGGCATGGATCCAGCCCGCCACCGGAGGGACAGATGCTCGACGCTACCGGCCAGCGCGCCGACCTGACCGGCCTTCATCAGGAGCTTGATCCGGATGAAGTCCTCGCCGCGGACCACACCCACTACGCGGTCATCGATATCGGCTCCAATTCCGTCCGTCTCGTCGTCTACAACGATCTCGGCCGGGCCCCCCTCCCCCGGTTCAACGAGAAGTCCCTGTGCGGCCTTGGTTCGGGATTGGACAAGACGGGCGAGCTTGCCGCCGGGCCGATGGCCTGCACGGTGCAGGCGGCCCACCGCTTCTGCGCCATCGCCGAGGCCATGGGGGCGTCCCGGATCGACATCATCGCGACGGAGGCGGTGCGCAGGGCCACGAACGGCGAAAGCCTGATCAAGGCTATCCGGGAGCGGACGGGTCGCGACCTGCGCCTTCTGTCGGGATCGGAGGAGGCGCATTTCGCCACTCTCGGCGTCATATCCGGCTTCTACCGGCCGAAGGGGCTGGTCGGCGACATGGGCGGCGGCAGCCTCGAAGTGGCCGAAGCACTGGAAGACCGCGTCGGCGAGCGCTCGGTCAGCCTGCCGCTGGGCGCCCTGCCGGTCGAAGCGATGCTGGAGGACTCGGCGGAAAGCGCCAAGCGGCAGATCGACGAGGTCATGAAGGGCCAGCTTCCGCCGCTGCTGACCAAGCCGGTCTTCTACGCCGTCGGGGGCGGCTGGCGCGCCCTGGCCCGCGCCCACATGGAAGCGGTGAACGCTCCCCTGAAGGTCGCGCACGGCTACGACGTGGATGCGAACGACCTGAGAAGCTTCGCGAAGTCGGTCTGGAAGATGACGCCGGACAAGATCTCGGCGCTTCCCGGCGTGCCCGGAAGGCGGGCGAAGACGCTTCCGGCTGCGGCGCTGGTGATGGACAGGCTGCTGAAGAACCTGCGCCCGGAGCGGGTCGTCTTCTCCGCGCTGGGCCTGCGTGAGGGATGGCTCTATTCGCGGCTCTCCCCAACCCTCCGGCGACGCGACCCGCTGATAGAGGGCGCACAGGCCTTCGGCCTCCCGATCGCGCGGGTCCCGGCCTTCGCGCCGGCGCTGGTACGCTGGACGGAATCCCTGTTCCCCGACGAAACGGCTGGGGAACGCCGCCTCAGGCTCGCGGCCTGCGCACTTTCCGACATGGCCTGGGCGGACCATGCCGACGTCAAGGCACACCAATGCTTCGCGCGGGTCGTGCATTTCCCGTTCATCGGCTTGACGCACACCGAGCGGGTCTTCATCGCGGCGACCCTGCATGCCCGTTACGGCGGCAAACCGGACGATGCCTGCCTTCAGCCCGCGCTGTCGCTGCTGACGCCGGCCGTGCAACGCCGCGCCCAGATCCTCGGCCGCGCGATGCAACTCGGCCATCGCTTCTCCGGCAGCGTGCCGGGCATCCTGGACATGGCGCGGCTGCGGATCACCGCCGACGCCGTTCGCCTGGAAGTCGCGGAAGGCAGCGAGGACGTCCCCGACAGCGATGCCGTGCAGATGAGGATGAAGCAGCTGGCGAAGATCCTGGGCGTGCCCAAGACCGAGTTCGCCGGGGCCTGAGGTCAGGCCGTCAGGTCGCGGAGCGACGGCGGCGGCACCGATGTCGGCGACGTGACCGCCAGGGCGGCCCAGCGGGCTCCGATCGACAGGGCGTCGCGGATCGGCGCACCGCTCAACAGGCCGTGGATCAGCCCGGCGGTGAAGACGTCGCCGGCGCCCGTGCTGTCCACGACGGTGGCCGGCTCGGCCGGAACATGGACCGGACCGGAAGGACCGAAGGCCGTGGCTCCCCTGGGGCCGTCGGTCGCCACCATCCAGCGCAGCCCCTCCCCGGCGAAGCGCCGGGCCGCCGCATAGGGGTCGGCCAGCGCCTCACCGGTCATGTGGGCGGCGGAGTCGACGACCACGTGCGCCGGCCAGCCGGTCGTTCCGGCGGGTGGCGCGTGGCTGACCACCAGGCAGGTTTCCAGGCGGGCACGGAGCAGGTCCGCAACCTCCGGCCCGTGGGCCTTGACGTAGAGGGCGTCCGCCGGTTCCGCGGGATCGGGCAGGACCGGAGGCAGGACCACGGAGGGACGGCCGCGGATGATCGTCCGTTCGCCGTCCGGGTCCAGCAGGACGAGAACCGGCGGCGTCGGTCCGGCGAGGCGCCGCACGCGCGACACATCGATGCCCAGGGCGGAGAGTTCCGCAAGCATCGACGCTCCGCCGGCATCCCTGCCGACATCGGCGAACAGCGCCACGTCGTGCCCGGCATAGGCGAGCGCCACGCCGGTGTTCGATCCGCCGCCGCCCAGGCGGCCCTGGTCGAACTGACCCTTCAGCTGAGCGCCGCCGGCGACGGCGCCGTCCAGCCGGACCACGATGTCGAGGTTTATTCGGGCGACGATCTGGATGCGGGCCATGGTGCGGAGCGTACAGGGACCGGAATGGAGCGGGAGTGCGATGTTTGGCGGCTCGCGGACCCGCGGTCAACAACTCTCGATTTTCGCCTGCCCGCTCCTTACCTTTCAAACCATGGCTCGATGCATCCCGATCCTGGTCTCCAATCCGCCGCCCCTATGGCGTCCCCTGCTGGCCCATTGCCGCTCCATAATGCGCGATCTCGGCGCGCCGGCCGTGCTGATCGACGGCTGCCTGCGGGACACCCCGTTCGGCCCGAGGATCATCGCGACGCTGGACCTGCCGCCCCGGATGGGCGATGCCGCCCTGTCGCGGCACCCCTCCTACCGGCCGGCCATGCGCGACGCCGCGGGAATGGTCGCCTTCTCCCGCATGGCCGCCCATGGCGCCAGCGGCATCGATCCCGTGACCGCCAGCCGGGAGCACGAGGACGTGCTGTGGCAGGTCATCGTGCTCCCGGCGGGAGTGGTGCTGATCGCCCGCACGGAGCGGGCGGACTACGGGCCCTTCCTGCTGGCCGAGAGCGAGCCGGACGAGCGCGGGATCGACCTGGTCAGCCTCCAGCTCGACTTCGCCGTCGAGTCCGGAAGCCGCGACGCGGGCTCGGCCTAGAGCTGAACCCGATCTGGTCGATCCGCCCGAGACGGCCGATCCGATGCGTTGCGCCATGGGCGCAACCTACGATTATTGGTCCGCATCACCTCCGCCCTGGATCGAGCCGTAGGTTGCGCCAATGGCGCAACCTACGGTGCGCAACATTCGATCATTCTAGACCGCTGCGACGCGCCAGATCCTGTCGGCGGCATCGTCGGCCACCAGCAGCGACCCGTCGGGCAGCTCCGCGATGCCGCAGGGCCGGCCGTACACTTCGCTCCTGGACCGCTCGGCCACGAAGCCGGTCAGGAAATCCTCGCCCGGGCCGCTCGGGCGGCCGTCGGCGAAGGGGACGAACAGCACCTTGTAGCCCGACAGCTCGGACCGGTTCCAGGAGCCGTGCTGACCGATGAAGGCGCCGCCGCGGTAGCGCTCGGGGAAGGCGGTTCCGCGATAGAAGGCCAGGCCCAGCGACGCTGTGTGGGAGCCGAGCGCCATGTCGGGCACGATCGACCTCGCCACCAGATCGGGCCGCTGCCCGCGCAGCCGCGGATCCTCGATCTTGCCGAAATAGGAATAGGGCCAGCCGTAGAAGCCGCCGTCCTGGACGCTTGTCATGTAATCGGGCACCAACTCGTCGCCCAACTCGTCCCGCTCGTTGACCGCCGTCCACATCACGCCGGTCTCCGGCTCCCAATCCAGGCCGACGGGGTTGCGCAGGCCGCTCGCGAAGATGCGTTCGCCGCTGCCGTCGGGATCGATCTCCAGGATCGCGGCGCGGCGATGCTCCTCCTCGATGCCGTACTCGGCCACGTTGCTGGCGGAGCCGACGGTCACGTAGAGCTTCTTCCCGCCGGGACCGACGCGGATGTTTCGGGTCCAGTGGTTGTTGTAGCCGCCGGCCGGCAGGTCGAGGATCTTGCGGCCCTCGGCCTCGATGCGGGTCTGCCCCTCCCGGTAGGGAAAGGCCAGCACGCCGTCGGTATTGGCGACGTAGAGCGTGTCGCCCAGCAGCGCCATCCCGAAAGGCTGCCTCAGCCCCTCCAGGAAGGTCTCGCGGATCTCCGGAAAGCCGTCGCCGTCGGCGTCGCGCAGCAGGGTGATGCGGTTGGCGCTCTGCCCGAGCGCGCGGGACCGCTTGTCGCCCTGCACCGCCGGCGAGTTCGGGTCATGGTCCGGTTTCAGCTGGGTCCGGGCTTCCGATACCAGGACGTCGCCGTTGGGCAGCAGATGGAACCAGCGCGGATAATCCAGCCCGTCGGCATAAAGCGTCACCTCGAAGCCGTCGGGAGCGGCCGGCTTCCGCCCCTCGGGCCAGCCGACCACGGTGGAGAAGTTGAGCGCCGAGGGAGTCTGGTACGGCTCCGGCAGAGGGGGCACGGCCGGTTCCGGAAACGGGGTCGCGGTCATGGGAGGCGTTCCTCTTCAGGTCTGGTTGGGTCCGCTGATGAAACGCATTCGGCGGTCGATCAGGTACGGGTTGGCCGCGCGGGCGGCACCGAAAGCGGAGGGGTCAAGGTCGGCGATCAACAGACGGGTGCCCGTGGCCGACGCGCGGGCGAGATCGGAACCGTCCGGCGCCGCGATGCCGGACAGGCCGGCATAGAAGAACGCGGCGTCGCGGCCGGCATGGTTGGCGTAGGCGACGAAGACCTGGTTCTCGAAGGCCCGTACCGGGATGATCGACCGCGCGATGAAACCGGCGTGCTCGCTGGCCGGCAGGGCCGTCGGCACCAGGATCAGGTCGGCTTCCGATGACGCCAGGTGGCGCACCGTTTCCGGGAACTCGACGTCGTAGCAGATCAGGAGGCCGGCCTTCAGGCCGCCCAGCGGGAACACCGCCGGAGCGGCGGCGCCGGGACGGAACAGGCCCTTCTCGTAGTCGCCGTACAGGTGCAGCTTGCGATAGACGTGCCGGGTGCCGTCGGGGAGAACCGCGGCGGCGCTGTTGTAGACGGCTCCATCCGCCGCCTCCGCGAAGCCGCAGGCCAGTGCGATCCCGGTGCGCGCCGCGATCGCGCCCAGGGCCGCGACCTGCGCGCCGTCGGCGGACTCGGCCATGTCCCGGATGGCGGCGCCGGCGCCGTAGCCCGTCAGCGCCAGTTCGGGTGCGAGCAGGCAGCCGGCCCCTGCCGCCGCGGCTTCCTCGGCGGCGGCGGCGATGCGGTCCAGGTTGGCGGCGACATCGCCCGCGACCGCTTCCATCTGGAGCAGGGCGAGGCGCAAGGGTGCTTTCGTCAATCCCGCGAACTCCAGGCGCCGAGCAGTTTCGGCAGGTCGCCGAAGCGGGCGATCAGGCCGAAGACGAGGGCCGCCACCGCGACGAACAGGATGGCGACCGCCGCCATGGTCGGGGTGTAGCCGTAGCGCAGCGAGTTGAAGATCTTGATCGGCAGCGTCTCCAGCGTGAAGCCTACGGTCATGTAGGCGACGATGTATTCGTTGAGCGACAGAACGAAGGCGAAGGCGAAGCCCGACACGATGTAGGGCCGGATCAGGGGCAGCACGATCGTCCGCAGGATGGTCCGGTCGTCGGCCCCCATGGTCGCCGCCGCCTCGACCAGAGCCCGGTCGATCGAGGCGAACCCCAGGGACAGGGTGACCAGCGGCAGGGTCACGAAGAAGATGCCGTGGGCCACCACCACCGTCCAGGGTTGCCCGTAGGCCCCGACCGTCGTCCAGAACGTCAGGAAGCCCAGGGCGGTGATGACCGGCGGCAGGATGAAGGGCGCCGTGCCGAGCATCTGGAACACGCGCGCCCAGGGAGCGTGGCGCCGCCACAGGAACCAGGAGAGCGGGAAGGCGATCGCCACCGCCAGCGCCGCGGAGAGCGCTGCGACGGTCACCGAGGCCGTTAGGGCTCCCCGCCAGGCGGCGTCGGTGAAGATCTCGCCGTACCAGCGGGCGGAGAGACCCGCCGGCGGGAAGACCAGCGATCTCTGCGCATTGACGGACACCCCGGCGATGACGATCAGCGGCGCCGCCAGGAACAGGGCCACCAGGGTGAAGAGGACGCGCCGGAACAGCTTGCCGCTCATGCAGCACTCTCCTTCCGGCCGACCAGCAGGGCCAGCCCCACCAGCGACAGCGTCACCAGCACCAGGAACACCGCCATGGCGGCGGCGAACGGCAGGTTCGACTGATAGATCGCCTGGTCCGTGATCAGCACCGACAGGGTCCAGTGCTGCGGACGGCCCAGGAGCTGGGGCAGCAGGTAGGAGCCGAGCGCGAAGACGAAGACCATGATGAAGGTCGCCAGGATCGTGTTCCGCAGCGCCGGGACCACGACGGTCAGGAACGCGCGGAGCGGGTGCGCTCCCAGGGTCCGCGAGGCTTCCATCAGCGTCGGGTCGAGGCGCGCCATCGCCGGGTAGAGGACCAGCACGGTATAGGGGAACGCCTGGTAGACCATGCCGGTCAGGACGGCGCCGAAATTGGGCGTCAGCGCCGCCGGCTTTTCCATGAGGCCGAGCCAGACCAGCAGGTTGGAGATCCCCGCGGTCCGCGACAGCAGCGTGGACCAGGCGAAGCCGATGATCACCTCCGACAGGGACAGCACGGCGAGCAGCGCCACCAGCCAGGCGACCTGGACCCGGCGGCGGGTCCGGGCCAATTCGTAGGCGAAGGGAAACCCGACCGCCACGCAGATCACGGCCACCAGCGCCGCCAGCCCTAGGGAGAACCCCAGCACGCCGCCGAAGAAGGCGGTGAGGAAGCGTTCGTAGCTGCTGAACACGAAGTCCGGCGTGTAGAAGCCGCCGGGCTGGCGCTGGAAGAAGCTGACCATCACCATGATGCCGAAAGGCACCACGAAGAAGACGGTCAGCATCAGGGCGGGGAAGGCCAGCGGGGCATAGTCCGCCGCCCGCTTCGGAGCATCCGCCCTCACGACGCGAGCACCCGGCAGGCCTCGGGATCGAGCCTCAATCCTACGGTGTCGCCGACCCGGAAATGCGCCCGCTCGCGCGGGGAGGCGACCGCCACGATCTGGGTGCCATCCGCATCGACGAAGGTCTCGATGCTGGCGCCCAGGTCCCGGATGAAGCTGATCCTGCCGGTCAGCGGAGCCTCGCCGGCCGGGACGAGGTGGATGTCCTCCGGCCGGACCGACAGGGTCGCCTGCGTCTGTCCGGGCGCCAGGCTCACGCCGGGGATCGTGCCGCCGGGAGCCTCGACGCCCTGCCCGCCTCCCGACCGGACGGCGATCAGGTTGGTGGAGCCGATGAAGTCGGCGACGAAGCTGTTGACCGGCCGGCGATAGATCTCGACCGGCGACGCCGCCTGCTGGATGCGCCCCTGCCCCATCACGACGACCAGGTCGGCCATGGTCATCGCCTCCCGCTGGTCGTGGGTCACCACGATCGTCGTGACGCCGAGGCGCTGCTGGAGCTTGCGAAGCTCCACCTGCATCGCCTCGCGCAGCTTGGCGTCGAGCGCGGACAGCGGCTCGTCGAGCAGGAACAGCTTGGGCGACAGCGCCAGGGCCCGGGCGATGGCGACGCGCTGGCGCTGTCCTCCGGAAAGCTGCGACACCGGCCGGCCCGCATAGCCGCCCAGGTCCACCAGGGCCAGCAGCTCCTCCGCCCGCTTCGCCTGCTCGGCCCGGCCGACGCCGCGGATCCGCAGGGGATAGGCGACGTTCTCGCCGACATTCAGGTGCGGGAACAGGGCCAGCGACTGGAACACCATGCCGAAGTCGCGCCGGTGCGCCGGCACCCGGGTCATGTCCTTGCCGTCGATCAGGATCCGGCCGGAGGTCGGCTCCTCCAGCCCGGCGATGGTCCGCAGCAGGGTCGTCTTGCCGCAGCCGGACGGCCCCAGCATGCAGACGAAGGTTCCGTTCGGAACGGCGAGGTCGACATGGTCCACGGCTGCGACGCCGCCGAACCGCTTCGATATGCCCTCCAGTACCAGGCCGGACATGGATAGCCTCCTCCGGGTCAAGTCAGCCGGCGACGATCAGCTCGGTCCATTTCTGGTTCAGCCAGTCGGACTTGGTCTGGTACAGGTCGTAGCGCGGAATGATCGGCTCGATCTCGCTGGAGACCGCCGCGAACTCCTGGTCCGTCAGGTCGGTCATGCTGCGGGCCACGGTCGGGGCGGTGCCGACGTTGCGCGACAGCTTGGCCTGGATCTGCGGCTGGCTCATGTAGTTGATGAACTCGTGCGCCTCCGCGGTTTTCCTGGAAGCGGCGGACACCGCCCAGGAGCCGGAATCCAGGATGCCGCCCTCCTTGGGGAAGGTGGAGCGGACGGGGTTGCCGTCGGCGGCGGCGAGCCCCGTCACGTCATGGTAATACTGGCCCATGGGGATCTCGCCCGACTTGAGCGCCTGCTCGAACTGCGCCTCGTCCCGGTACCACAGCCGGACGTTCGGCTTGACCTCGGCCAGCTTGTCCATGACCTCCAGGATGCCTTCCTCGGTGTCGAGCTTGGCCGGGCCGCCGAAGAAGGTCTTGGCGGTCACCTCGAGCAGGAAGGAGTTGGAGACCAACGCCAGCAGGCCCAGGCGGTCCCGGTTGGCGGGGTCCCACAGGGCGGCCCAGGAATCCGGCGCCTCCGAATAGACATCGGTATTTGTCACCAGCGTGATGTACCAGGCGACGGCGCCGACGCCCGCGATCCGGCCGTCGGGATACTTGTTGACGAACTGCGGCAGCAGGTTGCCCAGGTTGGGGATCCTGGCCGGGTCGAGCGGAGCCCAGAGATCGATCGCCTGCCCTTTCAGCATGGCCACCTGCGACATCATCGACACGTCGGCCGGGGCCTGGCCCGCCCGGGCGGCCTGGGAGAGCTGCACCAGCCAGGCCTCCCCGGTCGGCTCGGAGATGGACTCCACCTCGATGCCGGTGGCGCTGGTGAAGTCGGGGAAGATGTGCTCGTCGAAGGATTCCTGGAAGTACCCGCCATAGACGCCGACCTTCAGCGAGCGGTCGGCCGCCCGCAGGATCGACGGCATCGCCAGCAGGGCCGCGCCCGCCGCGGCGCCGGCCAGCACGGTGCGCCGGGTGATCCCGGACTTGGTCATCTCGGTCATCGCTTCACCTTCCTGTTCTGTTCGTTCGGTTTCTTGCTTCGTGGTTTATTCCTTGGCGCCGATCGACGGGCTGTAGACCATCAGGCTGAGGATCTCGAACAGCATCTGGGCGCCCGCCTGCGCCGTGTTGGTCGTGGGGTCGTATTGCGGAGCGACCTCGACCACGTCGCCGCCGACGATGTCCAGGCCCTTCAGGCCGCGCAGCAGCTCCAGCGCCTCGCGCGTGGTCAGGCCGCCCACTTCCGGGGTTCCGGTTCCGGGCGCGAAGGCCGGGTCGAGGCTGTCGATATCGAAGGAGACATAGGTCGGCCCGCCGCCGGCCACCTTGCGGGCCCGCTCGATCACCGCCGGCATGCCCAGGCCGGCGATCTCCTCGGCGTGGATCACGGTCATGCCGCTGTCGTAGGAGAATTCCCACAGGTACTCGGCCGAGCCGCGGATGCCGATCTGGATCACCCGCTTCGGGTCCAGGACGCCTTCCAGCACCGCCTGGCGGAACGGCCCGCCATGGTGGAACTTGGTCTGGTCGAACCCGCCGCTGGTATCGCAATGGGCGTCGATATGGATCATGCCGACCGGCCGGTCCTTGCCCAGCGCCTTCAGGATGGGCAGCGAGATGGAATGGTCGCCGCCGACCGACAGGGGGGCGACGCCTGCCGCCACGATCTTCGCCACGTGGGCCTCGATATCCTCGTGGGAGGAGTCGAGGCTGAAGCGGCTGCGGAACGGCACGTCGCCGATGTCGGCCACCCGCAGCTCCGACACCGGGGCGGTGTGGAGAACATGGTTGTAGGGACCGATCCGCTCGATGGTCCGCAGCGCCCGGGGGCCGAAGCGCGAACCATTCCGATTGGTCACGCCCAGGTCCATCGGAACGCCGAGCATCGCCACCTGAAGGTCGCCGAAGTCGGGGGCCTGCGGGTCGATCGGCCGGTGCGGCGCGGTCAGGAAGGTCGGCATGCCGGCATAGGGGGCGAGCCGCGTGCCGCTCTTCGAGAAAATGGTGTCCGCGACCTTGCGAAAGGTGGGGTCGAACACCTCGCCGCCGTGAAGCTGGCCGTATTTCGCGCGCAGGCGCTCCAGTTCTTCCCTATCCATGTCTCTTCCTACCCTATCGTCAGGTTCTGGAACCGGTCGGGCAGCCCCTCGATGGCCGCCCGATCCGCGTTGGCGAAGGCGATGCGAAGATGGCTTTCGTTGCCCGGACCGAAATAGCTGCCGGGCAGGCACAGGACGCCGCGCTCCTCCGCGAGCCGCTCGGCGACCACGGCGGCAGGCGCGTCGAACGGATGCCGGAGAAAGGCGAAATAGGCGCCGATGGCGTCAAGCCGCCAGCCGTCAAACCGTGCCGCCGCCGACCGGAAGGCCTGGGCCCGGCCGATGATTTCCCGCCGGTTCTCCTCCCGCCAAGCGGCCATGGGGTCCAGCGTGGCCGCCAGCGCATGCTGGCCGATCCGCGGCGCGCAGATCTGGATGCAGTCCATCACCTTGGCGAACTCGGCGAGGAAAGCCTCGCCGGCGACGACGGCGCCGAGCCGGTGGCCGGGGATGCAGAAGGACTTCGAGAAGCTGTAGAGTTCGACCAGCGTATCCTGCCAGCCCGGCTGCCCGAACAGGTCGTGGGGCCGCGTCCCGGCGTCGGCCAGGAAGTCCCGGTAAGTCTCGTCCAGGAGCAGCGCCACGCCCCGGTCGCGGCAGATGCGATGGATGGCGCGCAGGGTTTCCGGAGGATAGACGGCGCCCGTCGGATTGTTGGGGCTGATCAGGACGACGGCCCGGACGCGCCCGTCGATGGCCTCGGATATCCGGCCGGGGTCCGGCACGAACCCGTCCTCCGCCGAGGCCGGCACCGCCCGGGCTTCGATGCCGAGCATGTCCAGCGTCATCTTGTGATTGAAGTACCAGGGGCTGGGCAGGATGACGGCATCACCGGCCTTCGCCAGGGCCAGGACCGCGGCGAAGAAGGCCTGGTTGCAGCCCGCCGTGACCGCGACCTCGGCGGGCCGGATCGGAACCCCGAAGATGCCGGCCACATGCCGGGCATAGGCGGTCCGCAGATCCTGGTCCCCCAGGATCGCGCCGTAGCCGGCCAGCAGCGGCGAGGATGCCGCGCTCGCCAGGGCTTCCAGGATGCCGGGGTGCGGAGGGTATCCGGGAACGGCCTGCGCCAGGTCCACCAGCGGACCCCGGCCGCCGCCGTAGCGCCTCGCCCAGCCCTGGGCTTCCGGGATCGGCGGACTGGCGGTGTCGTGCAGGAGAGGATTGACGCGTATCACGAGGGAACTCCAGGCGCGGGCTTGGTTGCGGCCGGCCATACCCTGATACAGCGTCGAAAAATCGAAATCCAGGGAGCATCGTCGGCGGACGATGCTCCCTTTCGGCGGTTCGGGCCGGAAGGCTCAGACCACGGTGACGTTCAGCTCGGTGACCCCGTCGACGCCGCCGACCAGCACGTTGCCGCGCTTCACGCCGCCCACGCCGGCCGGAGTCCCGGTGAAGATGACGTCGCCGGCGGCCAGGGTGAAGTAGTCGGACAGGTAGCTGATCATCTCCGGCACCTTCCAGATCATCTGGTTGAGGTCGCCTTCCTGCCGCTGCTCGCCGTCGCACTTCATCCAGACGCGACCCTGGGTCGGGTGGCCGATCTCCGTGACCGGGATGATCTCGCTGCACGGGGCGGATGCCTCGAACGCCTTGCCGATCTCCCACGGGCGGCCGAGCTTCTTGGCCTCGCCCTGGAGGTCGCGCCGGGTCATGTCGAGCCCGACGCCGTAGCCGAAGACATGGTCGAGCGCCCGGTCGATCGGGATGTTCTTGCCGCCCTTGGACAGCGCCACCACCATCTCGATCTCGAAATGCACGTCCTCGGACCGGTCCGGGTACGGGAACTTGCCGTCGGTGACCAGGTTGTCCGGGTTCTTCTGGAAGAAGAACGGCGGCTCGCGGTTGGGATCGTGGCCCATCTCGATCGCGTGGGCGGCGAAGTTGCGGCCGATGCAGTAGATGCGATGGACCGGAAAGCGCGCGTCGGAGCCGCGGATCGGCAGGCTGGGGATGGCAGCGGGCTCGAAGGCCCAGCGGCCGTTGCTGTTTGCACTCATTGACGGACTCCAGCGTAGTATTCGATGCGTTTTTCGATGGCGCCGACCAGTTCGGACACCAGGATGGCGAAAGCGAAGACGAGGATGGTCAGCGCCCAGAACCGCTCCATCAGGAAGTTGCGGGAGTACAGTTCGAACAGCTCACCATAACCGATGATCGAGACGAGAAGCTGTCCGATCACCACCCCCTTCACGCCGCGGATCATGCCCAGGCGGATGCCGGCGAGAATCTCCGGCAAGGCCGCCCACAGCAGGATCTTCAGATACACGTCCCGTCGCCGGGCGCCGAAAGACCGGCTCATCTCCACGAGAGAGCCGGAGATGTGCTTCACTCCGGCCTGGGTGTCCAGCGCGATGATCCAGACCGCGAACAGGAACACCGTCGCGACGATGGTGGCGTCGCCCAGGCCGAACAGGATCATCAGGATCGGCACCAGCGCCGACAGCGGAGCGCTGACGAACAGGTTCACCCACATGCCGAGGAGCCGGTCGGCGGCGCGGAACCGGCCCATCAGGACGCCCAGCGCCACGCCGACCACGATCGCCAGAACCATGCCGAGAACGAAGCTGCGCAGCGTCACGGCCGTGGCCGACTGGAACTGCGGCGACTGCACCAGCTCCACCATGGCCGCCAGGACCGCCGTGAAAGGCGGGATCAGGAACATCAGGTCCAGGCGGCCGACCAGTTCCCACAGCAGGCACCAGACCAGCAGCGAGGACATCATGGGCACGCGGTAGCCGAACAGGGTCATGGCCGTCTTCCCCCTTCCCCGCTCACTCGACGAACCGCTTCAGGCCGTCCCAGATATCCTCGATGGTATCCAGGTAGCGCCTGTCCCGGCGGATCTCGTCGGGGGTGCCGTCGCGCGGGATGTCGGGCCTGATGATCCGCGACACCCGGCCGGGACCGCGCGACAGCAGGACGATCCGGTCGGAGACATAGACGGCCTCCTCGATGCTGTGGGTCACGAAGATGAAGGTCTTGCGCTGCACCCGGCGCAGGCTCAGCAGGTCCTCCTGGAACTTGCGGCGGGTCTGCTCGTCCACGGCCGAGAACGGCTCGTCCATCAGAAGCACGTCGGCGTCCACGGACAGCGCGCGGGCCAGCCCCACCCGCTGGCGCATGCCGCCGGACAGTTCGTGCGGGTAGCGCTCCTCGAAACCGGCAAGACCGACCTCGGCGATGTAGCGCCGGGCGATCTCGTGGCGCTGGGCCTTCGGCATCCCCCGGAGCTCCAGCCCGAAGGCGACGTTGCGGATGACGGTCGCCCAGGGCATCAGCGCGAAGTCCTGGAAGACGAAGGCGCGCTCCGGCCCCGGCCCCGTGACCGGGCGTCCCTTGACCAGGACCTCGCCTTTCGACGGCTCGATCAGGCCGGCGATCATCTTCAGCAGGGTGGTCTTGCCGCAGCCGCTGGGTCCGAGCAGCGAGATCAGTTCGCCGCGGGGAAAGTCCAGGTCGATCTCCTTCAGCGCCTCGAAGGTGCCGTAGAACTTCGACAGGCCGCGGACCTCGACGATGTTGTCGGCCTTGGCCGGAGCGGGCATTTCGTGGATGCGGGGCATGGCGGCCGGCATCAGGCGATCTCCCTCTTCTCGGGACGGAACAGCGACACTTCGAGGCGCTGCAAGCACCCGACCGTGACCGCGGAGAAAACGATGATGGAGGTGATGGTCGCGTACATCTCGGCATAGTTGGCGACCGAGCGGTGATAGGTGATCAGGTCGCCGATGCCGGTCGGCGTGATCAGGAGCTCGGCCAGCACGATGCCGATGAAGCCGGCGGAGATGCCCAGCCGGAGACCCGCGAAGATCAGCGGGCTGGCGTCGGGAATGACGATCTTCGCGACCTGCTGCCAGCGGGTTCCCTGGAAGGAGCGGCACATGGCGACCAGCGACGGATTGACGTTGCGGACCGCCTTGTAGCAGTTGAGCACGATCACCGGCAGGGCCAGCACGCAGACCGACAGCACCTTGGACGTCATGCCGATGCCGTAGACGAAGGTGATCAGGGGGATCAGCGCCGCCATGGGAGCCGCCTGCATCACGATGAAGACCGGTGCCGCCAGCCACTCGGCCATCGGCTTCAGCCCCATCAGGATGCCGATGCCGACGCCGATGACGGCGGAGATTACGATGCCGATGACCAGCGGCTGCAACGTGGTGGCGTAGGCGGAAATCAGGCTGCCGTCCAGGACCATCCCGACGAAGGCCATGAAGGTCTGGGAGAACGGCGGCAGCGCATAGTTGACCGGGATCTGTCCCGCCACCTCCCAGACGCCGCAGAACAGCGCCAGGGAGAGCAGCCGCCACAACAAGGTATGGTCGCGCGTGGCGGCCCAGCGGACGAAGGCGGGAGCGGGACCGATCGGGGGACCGGCCTTGTGGACGAGAAGCTGGGACATGACGGGTCCTTGTTTGCGGCGTCGGCCGGCGTCAGCGCCGGCCGACCTTCTGGAGCGCCTGGGACAAGGGCTCCAACGTCCAGAAATCCGCCACCTTCAGGCTCGCCGGATCGCCCTGGAGCTGGCCCGCCACGCTGTAGAACTCGAAATCGTCCCGGGCCGCGTCTTCCCCGCCGCCGTTGGCCGGGAACAGGCCGACATCCGCCGCATCCTTGTAATAGGGTTCCATGTCGGCGGCGACTTCGGCCGGAAGGTCGGGGAGCAGGTTGTATTTCTGGCGGAACTCGGTGACGACGGCGGGCTCGGCGTTGATTTCCCGGAAGGTGTTCAGCAGTTCCTCGGTCAGGATGTTTACCGAGTCCCGCTCGCGTTCCAGGAAGTTGGTGTTGGCGTAGAGCGCCTCGTCGCTGGCGTCTATGCCCTCCACCGGCAGCACCTTGAACTTGCCGGGAGCCTGCGCCTGGAGCAGGCGCCAGCCGGCTGAATCGACGATGGTCGCCCTGACGTTGCCCTGGAGGAGCGCCCCGGTGCGAACCTCCGAGCCCGGGACGTAGCTGACCTGGCCGTAGCGGATGTCGTTCTTCTTGGCCAGCAGGTTCATGATCGCCTCGGTGCCGGACCCGCGGGAATGGACCGCGATCTCCTGGCCATCCAGATCCTTCCAGTCCTGGTAGAACTCCGTGTTGACCACGGGATAGAAGCGCAGCGTGCTCATCTGGTAGAAGATCCGGATCGGCGCGCGGACTTTCTGGAGAAGCGCATAGGGCGTGCCGACGCCGATGTCCGCCTGACCGCCGACCACCGCCTGCGCGGCGATGTCCTCGGATTTCAGGTAGGTGATGTCGATATCGACGCCGCGCTCCTTGGCCCGCTCGATCGCGGTCAGGAAGCCAAGCGCCTCGACCGAAGCGATGTCGCCGAAGGCGATGCGGATCTTTCCGGCCGCTTCGGCGCCGATCGGTATCGCCGACAGGCCGATGGCCACGACGAGCGCCGCGCCGGCGCGAGCCACTGATTTGGACAGGACGTTCCGATTTAACAGAGCCATGGCTTCCTCCCTATAGGTTCGCCAGTCACCGGATATCTGCGGGCTGTACCCGCGGGCCGGGTTGATCCCGACCATTCTTAACCAATGAATGAATGGTAAAGCTTGGTTTAAGATCGAGTCAAGCGATATGGCTTGATTTCTGAGTTTGGTTTGAAGATCATGACTGACCAATCACGAAATTGGTTGAGGCTTCATGACGACCAACGGTGTCGATCCGCAAGGCACGCTGACCCAGCTCCGGGCATTCCTGGCGCAGGCGCCGCTGACGGTGGACAGCCGCCTGCCGCCCGAACGGGAACTCTGCCGGCAGCTCGGAGTCAGCCGCGGCGAGCTGCGCAAGGCCCTGGCGACCCTGGAGGCGGAAGGTCAGTTGTGGCGCCATGTCGGCAAGGGCACCTTCATCGGCAGCCGGCCGACGGAGAGCCTGGCCGACCTTTCCGTCACGACCAGCAGGACCAATCCGGCCGAGGTCATGCAGACGCGGCTGCTCATCGAGCCGGAGATCGCGCGGATGGCGGCGCTCAACGCGACGGCGGCGGACATCGCGGAAATGCGGACCTGCATGGCGCGGTCACGGACGGCGACCACCTGGCGCCAGTACGAGAGCTGGGACAACCGCCTTCACCGGTCGATCGCCGAGGCCACGCGGAACACGCTCCTGCTGACCATCTTCGACACGCTCAACGCCGTCCGGCGCGCGGTGGCCTGGGGACGCCTCCGCGCCAACAGGACTCAGCCCGATCCCCAGCACCACAGCTTCGCGGAGCACGAGGCGATCGTGGCCGCCATCGCGGATCGGGACATGGAGCAGGCCGCCCAGGCGATGCGCCGCCACCTCCAGACGGTGGAGCGCAAGCTTTTGAACCAGCACCAGTAGCAGGAACCCCCGGGCGACAACCGGACGCACCTGGACCGCCTTGCGGGACATGCCGATGCAGTCCAGAAGAGCCGTACGACAGGCGGCAGTTCCCACCACGATCATACCGAAACGACTTTGCTTGGTCGCCCGGCCATCGCCGGGATCTTCCTGCGCGAGCGACTGCCGCCCGAGATCGTGGACCTCATGTCACCCGACTCCCCTGTGCTGCTTTTCTACCGCATAGGCTTGCGAAGCGGCGGCAGCGCGCTTGTCCTGGTCCTGATCGAACATGACGGCCGCGGGCGCCCGACATCCGCCGTGCTGTCCAAGTTCCTGCGCTGGATCGCGCTGACCGGAGGGGACTTTCGACGCCGGCTGCTTGCCTTGGCCACCGACGAGGTCTATCGCGACGACAGGATCGTCCAGCTTTTTATCTACATGATCAATGTCTATACCGATCTGGATCGGCCAACCCTGGACATGCTTACGGCCCCCTTGTCGAAAGCGGAGCGCGACGAAGTGGCGACGATGGCGCAACGACTCTACGCGGACGGCAAAGCCGATGGGCGCGCGGAAGGCAAGACGGAACCGTTGCTTGAGATGCTCGAATACCGCTTCGGCCCGGTTCCGAGCGAAGTTCGGAGTCACGTATCACGTCTGGATCCCGGTTCCATCACCCTGATGGTTCGACGGGCCATGGAGGCGGCCTCCCTGGAACAGGTTCTGAACCCGCGGAAAGACTGACAAATCCGACGGGTCCGCCACGACTCGAGACGCGAAGGATTTTGGGAACCCTGAGGATTTCGCACTGTTGGGCGGCGAGACACGTCCAGTGCAACCTTTGGGGAAATCCAGCCATGAGCACACGCTACTTCTCACTCGTCTTGGGAATCGTATTCCTTCTGATCGGCGTCGCCGGCTTCGTTCCCGGGCTGATGCACATGCCTGAACACACTGCCGACGTGGAAGTGACCGAGAACTTCGGTCGCCTGTTCGGCCTGTTCCCGGTCAATATCCTTCACAACGTCGTCCATATCGCCTTCGGCATCTGGGGTATCGCCGCCTACCGGAGCTATGCCGGCGCGCGCAGCTATTCCCGGGCCGTGGCGGTGATCTATGCCGTCCTGGCGGTCATGGGCCTCATCCCGGGGCTGAACACGACCTTCGGCCTGATCCCGCTTTATGGCCACGACGTGTGGCTGCATGCCGTCATCGCCATCGCCGCCGCTTACTTCGGGTTCGCCGCGAAGGACACCGAGGTGGGCCACAACACCACGACGACGACCACGCACCGGATCTGAGGTCCGGCTCCAGGAGGCGGACCTGGAGGAAAAAGCCGTATGATGCCGTCCGGAACGACCGGGCGGCATCGCTGCGACCGGGGCAAGCGGCGATGCGGCGGCCGCGTCAGGCCTTCGCCGAACGTTTCGGCTTCTCCGAAGCGCCCTTGGGCGCGTCCGACGCGGTCTTGGGCAGGGCTGCCTTCCTGCCCTTCGCCTTCGGCTCTGGCGGCGGCGCCTCCTCGGCCTTGGGCGCCGCGGCCTTCCGGGCACGGGGCTTGCGGGCCGGCGGTGCCTCGGCCGGCGGCGCCTCCTCCGCGGCGGAGCCGTCGGTCGATAGGGCCGCTTCCGCGGATCCCAGTTGACGGCCGAGATCGTCGGTCGGGGCGGCAGGATCGGCGGCATCGTCGACCCAGCCATCCTCGGCCCTGATTTCCTGCACGGCCATGTGCCAGTGCACGTCGCCGCGCCCGTCCGGGCGCCCTTCGCGCTCCCAGATCTCGTAAGCCCGCTGCTTGATCCGGTCTTCCTGTTCAGGCGACATGAAATCCTCCTCGTCTGCTTGTTTCGGATCAGGTTGTTTTGGCCCAAAACACATGCCACCTCACGATGTTCCTGGAAAGGAAAATCGACGGTTTCAAAGGCTTACCGGTGTCTCAGCGTCACGAGGGTGGCACAAGGAAAACGCCCCGGGAAGATATCTTCCCGGGGCGTCGCGGTTGGTCGGTCGGAAGGGCCTGTCGAACGCCCTCCCAAGGCCCGCCGGTTGAAGCTCAGTGGGCCGATGCCCCTTCCGCGCCGATGCCGGTCTGGGAGCGGATGTACTGGGCTTCGAACGCCCGCTCCTCGTCGGCCGCGTTCTGGCTCTTGTCCAGCACCGAGAACAGCCAGGATCCGAAGAACGCCAGGGTGACCGAGAAGATCGCCGGGTTGTCGTAGGGGAAGGGAGCGCTGCCCTTGGGGTGGGCGAGCACGCTTTCCCAGACGGTCGGCCCCAGGATGACCATCACGGTGGCGCTGATCAGCCCCATGAAGCCGCCGATCAGGGCGCCGCGGGTGGTCAGCTTGCTCCAGAACATCGACAGGAAGATGATCGGGAAGTTGGCCGAGGCGGCGATCGCGAAGGCGAGGCCCACCATGAAGGCGATGTTCTGCTGCTCGAAGGCGATGCCCAGGATGATCGCCAGGACGCCGAGGCAGACGGTCGCGATCTTGGAAACCCGGATCTCCTGCTGCTCGTTCACCCGGCCGCGGCGGAACACGGAGGCGTAGAGATCGTGCGACACGGCGGACGCGCCGGCCAGGGTCAGGCCCGACACCACCGCCAGGATGGTGGCGAAGGCGACGGCCGAGATGAAGCCGAGGAACAGGTCGCCGCCGACGGCGCGGGCGAGATGGACGGCCGCCATGTTGGTGCCGCCGATCATGTTGGTGATCGGGTTGACCGTACCGTCGGGACCGGGCCGGAAGAATTCCGGATTGTTCATCAGCAGGACGATGGCGCCGAAGCCGATGATGAAGGTCAGGATATAGAAGTAGCCGATGAAGCCGGTGGCGTAGAAGACCGACTTGCGGGCTTCCTTGGCGTCGGCGACGGTGAAGAAGCGCATCAGGATGTGCGGCAATCCTGCGGTGCCGAACATCAGCGCGATGCCCAGCGAGATCGCCGAGATCGGATCGCTCACGAGAGTGCCGGGCTGCATGATCGAAACATGCTTCGGATGGATGTCCACGGCCGCCTGGAACAGCGCCCCGACGTTGAAGTTGTAGTTGACGAGCACCATGATCGCCATGAAGGAGGCGCCGGACAGCAGCAGGACCGCCTTGATGATCTGCACCCAGGTGGTGGCGAGCATGCCGCCGAAGGTGACGTACATGATCATCAGCACGCCGACCAGGACGACCGCATAGGCATACTGCAAGCCGAACAGGAGCTGGATGAGCTTGCCGGCGCCGACCATCTGGGCGATCAGGTAGAGCGCCACGACGACCAGGGAGCCGGAGGCCGCGAGGGTGCGGATGGGGGTCTGCCGCAGGCGGTAGGAGGCGACGTCGGCGAAGGTGTACTTGCCGAGGTTGCGCAGCTGCTCCGCGATCAGGAACAGGATGATCGGCCAGCCGACCAGGAAGCCGATCGAGTAGATCAGCCCGTCGAAGCCCGAGGTGTAGACCAGCGCCGAGATGCCCAGGAACGAGGCGGCCGACATGTAGTCGCCGGCGATCGCCAGGCCGTTCTGGAAACCGGTGATGCCGCCGCCGGCGGCGTAGAAGTCCTTGGCCGACTTGGTCTTGGACGCGGCCCAGTAGGTGATCCCCAGCGTTCCCGCCACGAAGGCCAGGAACATGACGATGGCGGTCCAGTTGGTCGCCTGCTGCTGGACGGCGCCGCTGATCGCGTCGGCGGCGAAGGCCGGGCCGGCAGCGGTCAGGATGGAGGCGACGCCAAGGGCCGCCAGGGCGCCCGAGGCCGCGCTTCCCCGCGGAGTCATTCTCATTGCCTGCTCTCCTCGATGATCTGCCGGTTCAGCTCGTCGAACTCGCTGTTGGCGCGGCGCACATAGATGCCGGTCAGCAGGAACGCCGAGAGGATGATCACGATGCCGAAGGGAATGCCCAGCGTGATCACGCCGTAGACCGGAACGCCGAGCAGCGAAGGGAAGAAAGCAACGATCAGGATGAAGCCGTAGTAAAGCGCCAGCATCAGGATGGACAGTTGCCAACCAAACTTTGTGCGCTTTTGGGTTAGTTCAGCGAATTTGGGGTTGTTTCTGATCTTGCGCGTCAATTCTTGTCGCATTCGGGGTCTCCTCGGAAGGCTGTTTTTCGTGGCCGCCCTCATCGTGAACAAGCTTTAATACTAGAGCCCCGTCGTTGGGAGCCCCGACCTTGGTCTAGGGGGCGAAATTATTTTGCGGGTTGGGGGTCATGGAGACCTGGATCGTTGCGCTCGTGTCGCTCGGGACGCTTTGCGTCTTGTTCGCCGTCGCCTGGCAGGGCGATCGCTGGTCCTCGGCCGGCCGGGGCGCATCCAGGGCGCCGATCCTCTACTCCCTGAGCCTGGCGGTCTATTGCACGTCATGGACCTTCTACGGGTCGGTAGGACGGGCCAGCGTCAGCGGCTTCGATTTCCTGCCGATATATCTCGGCCCGATACTGATGCTGGGCCTCGGTTCCCGGGTGCTTGCGCGGATGGTCCGAATCGCCAAGGCGGAGAACGTCGTCTCGATCTCCGACTTCCTGGCGGCGCGCTACGGCAAGAGCCAGACCGTGGCGGCGCTGGTCACCGTCACGGCGGTGGTCGGCGTGATGCCCTATCTGGCGCTCCAGCTGAAGGCCATCACGATCAGCTTCGAGGCCCTGACCGGGGCCGAGGCCGGCGACCGCCTGATCTCGACCGACACCGTGATGCTGGTGACCGCGGCGATGGCGGTGTTCTCGATCCTGTTCGGCGTCCGGCACATCCACGCCAACGAACACCATCGCGGCCTCGTGCTGGCGGTCGCCTTCGAATCGGTGGTGAAGCTGGCGGCTTTCCTGATCGTCGGCGGGGTGGTCACCTTCGCGATCATGGGCGGCCCCGGCACCCTTTGGGAGAGGGTCTCGGCCCATCCCGACCTGCGCGGGATGCTCGTGCCGGACCTGGGGCGCTGGAGCTGGTGGACCATGACGCTGCTTTCCGCCTTCGCGATCCTGTGCCTGCCGCGGCAGTTCCACGTGGCGGTGGTGGAGAATGTCCATGTCGACGACGTGAAGGCGGCCTCCAGGCTGTTCCCGCTCTATCTCGTGGTGATCAACCTGTTCGTGATGCCGGTGGCGCTGGCCGGCGTCCTGCTGTTCCCGGACGGCACTGTCTCCGCCGACACCTTCATGGTGTCGATCCCGATGTCCGAGGGCTGGCCGGCCGTCGCCCTGATCGCCTTCGTCGGCGGACTGTCGGCCGGAACCGGAATGATCATCGTCGCCGCGGTGACGCTCAGCACCATGGTCTGCAACGACGTCGTGGTCCCGGCCCTGCTCCGGCTGCGGCCGGGCACCGCCGCGTGGCGCGACGATCCGGCGCGCATGCTGCTGCTCATCCGGCGGTCCGCCGTGGTCGGCATCCTGGCGCTCGCGTATGGTTTCCACCGGCTGATCGGCGCCGCGTACCCGCTGACCACCATCGGTCTCGTCTCGTTCGCCGCCGTGGCCCAGTTCGCCCCGGCCCTGTTCGGCGGTTTGGTCTGGCGGCGCGGCAACCGCGCCGGGGCCATCGGCGGCATCGCCGCGGGTTTTTCGGTCTGGGCCTATACCGCCCTGCTGCCCTCCCTGGCGGATGCCGGCTGGATGGACGCCGCGTTGCTGGTGGAAGGACCGCTGGGCGTCGGCTGGCTGAATCCCCGCGCCCTGCTGGGCATGCCCGGCCCCGATCCGCTGACCCATTCCGTCCTGTGGAGCCTCGGGCTGAACCTGACCTGCTACGTCGCCCTGTCGCTCGTGGTTCCGCAGCGCGACGTCGAGAAGCAGCAGGCCGAGCGGTTCGTCGCGATGCGATCCGACGGCAGGTCCGGTGCGGTCCGGGGCATGACCCGCGTGGCCGACCTTCATGCCCTGGCGGCCCGCTATGTCGGCAGCGAGAGGGCCGACGCCGTCTTCGCCGGGCGGCCCGGATGGCTCGACAAGGCCGATGCCGAAGCGGTCCGGCTCACCGAGAACCTGCTGGCGGGGGCCCTGGGATCGGCCTCCGCCCGCATCGTCGTAGCCGGCATGCTGAAGGGCGGCCGTCTGTCGCCGCTCGACGCGCGGTCGATGCTGGACGAGGCCTCCCAGGCGATCCTGGCCAAGCATGACCTGCTGCGCGCGACGCTGGAGAACATCCACCAGGGCGTCTGCGTCGTCGATCGCGACGACAGGGTGATGACCTGGAACCGGCGGTTCGTCGCCTTGAACGGGTTGCCCGAGGGTCTGCTGAAAGCCGACATGCCGCTGTCCGAGATCATGGGAAGCGGGCTCGTGCGCTCCGGACGGTTCGAGCGGCGGCAGCCCGACGGCACCGTCCTGGAGGTGGCGGCGGATCCGATGCCGGACGGCGGCTTCGTGATGACCTGCACCGACGTGACCGAGCGCCACCGGACGGCCGCCGCCCTGCGGGAGGCGAACGAGGGGCTGGAGCGGCGGATCGAGGAGCGCACCTCCGACCTTGCCGCGGCCAAGGCCGAGGCCGAGCGGGCCAACCGGAGCAAGACCCGCTTCCTGGCCGCCGCCGGCCACGACCTGATGCAGCCTCTCCACGCGGCTCGCCTGTTCCTTTCGGCCCTGGCCGAGCGGGACGCCGACCCGCTGATCGGCCAGGTCGACGCGTCCCTGCGGTCGGTCGAGGAACTGCTCGGCGAATTGCTGGACGTTTCCAAACTGGATTCCGGCGTCGTGACCGCCAAGACGGTCGATTTCCGCATCGACGACGTGCTGGGCCCGCTCCGCGACGAGTTCACCGTGCTCGCCGCGCGGCACGGGCTGGGTCTCCGCATGGTCGCCTCGACCGCGGCGGTGAGCAGCGATCCCGCCCTTCTCCGCCGTATCCTGCAGAACTTCCTGGCGAACGCGATCCGCTATACCGGGTCCGGCCGGGTCCTGCTCGGCTGCCGTCGAAAGCGCGGCGGATTGCGGATCGAGGTGTGGGACACGGGCGTCGGCATTCCCGACGACAAGCTGAACGACATCTTCGTGGAGTTCCGGCAGCTCGACGACGTCCCGGCGGAACGCGGCAAGGGGCTGGGGCTGGGCTTGAGCATCGTCGAGCGCCTGGCCGGCATCCTGGGCCACAAGGTGACGGTCCGGTCCGAGCGCGGCCGCGGAAGCTGCTTCGCGATCGACGTGCCCTATGCCGCCGCCGCCGTGATCCTGCGGCGCCAGCCTTCCCGGCGGCCCAGCCGGGATTTCGGCGCGGCGCTGGTCCTGTGCATCGACAACGACCCCGCCGTGTCGCGCGGCATGGCGACCCTCCTGGAGGGCTGGGGCTGCCGCGTGGTGACCGCCGCCGACGCCCGGAGCGCGCTGGCGGCGCTGGACGGGCGGATTCCCGACGCCATCCTGACCGACTACCACCTCGATTTCGGCTCGACCGGCCTCGATGCGCTGGAAGAGCTGGAAAGGCACCTCGGAACGTCCGTCCCGGCCGCCCTGATCACCGCCGACCATGGTCACGCGGTCCAGGAAGAGGCCGCCGCCCGGGGCATCGCGCTGGCCCGCAAACCGCTCCGCCCCGGCGCGTTGCGGGCCCTCGTGGCGCAGCTGGTCGCACGCGCCCGCCAAGCCGCGGAATAGTCCGCCGTGTCGGGTCGGCGATACCGTCAGGCCGGCGAGATCCGCCCGGCCACGGGCTCGTCGCGGGGAGCCTCGACCACGAGGCGCCCGGCGGCGATGATCACCTGCGTGCGGCTGTGCAGGCCCAGCTTTCGCAGGATGACGGTCACGTGGGCCTTCACGGTCGCCTCGGATACGGCGAGCTCGAAGGCGATCTGCTTGTTCAGCTTGCCCGCCGTGATCCCCGAGAGGACGCGGAGCTGCTGCGGCGTCAGGGAGGCGATGCGTTCCGCGAAGTCCGAGTCGGGAACCGGATCGGGCGGGGCTTCCCCCTCGATCGCGGGAAACCAGTCGCCGCCTTCCAGGACGGCGTGCAGCGCCTCGGAGATCGTCTCGATCGGCGCCGATTTCGGAACGAAGCCCGAGGCGCCGTATTCCAGCGAGCGCTGGATCGTCATCCCGTCCTCCAGCGCGGAGACGACGATCACCGGAATCGCCGGATGCTCGCCGCGCAGGAGGAACAGGCCGATGAAGCCGTTCATGCCCGGCATGTGCAAGTCGAGCAGGATCAGGTCGATGGCGTCCCGGCGGCTGCCGACGATATCCATCACCTGGTCGAAGTTCCCGGCCTCGATCAGGGCTGCGTCCGGCAGGGACTGGGCGACGGCGTGCCGGAGAGCCGCCCGCATCAGCGGGTGGTCGTCGGCTATGAGTATACGATATGCCGGCATGTCGGCTCTTTCGCGTTTCGCTCCCGGAAACCGATTATCGGGTTTCGGGCCGGCCGCCACAACGAAAGCATACGGCTATATCCGCATCAGCCGACGATTCTCCAGGTCCCGTCCGGCTGCTGGCAGGCCTGACCGAAGGCCGACTGCGCCCTGCCGCCGACCACGACCTGCTGCTGGAACTCCCGGCAATAGGCGCCCGAGGTCGACCAGCCGTCCCGCGTGGTCCGGATGGCTCCCATGTTGCCGGTCTGGGGATTGCTCCACTGGACCGGCATCCCGACCGGCGCCGAATAGGCGTGCGCCGCCGCCTGGCGGGCATAGGCCTCGTCGGCCCGGTCCAGCGATCCGCCGATGCCGGAGCCGACGAAGGCCCCCAGCAGCGTGCCCGCGCCGACCGCCGCGAGCCTGCCCGTCCCGCCGCCGATGCGGGACCCGGCGAAGCCGCCCAGCGCCGCGCCGCCCAGCGTCCCGAAGGTCTGCTTGGTTCCCGAGCCGAGCCCGAGGGCGCCGCCGGACAGGAGACCGGGGGAGAGACTGACCCCGGTTCCGACGTTGAAGCCGTTGTAGCCGGTGCCGTAGCCGACGCCGGCGTAGGGCGTGCATCCGGCGACCAGCGCCATGACGGTGATCGCCGCGATCGGATTTCTCATGGGGTCTCCTTCCCGGCGGTTCTCCGCTCCCGGGTGCCCGGCAGCGTCAGGAGACGATCTGCCAGGTGCCGTCCTGCTGCTGGCAGGCACGGCCGGTCGCCTGCTCCGCCCGTCCGCCGACATAGATCGTCTGGTTGAACTCGCGGCAATACTGCCCCGTCTGCGTGTTTCGGCCTTCGCGGATCGGGGTCACCGTCCCGTAGTTGCCGCTCTCCGGGTTCTGCCAGCGGATGGTCTCGCCGACGGGCGCGCTATAGGCCCGGTCGGCCGCCTGGGTCGCATAGGCCTGGTCGGCCCGGTCGAGCGACCTTCCGACTTCGCCGCCGAGCAGCGCCCCGAGGAGGACGCCGCCCGCGGTCATCGCCAGCTGTCCCCTGCCCTTGCCGAACTGCGCCCCGGCCAAGCCGCCGGCCGCCGCACCGCCCAGGGTACCCACGCCCTGCTTCGTGCCGATCCCGTCCGCGCAGCCGGCGGTGGCCAGCAGGGATCCGGACAGGAAGATGGAAAGGACGAGCTTACGCATTAATCACCTCTGAACATCGTGTCAGAGGTGTAAACACCCGAAAGGCTCCATCAAGCCAGCGCCCGAAAGGGGTAGTTCGCCGTACCGCTACCGCGCGCGGCCTTCTTGCGGTACTCCGACGGCGCCCGTCCAGGGGCGCCGTCCGCGATGGGCGGCCACCGTATCGACCTTCACGGCCCCCGATTCCAGCCGGATCGCGTGGGCCCGTCGCGACGCAGTCTCCAGAGGTCGATCACCAATCCGGCGGCGCAGCCGCGCGGCGCCGGATCGGCGGAAATCACGATGTCGGCCACCGCGCAGTCCTCCGCCAGCACCTGCCGGGACCTTGCCAGCGCCACGGTGTGGCCTTTCGAGCGATAGAGGCAGCCGAACCCGTCGCAGGTCAGCATGCCGCCGGCGCCGGTACCCTGCCGCGGCCAGACGCCGGCCTGGAGCGCCCCGTCGCGGCGAAGCCAGACCTCGGCGGCGAAACGGCCGGCGTTGCGCGACGACAGGGAGAGCGCGCCGGACGCATCGCGGACCGCCATCAGCTTGCCGGCCTCGTCCACCATGATGTCGGGCCGGTCGTCCAGCGCCAGCGTCAGGAGACCGGCAACAATAGGTGGAATTCCCAGCAGGCGCCACCATTGCCGCCAGATGGACAGCCACAAGCCGCCGCAAGCCATGACGGGAAGGGCGAATCCGGGCATGGCCGCGACCAGTTGGGACGCTCCCGGCAGATCGGCGGTGACCCGCGCGGTCTCGATGATCACCGTGACGCCCCAGCCCATGCCCGTCAGCGGCAGCTGTTCGAGGCCGAACGGCATCGCCAGGTAGACGACGAGGCAGAGCGGCATCACCCAGAACGAGGTGACCGGCACGGCGACCATGTTGGCGAGCACGCCGTAGTACTGCACCTGCTGGAAATGGAACATCGAGAAGGGCGTGGTGGCGAGGCTCGCGATCACCGACGTCAGCGCGATGCCGGCGAGGTGGAGCGCCGCCCGCCCGACCGGCCCCGTCTCCCGTCGCATCCGGGTCCACCGGGGGCTGATCACCTCGTAGGCCGCGATCAGGGCCACGACGGCGCCGAAGGACATCTGGAAGCTGGCGCCGAGCAGGCTTTCCGGCTCCTTCAATACGAGGACCGTCGCCGCGAAGGCGATCAGGCGCATGCTGAACGGGTTGCGGTCCATCAGGATGGCGGCCAGCGCGAGCCCCGTCATCAGCACCGAGCGCTCGGTAGGGACCGGCGAGCCGACCACCAGCATGTAGCAGAAGGCGGCCGCCATGGCGGCGACGGCGGCGATCTTCTTGATCGGCCGGTTCAGCGCCACCGACTCGACCAGCGCCAGGAGGGCTCGGACCGCGAAGAACACGAGGCCGGCGACCAACCCGACGTGAAGGCCGGAGATCGAGAGCAGGTGGGCAAGGCCGGACCCGCGGAAATCCTCCATCACCTGCTCGGGAATGGCGGTCTGCTGGCCGGTCATCAGGGCCGCGATCACCCCGCCTTCCGCGCCGCCCACCGCCTCGTCGATCCGCAGGGCCATGGCGAGGCGCACGCGCTCGGACCGGGCCATCAGGTCGGCCCAGCGCCCGGTCGGCACCGGCTCCACCCGTTCCACGCGCCCGACCGCGTATCCGACCCCGCCGATTCCGGCGAAGAAGGCCGTCCTGGCGAAGTCGTAGGCTCCGGGGGCCACCGGGACTCCGGGCGGGCCGACCACGGCAGGGATCCGAACCCGCTCGCCCGGCGCCGGCAACTGGGCGGCATCGCGCAGCCGCACGCGGACCAGGCGGGGCGTCGCGTCGGGCTCCACCCGCGGGATCGACAGGTCGCCCAGCAGGATCCGGCCGCCCTTCTCCAGCCGGTCGGTGGCGATCACCCGGCCGGTCAGGGGCACAGGGCCGATTTCCCGCGCCAGGATCGGTGCCGCCACCGACGCCGTCCGGATCTGGGCGGCTGCGAAGCCCAACGCCACCGTCAGGAGCGCCAGGCAGGCGAGAGGCGCCGCCACCCGGCGCCGCGCCAGGACCGCCGCAGCGACGAGGAGCAGCGCGGCGGTCGGGCCGGTCCATCCCGGAGGCTCGGCGGGCAGCGCGAAATAGCCGGCGACGCCGATCCCGATGCCGACCGGCACCCAGAGGATCCAGCGGTCCCGCTCCGCCGCGAGGCAGCCGGCGAGCGCATGCAGAGCAAGCCTTACCATCATCCCGCCGGTTGGGGTGCATGTCGGGCACCTATGTGCTATGTCAGCCGTTACCATTTTGTCAGTGCAGATCGGAATTGCGGTTACGATGTCCGTCGTCACGCGTTTTGCGCCCTCGCCCACCGGGTTTCTCCATATCGGCGGGGCGCGTACGGCCCTCTTCAATTGGCTGTTCGCCCGCCACCACGGCGGCACCTTCCTGTTGCGCATCGAGGATACCGATCGCGCCCGCTCCACGGACGCGGCGGTCGAGGCGATCCTCGACGGACTGAAATGGCTGGAACTCGACTGGGACGGCGAAGCCGTCTCCCAGTTCGAGCGGCGGGACCGGCATGCCGAGGTGGCCCATCGGATGCTGGAATCCGGTCACGCGTACCGCTGCTATGCCAGCCAGGAAGAGCTGGAAGCCATGCGCGCGGCACAGAAGGCGGCGGGCCAGCCGATGCGATACGACGGCCGCTGGCGCGACCGCGACCCGTCCGAAGCTCCCGCCGGGGTCGCCCCGGTGGTCCGGCTGAAGGCGCCGCAGGAGGGCGAGACCGTCGTCCAGGACCATGTCCAGGGCGAGGTGCGGGTGCAGAACGCGCAGCTCGACGACATGGTCCTGCTGCGGGCCGACGGCACGCCGACCTACATGCTGTCGGTCGTGGTGGACGACCACGACATGAACGTGACCCATGTGATCCGCGGCGACGACCACCTGACCAACACCTTCCGTCAGGTGCAGATCTACCGTGCCATGGGATGGGACCTGCCCGAATTCGCGCATATCCCTCTCATTCATGGGGCCGACGGCGCGAAACTGTCGAAACGCCACGGTGCCCTGGGTGTTGACGCCTACAGGGACATGGGTTACCTGCCCGAGGCGGTACGCAACTACCTGCTCCGTCTCGGCTGGGGGCATGGCGACGACGAGATCATCTCGACGGAGCAGGCGATCGAGTGGTTCGACCTCGGCGGGATCGGGCGGTCGCCGTCCCGGTTCGACTTCGCCAAGCTGGACAACCTGAACGCCCACTACATGCGGCTGGCCGATGACGGCCGCCTGACCGGGCTGATCACGCCGATCATCGAGACCAGGCTCGGCAGGACGATCGGACCTTCGGGACGCGACCTGTTGACGCGGGCCATGCCGGGCCTGAAGCAGCGGGCCAAGACGCTTGTCGAGCTCGCCGAGTCTGCACAATTCTACGTTGCAGCAAGGCCGATCGAGGTGACGGGAAAGGCGGCCGACCTGGTGGCCGGGGACGGAGCCGCCCTGCTCGCCGATCTGGCGGACGAGCTGCGGCCATTCGACGCTTGGAATTCGACCGACATAGAGACGAAAGTAAGGGAATTCGCGGAGAACCGGGGTCTGAAGCTGGGCAAGGTGGCGCAGCCGCTCAGGGCGGCGTTGTCGGGCTCGACAATTTCTCCACCCATTTTCGAGGTTGCAGAGTTATTAGGGAAAACCGAAACCCTCGCGCGCATTGCTGATGTTGCGCAGCCGCGCTAGGGCCGACGCGCTGCGTTGCCAAGACCGCTTTGCAGCATTATTCTCTCCTGATATGAGACGGTCCGGGGAAATCCGAGGCCGCAATCACAAGGAAGTGCCGAGATGAGCCAGAAAACGGTTACGCTGACTGATAACAGCACCGGGAAATCCTATAACTTTCCGGTACTTGAAGGCACGACCGGTCCGGAAGTGATCGATATTCGCAAGCTTTATGCCGAAACCGGATATTTCACCTACGATCCGGGCTTTACCTCGACCGGCAGTTGCGAATCCAAGATCACCTACATCGACGGCGATGAGGGTATTCTGCTGCACCGCGGCTATGCCATCGAGGATCTGGCCGAAAACTGCAATTTCCTGGAAGTCTGCTATCTGCTGCTCCACGGCGAGCTGCCCTCGCCCGACCAGCTCGCCACCTTCGACAAGACCATCACCTACCACACGATGGTCCATGAGCAGATCAACTACTTCCTGCGGGGCTTCCGCCGCGACGCCCACCCGATGGCGGTCCTGTGCGGCGTGACCGGCGCCCTGTCGTCCTTCTATCACGACAGCACCGACATCGAGGATCCGCACCAGCGGATGATCGCCTCCCACCGGCTGATCGCCAAGCTGCCGACCATGGCGGCCATGGCCTACAAGTACTCGGTCGGACAGCCCTTCATGTACCCGCGGAACGATCTCAGCTATGCCGAGAACTTCCTGTACATGACCTTCGGCGTGCCCTGCGAGACGTTCAAGGTGAACCCGATCCTGGCCAAGGCGATGGACCGGATCTTCATCCTGCACGCCGACCACGAGCAGAACGCCTCGACCTCGACCGTCCGCCTTGCCGGCTCGTCGGGCGCCAACCCGTTCGCCTGCATCGCCGCCGGCATCGCGTCCCTGTGGGGTCCCGCCCATGGCGGCGCCAACGAGGCCGTGCTGAAGATGCTGCAGGAGATCGGCGACAAGGACCGGATCCCCGAGTTCATCAAGCGCGCCAAGGACAAGAACGACAGCTTCCGCCTGATGGGCTTCGGCCACCGGGTCTACAAGAACTTCGACCCCCGCGCGCAGGTCATGCGCAAGACCTGCCACGAGGTGCTCGGCGAGCTCGGCATCAAGAACGATCCGCTGCTGGACATCGCGATGGAACTGGAGCGCATCGCGCTCGAGGACGATTACTTCATCGAGAAGAAGCTCTACCCGAACGTCGACTTCTATTCGGGCATCATCCTGAAGGCCATGGGCTTCCCCACCAGCATGTTCACCGTGCTGTTCGCGGTCGCCCGCACCGTCGGCTGGATCGCCCAGTGGAAGGAAATGATCGAGGATCCGGGGCAGAAGATCGGCCGCCCGCGTCAGCTCTATACCGGTGCGACGCACCGGCAGTTCGTTCCGCTGAACGAGCGTGGCTAACCGGCGAACCACGCCTCATTTCGGCTCGGGCGGTTCCGATGGATCCGCCCGGAAGCCCCCTGTCGCGATCGCGACGATGCGGGGAACGCGGCATCTCGGTACGCCGGCGAACGACAACCGTGCGCCGATGCGCCTCCGGCTGATCCGCCTGGTCAAGCTGGTCCTGCTGATCGCCGCGGTCGGCGGTATGCTCTGGTACCTGCTGCGGCAGTGATCGGCCGGCGATCCGTCCTGTCCGGAAGGACCGGCGAAAGGGCGCCCCTCCCCGTGCGGGAAAGGGCGCCTTTTTCCTGTCAGCTCCGCTCGATCAGCTCGACCTTGTAGCCGTCCGGGTCCTCGATAAAGGCGATGACCGTCGTGCCGTGCTTCATCGGGCCGGGCGGGCGCGGGATCTTCACCCCTTCCGCCTCCAGCTCCTTGCAGGTGGCATAGATGTCCGGCACCCCGATCGCGATATGGCCGTAGGCGCTGCCGAGATCATAGGGTTCCTTCTGGTCCCAGTTGTGGGTGAGTTCCAGGACCGTATGGTCGGACTCCTCGCCGTAGCCGACGAAAGCCAGGGTGAACCGGCCGCCCTCGTAGTCGTTGCGGCGCAGCAGCTTCATGCCGAGCAGGCGGGTGTAGAAATCGATCGACTTGTCCAGGTCGTAGACCCGGAGCATCGTGTGCAGCATGCGGAACTTGGCCATAGGTGTCCCTCCTTTTTTCTGACCTTCCAATTAACGTTATACCGCCCCCTTCCGCCCCTTCACGACCGCGAGAACCACGTCGGCGGCCCGTTCGCTCGGCGGCGGCCCGCCAAGCCCCAGCCACCGCGCCACCTCGGCGACCCCCTCCCGCTGTTCCCGACGAGCCTCCGGATCGTCCAGCAGCTTCGTGACGGCGGCATCGAGCTTCTCCGGGGTGCAGTTCTCCTGCAGCAGTTCCGGGACCAGCATGCGATCCAGCATGATGTTGACGAGGTTCGCGTACTTGACGCGGATGAAGCGGCGGTACAGGCCGATCGTGACGGGATGCATGCGGTAGGCGATCACCGCCGGCAGGCGAGCCAGCGCCAGTTCCAGCGCCACCGTGCCTGAAGCCGCCAAGGCCGCCTCCGATGCCGCGAAGGCATCGTATTTGCCCTGGTCCCCCTCGACGAGGATCGTCCGTACCGGCCAGGAGGATATCTCCGAGGCGACGCTGTCGCGCACATGCGGAACAGTCGGGACGGCAATCACCAGACCCGGATAGCGCGGCGCCAGGAGCCTGATCGTCTCCCGGAAATCCGGCAGGAGTCGGCTGATCTCGCTCCGCCGGCTGCCCGGCAGCACCGTCAGCAGCCGGTCCGCCGTCGCGATGCCGTGGGCGGCGCGGAACCGGGCGCCGTCGCCCGACGCGGCCCCTCCCTCGACGATGGGATGCCCCACGAAGGTGCAGGGCAGGCCCTCCCGCTCGAAATAGGGCGGCTCGAAAGGAAGCAGCGCCAGCAGATGGTCCAGCACCCGGGCGACTTTCCGCGCCCGCCCGGGCCGCCACGCCCATACGCTCGGAGCCACGTAATGCACGAACGGGATCCCCTGCCCCTTGAGCCGCTTCGCGATGCGAAAGCAGAAGTCGGGCGCATCGATCGTGACGACCACGTCCGGCCGGAGGCGGCGGATCTCCGCCGCGGTCTGGGCCAGCCGCCGGATCAGGTTGGGCAGCTTCGGCACCAGTTCCGCGATGCCCATCAGCGACAGTTCATGGAGGGGGAACAGCGTGTCGAGCCCTTCGGCGATCATGCGCTCCCCGCCGATGCCGGCGAACCGGACGGGACCTCCGGCACGGCGCTTCAGGGCGGCCATCAGTCGCGCGCCCAGGAGATCGCCCGAAGGCTCCCCGGCGATCAGGAAGATCAGAGGTCCCTCTCCCGTCACTGCGGCACTTCCAGGCCGACGATGAACAGGCCCCGGGCGTCGGCCGCTCCGGCCATGGTTTCGCGATCCAGCATGATGCTCTTTCCGGCTTCGACGGCGATCCCGCGCAATCCCGCGGCGGCACAGCGCTCGACGGTGACGGCCCCGACGGTGGGAAGGTCGAAGCGGGTATCCTGCCCGGGCTTGCTCATCTTGACGAGCACCCCGCCGGGTCCTTCGCGGCGCAGGCTCCCGCAGCGGTCGATCAGGGCGTCCGTGCCCTCGATCGCCTCGACACCCAGGACGATCCCCTGCTGCACGATCACCGCCTGCCCGACATCCAGGTGGCCCAGCGCGCGGATGACTTCGACCCCGCGGGCGATATCGACCTCCGCCTGCGCGTCCGGAGCGAACGCCCCCAGGTTCCCGGCTGGCGTCAGCAGGTCGCGGAAGACGTCCTGCGTCGCCACGACCCGGAAACCCTCGCCTTCCAATTCGCTGGTCACGGCCCGCAGGAGGCCGTCGTCGCCCAGGGCGCGGGCGCCGATGCGGGCGAACAGGCGGGCCGCGCGCCAGTCCGGCTTAAGCTCGGCCAGGCTGGGCCGGCGCACCCGGCCGGCAAGGACGATGTCGCGGACGCCCGCCTCGCGCAGGGCGTCGAGCATGGCACCCGCGGCGCCGAGCCGCGACCAGCGGTCGACCGGCAGCTTTCCGCCCTCAGGGTCGGCATGCCCCTCCAACCCCAGCACGAAGACCTCGCGCCCGGCGGAACGGCAGGCCTCGACCAGCCGGAGCGGCAGGTCGCCGCCCCCGGCGATGATGCCGAGCTTAGGAGGCATTCTCCGCGCGGGGCTGGCAGATCGGGCGCGAGGCCTCGGCGCGGATGAAGGACAGGATATCCCCGACGGCGGGCTGTTCGCCGAACTCGGCGCCGACCTGCTCGACCCGCTCGGCCAGCGTCTTCTCGGTGGCGAACAGCAGCTTGTAGGCGGCCCTCAGCGCGCGGATATCGTCCTTGCCGAAGCCGCGGCGCTGCAGGCCGACAAGGTTGAGACCGTTCAGCCGCGCGCGCTCGCCCATCACGAGCCCGAACGGAATGACGTCCTGCTCGACGCCGGACATGCCGCCGATCATGGCATGGGCGCCGATCCGGACGAACTGGTGGACCGCCGACAGGCCTCCCAGGATCGCGTGGTCGCCGACCGTGACGTGACCGCCCAGGGTGGCGTTGTTCGCCAGGATCACGTTGTTGCCGATGATGCAGTCATGGGCGACATGGGACGCCATCATGAACAGGCAGTTGTCTCCGACCCGGGTCACCATCCCGCCGCCTTCGGTACCGGGATTCATGGTGACATGCTCGCGGATGCGGTTGTTCGCGCCGATGATCAGTTCCGACGGTTCGCCGTGGAACTTCAGGTCCTGGGGAGCGTGCCCGATCGAAGCGAAAGGGAAGATCTGGGTGCCGGGGCCGACCCTCGTCCGACCTTCGACGACCACATGGGAATGCAGGCGGACACCATCCTCCAGCACGACGTCGGCACCGACCACGCAGAAGGGGCCGATCACCACGGACGAACCGATACGGGCCGCCGGATCGACAATCGCCGATGGATGGATGCTCTGGGTCATGGCAGGGGGTCGCTCACTCATCCAGGATCATCGCGGCGAAGGTCGCCTCCGAACAGAGGACGCCGTTCACCTTGGCCTCGCCCTTGAACTTCCAGACGTTGCGGCGGTGCTGCAGCTTGGTCACATGGATGTAGACGGTGTCGCCCGGGGTGACCGGCTTGCGGAAGCGCGCGTCGTCGATCGACATGAAATAGACGAGCTTGCCCTCGGCGTCCGCTCCGAGCGTATGCACCACCAGCACCCCGGCGGTCTGCGCCATCGCCTCGACGATCAGGACGCCCGGCATCACCGGCCGCTGCGGGAAATGGCCCTGGAAGAAATGCTCGTTGATCGTGACGTTCTTGACCCCCACGGCGCTGACATTTGCCACGACGTTGGTGACGCGGTCGATCATCAGCATGGGATAGCGGTGCGGAATCATCTCCATGACCCGCAGGACGTCGATGTCGATGCCGCTCTGCTCTTCGCTGTCCGGGTGGTCGGTCGCCTGATTGGCGGAGGTTACTTCCATGTCATTCTTCCTTGAGGCGGGTAGATTTCCCGCGGGTCAGGTTCGCCAGCACCGCGACCTGACGCAACCATTGCTTCATGGGAACCGACGGGACTCCTCCAACCTCGGCACCGGGTGGAATGTCACGCATCACGCCGGCCTTCGCGGCGATGCGCGCGCCGGCACCGATCTTCAGGTGTCCGGCCAGACCGGCCTGGGCCGCCAGGACCACGTGATGACCAAGCTGCGTGCTGCCCGAGATTCCGGATTGCGCGACGATCACGCACCCCGGCCCCATGGCCACGTTGTGCCCGATCTGGACCAGATTATCAATCATCGACCCGCGGCCGATCACCGTATCGGGCCCCGCTCCCCGGTCGATGGTGGAATTGGTCCCGATCTCCACGTCGTCCTCGACGATGACCCGGCCAAGCTGCGGAACCCGGACATAACCCGCGGGATCCATCGCGAAGCCGAAGCCGTCGGTGCCGATCCGGGCGCCTGGATAGATGGTGACCCGGCTCCCGACGAGGCAATGGCTCAGCGACGCGCAGGCTCCGATGGTGGTGTCGTCGCCGACCTCCACCCGGTCGCCGACCACGGCGTTCGGCGCGATCCGGCAGCGCGCGCCGATGCGCACCCCGGCGCCGATGACCGCGCCCGGACCGATCTCCGTCCCCTCCCCGATCTCGGCGGTCGGATCGACGACGGCCCGGGGCGAGATTCCGGGCTTCGGCGCCGGCACCGGATAGAAGGCCTGCGCGACCAGGGCATAGCCCAGGTACGGCTTCGGCGTCACCAGCAGCGCCATGCCGGGCGGAGCCCTCGACGCCAGGTCGGGATGGACGATGCAGGCACCGGCCCGGCTCGCCTCGAAGGTCCCGACATACTTCTTGTTGTCCAGGAAGCTGACGTCCCCGGGGCCGGCGGTATCCAGCGGCGCGACGTCGGCGAACTCGGCGGCGGGATCCGCCCCGGTCGCCAGTTCAGCGCCGGCGATGCCCGCCAGCCGTTCGAGGGTGAAGGGGCCTGCGGCGGTAAAAAAGCGAGGGTCCGGCATGGCTCCGTTCTTCGTTGGGTTCCGATCGGCTGCTTTTTCCCAAATCCGGGCGGTGGGTCAAGTCAACTCTTGGGTACGGTGACCGCCACCGACGGCAGCTTCTTGTTAAGACGGTCGAGCACCGAGCCGGTCAGGTCAAGCGACTTCTCGGCGATCACGACCTGCTGCTTGGCGAGCACAAGGCTGGCCTTCTGCTCGCCGGCGACCTCGGCGACCACCTCCAGCATCGTCTCGTGGAGTTTCTTCATGGACTCGTTGAACGCCTGATCGAGGACGCGTTTCCGGTTCTGCACCGACCGCTGGACGTCGGCGACCTGCTGTTCGAATTCCCGCCGCTTCTGCTCGAAAGCCTCCGGGGCCAGGTTGGAGCGCTGGCGGCCCAGTTCCTGTTCCGCCGCGCGCAGGTTCTCCTCCTGCTTCGAGATTTCCTTCTGGTACGTCTGGCGCTGGGCGTCGAGCTGCTTCTGGATGCTTTGCGCCGCGGCCGACACTTGCATGATCTGCTGGACATCGACCACGGCAACCGCCGTCGCTGGCAGCTGCTGGGCGGCCGCCCCGCCCGGCTGGCCGGCCGCGATGGCCAGGCCGAGGCCGGCGGCGATCAGAAGCCTCCTGATGGGGCCCGCATCACGCTTCATGGCTAGAACCTGGTGCCGAAGCTGAAGCGGAACTCCTCTCTCTTGTCATAGTCCTCCTTCAGGATCGGGAAGGCCAGATCGACGCGGATGGGGCCGAGGGGCGACCGCCAGGAAATGCCGGCGCCGACCGAAAGCCGGATCGCGTCGTCATCGACCAGGCGTTCGTTCGCGTTCTGAGCCGTCGCGTCGACATCGCCCAAGGTGCCGAAGTCGCTGAATGTATGGCCGGTCACGCCGAACTCGTCCGGCAATCCGATCGGGAAGGCCAGTTCGACGCTGCCGCGGGCGAACCGGTTGCCGCCGAGGCTGTCGTCGCTGACCAGTTCGCGCGGGCCGATGCCGGCCGGAGCGAAGCCGCGCAGGCTGTCGCCGCCAATGAAGAAGCGATCGGAAATCGCCACGTCCTCGCCGATGCCGACGATGAACCCGACCTCGCCCAGGAAGCTGAGGACCGTTCCTTCGGTCACCGGGAAATAGACGCCGGCACCCAGCCGGTTGCGCGAGAACTGCGCGTCGCCGCCCAGGCCCGCGACCTCGTTGTTGAGGCGGATGAAGTAGCCGTCGGTCGGGTTGATCCGGCTGTCGCGCGCGTCGTACAGCAGTTCCTGACCGACCAGCGAGACGATGCGGCTTCCCTGCTGCTCCCGGATGAAGCGCGAGGCGTCGGCCGCGACGTTCTCGATCTCCGTCTGCTGCAGGGTGTAGTTCAGCCGCTGGCGCAGGCGCTCGGTCAGCGGATAACCCAGCCTGAAGCCGATGCCGGTATTGGCCTCGTCGTAGGAGCTTTCATCCTGGTTGTCGCGGGTGATGCGGAACAGGTCGATGCCCGCCGCGAGGTCGCGCTCCAGGAAATAGGGCTCGGTGAAGCTGAGGTCGAACTCCTGCGTCCGCCCCGAAACGGTCGCGGCGAACCGCAGGTCCTGGCCGCGGCCGAGCAGGTTCCGCTCCCGGATGCCGAAATTGGCGAGCGGGCCGTCGATCGTGGAGAAGCCGGCGCCGATCTCGATCTCGCCGGTGGACTGTTCCTGGACGTCGACCTGGATGACGGACCGGTCGGGCTGGACGCCCTCCGCGGTCGAGATGCTGACCCGCTCGAAGAACCCGAGGTCGCGGATGCGGCGCTCCGACCGCCTCAGCTTCGACGTGTTGAACGGATCGCCTTCGACCAGCAGCATCTCGCGCCGGATCACCCGGTCCAAGGTCCGGACGTTGCCGGTGATGTCGATCCGGTCGACGAAGACGCGCGGGCCTTCGCCGATCTCGTAGACGACGTCGATCGTCCGGCTCTCGCGGTTGCGGACGATCCGCGGCTGGATGTCCACGAAGGCATATTGCAGATCGCCGACGGCGTTGGTCAGGTTGGCGATCGAGGTCTCGACCTCCTCGGCGTTGTACCAGTCGCCTTCCTCGGTGGTCAGCCGGTTGCGCAGGCTTTCGGCGTCGAGGTCGCGCAGTTCGGTTTCCAGCCCGACCCTGCCGAACTTGTAGCGCTCGCCTTCCTCCACCGTGAAGGTGATGAAGAAGCCGTCGCGATCGGGCGTCAGCTCGGCGACCGCCGAGACGACCCGGAAATCCGCATAGCCGCGCGACAGGTAGAAGCGGCGCAGCCGGTCGCGGTCGAAGGTCAGGCGGTCGGGATCGTAGGTGTCGTCGGTGGTCAGGAACCGGTACCAGCGCGACTCACGGGTCTGGATCTCCTCCCGTAGCCGGCTGTCGCTGAACATCTCGTTGCCGATGAAGTTGATCCGGCGAATGCCGGTGCGGGCCCCCTCGTCGATCTCGAAAACCAGGTCGACGCGGTTCTGGTCCAACTGGATCACCTTCGGCTCGACCGTCGCGGCGAAGCGCCCGCTGCGCCGATAGATCTCGAGCAGGCGCTGGACATCGTTCTGGACGCGCGTCCGCGTGTAGACGACGCGGGGGCGAAGCTGGACTTCGCGCTCCAGGTCGGCGTCCTCGATGCGCTGGTTACCCTCGAACGCGATCCGATTGATGATCGGGTTCTCGACCACATTGACCACGAGGGTGTTGCCATCGCGCCGCAGGGTCACGTCCGCGAACAGGCCGGTGGCGAACAGGGCCTTCAGCGAATCATCGATCCGCGACGGGCTGAAAGGGTCTCCGGGCCTGACCACCAGATACGAACGTACCGTCGTCGGCTCGATTCGCTGGGTGCCTTCCACCCGGATGTCCGAAATGGTGCCGCCGGAAAAATTGGCCTGCGCCACCGCGGTCGGCAGTCCCTGGGCCAGTGCGATGGTCGACGTAGCCGTCGTCGTGCACGCAGCCAGCACGCAGGCTGCCAAAAACCTGTTCAGCCCCAACTGAAACCCCCAATAACTTCCTATCCCGTCAGGAAATCAGGCCACGGAAGAAGTCGACCACACGCAGGTGCACCAGATCGTTCCAGGTCGCGAAGACCATCAAGGTGAGCACCAGGGCCAAACCAATCCGAAAGCCATACTCCTGAGCCCTGTCGCCGAGCGGCTTACCACGGATCGCCTCGACGGCATAGAACAACAAGTGGCCCCCGTCCAACATCGGGATGGGAAAAAGGTTGATGAGGCCGAGATTGACCGAGAGGATCGCCATGAACCAGACCAGCGCCACGACGCCGCTCTGGGCCACCTCGCCGGACATCTGCGCGATGCGCAGCGGGCCGCCCAGCTCCTCGGTCCCGCGCGAGCCGGAGATCATCTGACCGACGGCGCCCAGGGTGCCCACGGTCAAGTTTACGGTTTCCCGGCCGGCCTGCCAGATGGCCGTCAGGGGATCGTGCCTGCGGTACTCCATGCCGGCCCGGCCGATCCCCAGCAGGCCGATGGAATGGGTATTGCCCATCCGGTCCGTGATCTGGGTGATCTCGGGCGTGACCGTCAGGGGCACCCGGCTGCCGTCGCGCTCGACCACCAACGCCAGGGGGGTTCCCTGGTTGAACCGGACGATCTGCTGGACCTCCTCGAAACGCTCGATCGGCTGGCCGTCGATCTCCACGATGACGTCGCCCGGCAGGATCCCCGCGCGGGCGGCGGCGCTCTGCTCCTGCACCGTGCCGATATCCGGAGGCGTGTAGGGCTGGCCGTAGAGCGAGAACAGCAGCGCCAAGCCGATGATGGCGAACAGGAAGTTGGCGATCGGGCCGGCCGCCACGATCGCGGCGCGCTGGCCAAGGCGCTTGTGGAAGAAGGAAACCTCGCGCTCCTGCGGGGTCATGGTCCGGACCGCGCCGCTGGGCGTGCTGGCCGCATCGGCGTCGCCGAACATCTTGACGTAGCCGCCCAGCGGGATCGCGCTGAATTTCCACCGGGTGCCCGCGCGATCCGTGCGGCCGAACAGCTCCGGACCGAACCCGATCGAGAAGGTCTCGATGCGCACGCCGTTGCGGCGGGCGACCCAGTAGTGCCCGAGTTCGTGAACGAACACGAGCACGGTCAGGACGACCAGGAAAGGGATGACGTAGGTCCACAGACCGGTGAGGAATTCCATTGGTTCTCCCGCCGCCCGCGGCTCAGGTTCTATTCGCTGCAGCGGGCCAAGATTTCACTCGCCCGACGGCGAGCTTCCGCGTCGATGTGGCGCACATCGTCCAGATGATCAAGGCGCGAATGTGGCAACCGCTCCAGCGACTGCTCGACCACGCGCTCGATATCCAGGAAGCCGATGCGCCTTTCCAGGAATCCCTGGACGGCCACTTCGTTCGCCGCGTTCAAAATTGTAGGAGCGCCTCCGCCGCTTTGCAAGGCGTGGCGGGCGAGGCGCAAGGCGGGGAACTTCTGGGGGTCCGGCGCCTCGAAGGTCAGCGTACCGGCCCTGATCAGGTCCAGCGGGGCGGCCGGCGTGGGGATCCGCTTCGGCCAGCCCAGCGCGAACGCGATGGGAGTCCGCATGTCGGGCGTTCCCAGCTGGGCAAGCACCGAGCCGTCGACATACTCGACCATGCTGTGGATCACCGACTGCGGATGAACCACCACGTCGATGCGCTCCTCGGGCATGGCGAACAGGAAGTGCGCCTCGATGATCTCCAGGCCCTTGTTCATCATGGTGGCGCTGTCGACCGAGATCTTGGCGCCCATCTGCCAGGTCGGATGGGCGCATGCCTGCTCCGGCCCCGCTTCGGCCATCTGCGCCCTGGAGGACCGGCGGAAAGGCCCGCCCGAAGCGGTCAGCAGCAGGCGCCGGATCGACTCGCGCCGCTCGAAGTCGAACACCTGGTAGATCGCGTTATGCTCGCTGTCGACCGGCAGCAGCGTGGCACCGCAGTCCCGCACCACGTCCATCATCAGGGGCCCGGCACAGACCAGGCATTCCTTGTTGGCGAAGGCGACGACGGCGCCGCGCCGGGCGGCGGCCAGCGTGGGTTCCAGCCCGGCGGCACCCACGATAGCGGCCATCACCCAGTCGGCTGGCCGCCGGGCGGCCTCGACCACCGCCTCCGGCCCGGCGGCGACCTCGATCCCGCTCCCGGCCAGCGCGTCGCGCAGCGGCTGGTAGCCCGCCGGATCGGCGATCACCACCAGCGCCGGCCGCAACGCCCTGGCCTGCTCGACCAGATGCGCGACGTTGCGCCCGGCGGTCAGCGCCTCGACCGCGTAGGCTTCCGGATCCCGGGAGATCAGGTCCACCGTGTTGCGGCCGACCGAACCGGTCGATCCGAGGATCGTGACGCGCCGGGGAGATCCGGTCGGCTCCGACATACGCGCGCCTGCTACCACCATGCGAGAGCTTTCCCCAAAGTCGCGTGGAACAGCGCGAACACCGGCGCTGCGACGATAAGTCCGTCCACGCGGTCCAGCAGACCGCCGTGTCCGGGAATGAGACGCCCGCTGTCCTTGACGTCGAACCGGCGCTTGATACCCGACTCGAACAGGTCGCCGATCTGGCCGACCACGGCGAGCACCATCGCCAGCAAGGCCGCCAGCCAGGGCAGTTCGGCATCGAACGCCACCGCGACGCCGCCCCCGAACACCGCGGCGCTCAGCATGCCGCCGAAAAGCCCGGCCCAGGTCTTCTTGGGGCTGATGCGGGGAGCCAGCTTCGGTCCGCCGATGCTCTTGCCGGCGGCGTAGGCGCCGATGTCGGTCGCCCAGATGCAGAACAGCAGGTAGATGAGCAATCCCAGTCCGTCCTCCGGGTGACCCCGCACCCAGATCAGGGAGACGCTGCCGAAGACGATGTAGGGAACGCCGAAGGAGAAGAGCCACCGGTGGTCGGAATGCGAAAGCCAGGCATAGCCGAGCAGCGCCACCGTAAGGATCGCGGCCAGCAGGAGCGACACAGCCGCCCCCATGATGAAGTCCGCGATGAGGATCGCCGCCACCGCCGCCACCGGCAGCGAAGCGATCCACCGGGAGCGGTCCGGCTCGACCAGCCGGGTCCACTCCGCGACCGCCAGGACGGCGAAGGTCAGGATCACCACTTCGAAGACCCAGCCGCCGAGATAGACAGCCAGAAGAACGACGGGTCCGAGAACCAGAGCGGAAAGGATCCTGGTGCGCAGGTTTCCCGTTCTACCGAGTCCCGACTGCGCCGTAGCGCCTGTCGCGCTGGTTGAATTCTCGGATTGCATCTTCCAGATCGCGCTTCGTGAAATCGGGCCACAGCGTATCGACGAAGACCAGCTCGGTATAGGCCAATTGCCACAGCAGGAAATTGCTGATCCGCTGCTCGCCGCTGGTGCGCAGCAAAAGGTCGGGATCGGGAATCTCGCGGGTCAGCAGGCGGCCCGAGAAGGCCTCCTCGGTCACGTCCTCGGGATGGAGCCGCCCTTCCAGCGCATCCCTGACCATCTGCCGCGCGGCCCCCGCGATCTCCTGCCGGGAGCCGTAGCTCAGCGCGATGGTCAGATTGAGCGCGCGGTTCCCGCGGGTCAGCTCCTCCGCGTTCTCGATCATGGTGACGATGTCGCCGGACAGGCGGGAGCGGTCGCCGATCACCCTCAGCCGGACGCCGTTCTTGTGGAGTTCGGCGATCTCGCTGCGCAGGTAGAACCGGAGAAGCTGCATGAGGTCGAAGACCTCGCCCTCCGGCCTCCGCCAGTTCTCCGACGAGAACCCGAACATGGTGAGGTAAGGGATGCCCAATTCGCGGGCAGCCTCCACCGTCCGCCGAACGGCTTCGATGCCCTTGCGATGGCCTGCGGTCCGCGGCAGGCCGCGGGCTTTCGCCCATCGGCCGTTACCGTCCATGATGATCGCTACATGCTGCGGCAAGATGCCCGTCGTGGTCAAAGTCCCCTGCATCGAGGTCAGACCTGCATGATCTCTTTTTCCTTGGCCGCGAGCGCTTCGTCGATCTTCTTGATATGAGCGTCGGTCATGGACTGGACCTCGTCGGCCCAGGTTTTGTGTTCATCCTGGCTGATGTCGCCGCCCTTTTCCATGCGCTTCAGCATGTCCATGCCGTCGCGGCGCACGTTGCGCACGGCGACGCGGGCCTGTTCGGCGTAACGGGAAGCGACCTTGGACAGTTCGGCCCGGCGTTCCTGGTTGAGGTCCGGGATCGGCACGCGGACGTTCTGGCCGTCGGTCTGGGGGTTCAGCCCCAGACCGCCGTCACGGATCGCCTTCTCGACGGCCTTGACCATGCCGCGGTCCCAGACCTGCACCGTGATCAGGCGCGCCTCGGGCACGCTGATGGTCCCGACCTGATTGAGCGGCATCTGCTGGCCGTAGGCCTCGACGGTGATCGGTTCCAGCAAGCTGGCGGAGGCGCGGCCAGTGCGCAGCCCGCCGAATTCCTTGCGCAGCGACTCCAGGGCGCCGTCCATGCGGCGGCTGAGCGAGTCAATATCAGGGTCGGCCACGGTAGTTCAGCCCTCTTCCGTGATGATCGTGAACTTGCCGCGCCCCGCCATGACTTCGGCGAAGGCACCGGCCGTATGGATCGAGAACACTAGGATGGGAATTTTATTCTCGCGCGCCAGCGAAATGGCCGACGCGTCCATCACCTGGAGATCCTTCGCCAGAACCTCAAGGTGGGTCAACGTCTCGAAGCGCTGAGCCGCCGGATCCTTGTTGGGATCGGCGGAGTAGACGCCGTCCACCTTGGTGCCCTTCAGGAGCGCGTCACAGCCCATTTCCGACGCCCGCAGCGCCGCCGCGGTATCCGTGGTGAAGAACGGGTTACCCGTTCCGGCACCGAAGATCACGACCCGCCCCTTCTCCATGTGGCGCACGGCGCGCCGCCGGATATAGGGTTCGCAGACGCTGGCCATCGGAATGGCTGACTGCACGCGGGTCTGGACGCCCCTGCGCTCCAGCGCGCTCTGCATCGCGAGCGCGTTGATCACCGTCGCGAGCATGCCCATGTAGTCGGCCGTCGCCCGCTCCATCCCCGTCGCGGCGCCCGAGACGCCGCGGAAGATGTTGCCGCCGCCGATCACCAGGCAGACCTCGACGCCCATGCCGACGACCGACTTCACCTCGTCGGCGACGCGGTCGACGATTTCGGGGTCAAGCCCGTATTCCCGATTGCCCATCAGCGCCTCGCCGGAAATCTTCAGCAGGACGCGACCATACCGGGCGTTGGTGGGCATAGCCCCCTCCATCGCAGTCATCAAAGGTAATCCCCAAGCCAGCGCTCGTTCGAGCCGGCGGTCGCCCCGCGGGACGGCCGCCGGGAGCCTCAGCGGCCGACGTTCGCCTGGGCGGCGACCTCGGCGGCGAAGTCGGACTGCTCCTTCTCGATGCCCTCGCCCAGGACGAACCGGGTGAAGCCCACGACCTTGATCGGGGCACCGATTTCCTTGGCGACCGCCTCGACGACCTTGCGGACCTTGTTCTCGCCGTCGATGACGTAGACCTGCTCCAGGAGGACCACTTCCTCATAGTACTTGCGGAGCCGGCCCTCGACCATCTTGGCGATGATGTCTTCCGGCTTGCCGCTGGCGCGGGCCTGGTCGGCCAGGACGCTCCGCTCGCGCTCCAGGGAGCTGGCGTCCACGTCCTCGATGTTCACCGCTTCCGGACGGGCGGCGGCGATGTGCATCGCGATCTGCTTTCCGAGTTCCAGCAGGCGGGCGCGGTCGCCGGTGGACTCCAGGCCGACCAGCACGCCGATCTTGCCCAGGTTCGGAGCCAGCGCGTTGTGGACGTAGCTGGCGACGGCGCCCTGCTCGACGGCGATGCGCGAGACGCGGCGCAGGTTCATGTTCTCGCCGATCGTGGCCACCATGTTGGTGACCTCGTCGGCGACGTTGCGGTCGGTGCCGGGAAAAGCCTGCTGCTGCAGCGACTCGATCGTGCCGTCGCCCTGGAGCGCCAGCTGCGCCACCTGGTTGGCGAATGCCTGGAACCGGTCGTTGCGGGCGACGAAGTCGGTCTCGGAGTTGACCTCGACCGCGGCGCCGACGGTGTCGGCCGTCGCGACGGCGACCAGACCCTCGGCGGCGACCCGGCCGGCCTTCTTGGCGGCGGCGGCGAGGCCCTTCTTGCGCAGCCAGTCGACGGCACCTTCAAGGTCGCCCGACGTCTCGGTCAGCGCCTTCTTGCAGTCCATCATGCCGGCGCCGGTCTTTTCGCGCAGTTCCTTGACGAGCGAGGCTGTGATTTCGGCCATCTTGGACCTCTTCCTGAATGATCTGTCTGGTCAGCACATACAAATAAGGGCAACCGGACGCACCCAAGCGCCCGGTTGCCCGATCTGACGGATCAGGCCTGGGCGCCTTCCGAAACCGCGGCTTCGCCGTCGGCAGCCTCGGCGACGACGACGTCCTCGTCGGCCGGAAGATCTTCCTCGACGCCTTCGGCCTGCTCGCCGACATCGATGCCGGACGCGATCATCTCGGCCTGCAGACCGTCAAGCACCGCGCCGGAAACCAGCTCGCAGTAGGTGTCGATCGCGCGCAGCGCGTCGTCGTTGCCCGGGATCGGGAAGGCGACGCCGTCGGGATCGGAGTTGCTGTCGATCACCGCGACGACCGGGATGCCGAGCTTGTTGGCTTCCTGGACCGCGATCGACTCCTTGTTGGTGTCGATGATGAACAGGATGTCCGGCAGGCCGCCCATCTCCTTGATGCCGCCGAGCGCCCGCTCCAGCTTGTCACGCTCGCGGGTGAGCTGGAGGGTCTCTTTCTTGGTCAGGCCGATGTTGGTGTCCTGAAGGCGCTCTTCCATCTCGCGGAGGCGCTTGATCGACTGGGAGATGGTCTTCCAGTTCGTCAGCATGCCGCCGAGCCAGCGGTGGTTGACATAGTACTGGCCGCAGCGCGAAGCGGAGTCGGCGACCTTCTCCTGAGCCTGGCGCTTGGTGCCGACGAACAGGACGCGCCCGCCGCCCGCCACCACGTCGCGGACCGCGGTCATGGCGCGGTGCAGCATCGGGACGGTCTGCTCGAGGTCGATGATATGGACGCCGTTGCGCACGCCGAAAATGTACGGCTGCATCTTCGGGTTCCAGCGGCGGGTATGGTGGCCGAAGTGGACGCCGGCTTCCAGGAGCTGGCGCATGGTGAATGAAGGCATCGGCATGGAAAACAGTCCTTTTCCGGTTGCTCCGCCGCGGGCGTGGTTCACGACACGTGAACACCGGAGCGGGCCGCCGGCCTGTGGGCCGATGGACCGCAAGCCCGCGTGAGGTTTTGCGACGGGCGATAGATAGCCCGGCGTCCCGCGTTTGGCAACCATATCCGCATGCATCGGGCGGGGCATGCCCGGGCGGAACGCCTAAAGATCGAGCACGTCCGCCACGCCGGGAATCGCCTTGATCGCGGCCCTGCCCTTCGCCGAGACCGCATAGGCTCCCGGCAGCGCGATCTCGGCCTCCCGCATGCCGCCGACATCGACCAGGATCGATATCTTGCCGCGGCCCCGTCCGATCTGGTCCAGGATGTTGCGGAGATGGGGGGCCGCTTCCGGCTGGCTGAGGATGATCTGCAACCCCTCGGCGGCCCGGGCGACCTCGTCCTCCAACGGCTTCACGTCATGGCAGGTCAGCCGCATGTCCTCGCCCATGACCTGCACGTCGACCATCAGGACGACGCTCTTGCCCGGCTCCAGCAACTCGCGCGAGGTCGCCAGCAGTTCCGAGAACAGGGTCACCTCGTAGACGCCCGTGGAGTCCGACAGGCTCACGAAGGCGAAGCGGTTGCCGCTCTTGGCGACCCGTTCCTGCCGGTTGATCACCACGCCCGCCATGGGGAACCGGGTCGAGCCACCGCCGGTCGCCTTCTTGAGCAGGTCGGCGGAGTTCACCACCCGCAGGCGCGACAGCGGCTTGGCGAAGCCGTCGAGCGGATGGGCCGACAGGTAGAAGCCGATCGCGTTGAATTCGTGCGCCAGCCGGTCGAGCTGGTCCCAGTCCGCGACTTTCGGCAGGTCGGGCACCTTCAGAGTCACTCCGCCCCCTCCGCCGAAAAGGCTGGACTGCCCGCTCTCCCGTTCGGCCGCCGCGGCCTGGGCATAGCGGATCAGCGTCTCGATGCCGCCATGGACCTGCCGGCGGTTGCCGTTCAGGCTGTCGAAGGCGCCGGCGCAGGTCAGGTTCTCCAGCTGGCGCTTGTTGATCACCTTGGTGTCCAGCCGGCGGGCGAGGTCGAACAGGTCCGTATAGCGGCCACCCTCGTTCCTCTGGCTCACCACCGCCTCCATGGCGGGCATGCCGACGCCCTTGACGGCGGCAAGGGCGTAGCGGATCGCCCGCTCGCCGTCGGGCAGCAGTTCCACCCGGAAGACGGGGTTCGACTTGTTGATGTCGGGGGTCAGCAGGCGGATCTTGAGGCGGACCAGTTCCTGCCGGAAGGTGTTCAGCTTGTCGGTATTGCCCAGGTCGAGCGTCATCGACGCCGCCAGGAACTCCACCGGGTAATTGGCCTTCAGATAGGCGGTCTGGTAGGCGACCAGCGCATAGGCGGCGGCGTGGGACTTGTTGAAGCCGTAGCCGGCGAACTTGTTCACCTGGTCGAAGATCAGGCCCGCCTGCTCCCCGTCGACGCCCTTGCCGACGGCACCGTCGATGAACAGCTTGCGCTGGGCGTCCATCTCGGCCTGGATCTTCTTGCCCATGGCGCGGCGCAGCAGGTCGGCGCCGCCGAGCGAGTAGCCGGACAGCACCTGGGCGATCTGCATGACCTGTTCCTGGTAGATCATGATCCCGAAGGTGTCCTTCAGGATCGGCTCCAGCCAGGGATGCATGTAGTCCGGCTCTTTCTCCCCGTTCTTCACCGCGATGTAGGTCGGGATGTTGTCCATCGGGCCGGGACGGTAGAGGGAGACCAGCGCGATGATGTCGTCGAACCGGTTCGGCTTGAGGCGGCGCAGCACGTCGCGCATGCCCGAGCTTTCAAGCTGGAACACGCCGGTCGTCTCGCCGCGCGACATCATCTCGTATGTCCTGACGTCGTCGAGCGGCAGGTTGGACAGGTCGATGACGTCGCCGCGCTCGGTGATCAGCTCCACCGCGCGCTGGAGCACGGTCAGGGTCTTCAGGCCGAGGAAGTCGAACTTCACCAGCCCCGCCTGCTCGACATACTTCATGTTGAACTGGGTGACCGGCATGTCCGAGCGCGGGTCGCGGTAGAGCGGCACCAGCTGGTCCAGCGGACGGTCGCCGATCACCACGCCGGCCGCGTGGGTCGAGGCGTGGCGGAACAGCCCCTCCAGGCGGAGCGCGATCTCGATCAGGCGCCTGACCGTCTCGTCCGAATCGCGGGCCTGCTGAAGCATCGGCTCGCCCTCGATCGCCTGTCCCAGGGTCACGGGATTGGCCGGATTGTTGGGCACCAGCTTGCAGATCTTGTCGACTTGCCCGTAAGGCATCTGGAGCACCCGGCCGACGTCGCGCAGCACGGCGCGCGCCTGGAGCTTACCGAAGGTGATGATCTGGGCGACCCGGTCGTGGCCGTAATAGCCCTGCACGTAGCGGATCACCTCGTCCCGGCGGTCCTGGCAGAAGTCGATGTCGAAGTCGGGCATCGACACGCGCTCGGGGTTCAGGAACCGCTCGAACAGCAGGCCGAAGCGCAGGGGGTCCAGGTCGGTGATGGTCAGCGACCACGCCACGACCGAGCCGGCGCCCGAGCCGCGGCCCGGACCGACCGGGATCTCGTGGCGCTTCGCCCACTTGATGAAGTCGGAGACGATCAGGAAGTAGCCGGGAAACTTCATGTTCTCGATCACGTTCAGCTCGAAGTCGAGCCTTTCGCGATAGGTCTTCTCGGTCTCCGCGCGTTGTTCCGCCGTCATTTCGGACGTGAAGACCTGCTTCTCCAGCCGCATCGTCAGACCCTCGTGGGCCTGGTGGCGCAGTTCCTCCGGCTCGGTCCTGCCGCCCTCGGCCGCAGCCTGGAAGGCCGGCAGGATCGGCTTGATCGGCTTCAGCAGATAGCTGCAGCGCCGCGCGATGACCAGGGTGTTGTCCACGGCCTCCGGCAGGTCGGCGAACAGCTCGCGCATCTCGGCGGCCGTCTTGAAGCGGTGCTCCGGCGTCAGGCGCCGCCTCTCCGCCTCCACCACGTAGGAGCCCTCGGCGATGCAGAGCAGCGCGTCGTGGGCCTCGTACATGTCCTCGGTCGAGAAGAAGCAGTCGTTGGTCGCCACCAGCGGCACGTCCAGGTCATAGGCCAGGTCGACCAGATCCGGCTCGATGCGGTCCTCGACCTCCAGCCCGTGGCGCATCAGCTCGACATAGAGCCGGCCGGGGAACAGGCGGCGCAGCTGCTCCGCGACGTCGCGCGCGGCGGGCTTGTGCCCCTCGGCGAACAGGCGTCCGACCGATCCGGACGGTCCGCCGGTCAGGGCGATCAGACCGTCGGTGAAGCCTTCGAGATCCTGCAGGGCGATCTGGGGCGCCGAGGTCGGATCCCCCTCCATGAAGGCCTTGCTGATCAGCTTCGTCAGATTTTGATAGCCGGTCTCGGACTGGACCAGGAGCGCGAGCTGGTCGGGCATGTTCACGCCCTTCCCCACCGGCTTGCCGCCGCCGTTCGCGGCCGGCCCCATGCGCCGGATACCGAGCTGGCATCCCAGGATCGGCTGCACGCCGGCGTCCATGGCAGCCAGGGAAAATTCCAGCGCCCCGAACAAGTTGCCGGTGTCGGTGACCGCGACCGCCGGCATCTCCTGCTTTTGGCAGATCTTGACCAACTCCTTGATCTTGATCGCCCCTTCGGAGAGCGAATAGGCGGAGTGGACGCGCAGGTGGACGAAGTCGGCTATCGGCATCGGGTGCTGTACTCGGGCGTCGGGCTGAGCGAAGTGGCCAAACATGCCAAGACCGGCACCGAACGTCATGCGCAAGTTTCGCTTGACGCCCTTATGAGCGTCTCATGACAGCGCCGGCTCCCGCTCGCAAGCATCGATTTCCCCGGCGGCACCGGTCGTTCTGGCCGGCTGTTCAAGGTCGGCGAGCCGTTCCAGCCAGAAATGCCGATCCATCCGCGACCACGCATGACAGCCCAATGGCAACCGCCCGGCGGTCAGGTCGAAGGCGATGCGCGGTCGGTCCTCGAACGCGAAACCAAGCGCCTCGCGCGGGGTCGGCAAGCTATAACCGGCCATGAAGAAAGGCGCGTACTGGCTCCAGAACTCGTCCTCCGGCCGCTCGAAGCTGGCTGCGAATCGGGACGCAAGGGAGCCGCCGCCGTTGCACCACGCCCGGATCAAGCCGTTCGCCAGGACCTTCAGGTGCTTCCAGCCGGAGAAGTGACGCCGCTGCTGCGCGAATCGGAATTGCGGAGCGAAGCGGTCGCTTCCGAGCACCGCCAGCATATGGTCGATCCGGCGAAGCGAGAAGCCGCCATTGCCGACCGACTTGAGATCGTCCGGACCTCTGTTGCCAAACCAGGGCGCTCCGACATAGCTCCAATCGCGCTCGCACCACCGGCCGACCGAATTGCCAAGCAGCAGACAGTCCAGTTGATACAACAGGATGTATCGATATCCCGCGAACAGCCGATAGAACCACGGCGTTATCATCATCCGGTTATAGGCGGCGATGCCCGCCATGGCGATCGCCGGCACCCGGACGACGGAGAAGTCTGCGTGGTCGAACTTCAACTCCAGCCCGTCGGGAACGACAAGATATCTTGGGATTCCGGAAGCGTTCCGCCGCAAACGGTCGAGCGACAGGCGCTCGTCCTCGGTGAGCGCGGCGACGGCCAGCGGAACGACGACGGCGAGATCGCCGCTCCCGGTCGACGGCCACGGATCGGGCGGGTCGACGAAGCCATATGCGACGGAGAGGTCCCGTTTGACGGTTTTGCTCGAAGACCCTTTGCCCATATGGTCCACTTCCGACTCGCTGCGGATCTGTCACCGCGAGCCGGAGAATAGCGTTCAAGAGTTAAGCCTTTCGACCGAGCCGGAAAGGCAGTTCAGGCGAGGCTGGATTTCAGGAACTCGACGGTCCTGGTCCAGGCCAGTCGTGCGGCCGCCGCATCGTAGCGCGCCGGAGCCGTGTCGTTGTTGAAGGCGTGGTTGGCGCCCTCGTACATGTGGAGGGTATGGTCGACGCCGGCCTCCTTCAGCGCCGCCTCGAAGGCGGGAACGCTCTCGTTGATGCGGTCGTCCAGTCCGGCATAGTTCAGCAGGAGCTTCGCCCGGATGTTCGGCACCGCCTCCAGCGGCGGAGTACGGCCGTAATAGACCACCGAAGCGTCGAGATCCGGCGATGCCGTCGCCAGCAGGCCGGCCATGCCGCCGCCCCAGCAGAAACCCATGGCCCCCACCTTGCCGGTCGACCCGGGGTGGTTCTGAAGGACTCCGACGGTCCTGACCAGATCGTCCAGGGTCTGCCTGCCGTCGAGCTGGCCGATCATCGTGCGGGCCCGATCCTCGTCGGCCGGCGTTCCGCCGAGCGGGCTCAGCATGTCCGGGCCCAGTGCCAGGAAACCTTCCAGCGCGACGCGGCGGACGACGTCCTCGATGTGGGGGTTGAGGCCGCGGTTCTCGTGGATCACGATCACCGCCGGCAGCTTGCCGGCTCCCTGGGGCTTCGCCAGATAGCCCTTCAGCTCGCCCGACGCGCCCGGCCAGGTGATGCGCGAGGTTTCCAGCCGCGAGTCGGTCGCCGGCACGACCTGCGCCAGGGCATAGTCGCTCTCCAACAGGGGGAGCAGGGCCGCCGCCGCTGCGGCGCTGCCCGCCAGGGCGGTCAGGCGGCTGATGAAGACCCGCCGGTCCAGCGGGGCGTGGGTATACTCGTCGTAGAGCTCGATGATCCTGCGGTCCATGGCGCAACCCTGCTGTCGTGGTCCGGGGCATCGCCGTGCGCCCCGGCCAGAGGGTAAGCCATAGCTCAGTGCTGGACCAGCACGCCGTCCCTCAGCTCGAGCACCCGGTCCATGCGGGCCGCCAGGTCGAGGTTGTGGGTCGCGACCAATGCTCCGAAATCGCCGCCCCGGACCAGGTTCGCCAGCATCGCGAACACGTCCTCGGCAGTCTTGTGGTCCAGGTTGCCGGTCGGCTCGTCCGCGATCAGCAGTTTCGGGCGGTTGGCCAGGGCCCGCGCGATCGCGACCCGCTGCTGCTCGCCGCCGGACAGGCGCGCCGGCCGGTGGCCGGCCCGCGCGCCCAGGCCGACCAGGTCCAGCAGTTCCATGGCGCGCTTCCGCGCCACGGATTTCGAGATGCCGGAGATCATCTGCGGCAGCACGATGTTCTCCAGCGCGCTGAACTCCGGCAGCAGATGGTGGAACTGGTAGACGAAACCGATGGACTGGCGGCGCAGGGAGGTCCGGTCTGCGTCGGACAAGGTGTTGGCCAGCTTTCCCGCGATGCGGATCTCGCCGCCGTCGGCCTGCTCCAGCAGGCCGGCGATGTGCAGGAGCGTCGACTTGCCCGCGCCCGACGGCCCGACCAGGGCCACCAGCTCGCCGCCGGCGACCTGGAGGGACGCGCCGCGCAGCACCTCTAGCGGCTGGCCCGCCTGCCTGAAGGTCCGGACGACCCCGTCGATCTGGATCATGGGCCGGATCATGGGCTCGGCCCGCCCGTTCGTCGTCTCATTCATAGCGGAGCGCCTCGACCGGATCGAGCTTGGCCGCCCGCCACGCCGGATAGATGGTGGCGCCGAAGGACAGCCCGAGCGCCATCAGGACCACCCGGGCCACCTCGGACCAGTCGATCTCCGCCGGGAGCTGCGTCAGGAAATAGATCTCGGCCGAGAACAGCTCGGTGCCCAGCAGGTTCTGCAGCACCTGCCGGATCGACTCGATGTTGTCGGCGAAGGCGACGCCCAGGACGAGGCCGAAGACCGTGCCGATCACCCCGATGCTGGCGCCGGCCAGGAAGAAGATGCGCAGGATCATGCCCCGGGTCGCCCCCATGGTGCGGAGGATCGCGATGTCCCTGCCCTTGTCCTTCACCAGCATGATCATGCTGGAGATGATGTTGAACGCGGCGACCAGGATGATCAGCGTCAGGATCAGGAACATGACGTTCCGCTCGACCTGAAGGGCGTTGAAGAAGCTGGCGTTGGACTGCTGCCAGTCCACCAGGCGCGCCCGACCGCCCAGCACCTCCTGCACCGGCCCGCGGTACTGCCAGATCAGCCGGGGCTGCTCGACCATCAGCTCCAGCGTCGTCACCGCGTCGGGCACCCGGAAGAAGACCTGCGCGGCCGGCAGCGGCATGAAGATGAAGTTGTTGTCGTACTCGAACATGCCGACGTCGAAGATCGCGCCGATCGTGTAGGCCCGCATGCGCGGCACCGTCCCGAAGGCGCTGGTGTTCCCCTGCGGGCTGATCAGCGTGAGCTGGTCGCCGACGGCGAGCCCCAGCCGCTGCGCCATCCGGATGCCGATCGCCACGTTCTCGTCCTCGAATCGGTCGAGCGACCCCCGCACGATATGGTTGGAGACGGTCGGCCGGACCCGGAAATCCTCCGGCGCGATCCCTCGGACGATGGCGCCGGACGACACGCCCCTGACGGTGACCAGGGCCTGCGCCTCGACGGTCGGCGTCACCGAGGTGACGCCGGGCACCTGCCGCAGCCGGTCGGCGAGCGGCTGGTAGTCGGGCAGCGGGCCCTGGATCGCGTAGACGTTCATGTGGCCGTTCAGGCCGAGCACCCGGCCCAGCAGTTCCGACCGGAAGCCGTTCATGACGGCCATCACGATGATCAGCGTCGCGACGCCGAGCCCGATGCCCAGCAGCGAGAACGCCGCGATCACCGAGATGAAGCCTTCCTGCCGCCGCGCGCGGAGGTACCGCATCGCGACCATGCGTTCGAAAGCGCCGAAGATCATGCCTGCAAGGCCTTCTTGGACTGATGGGCGGTGCGTGCCGGTCTCAAGCGGTCAGCTTGGCCAGGGCGGCGTCGCGCGACAGTTCCTCGCGCTCGCCGGTGGCCCGGCGCTTCAGCTCGACGACGCCGCTCTTCAGCCCCCGCGGACCGACGGTCAGCTGCCACGGGATGCCGATCAGGTCCATGTCGGCGAACTTGCCGCCGGCCCGCTCGTTGCGGTCGTCGTAGATCACCTCGACGCCTGCGGCGTTGAGGTCGCGGTACAGCTCGTCGCAGACGCGGTCGCACTCGGCGTCGCCGGTCTTCAGGTTGATCAGGCCGACCTTGAAGGGCGCCACGCTGTCCGGCCAGATGATGCCGGCCTCGTCATGGCTCGCCTCGATGATCGCGCCGACCAGCCGCGACACGCCGATGCCGTACGACCCCATCTCCAGGGTGACCTGCTCGCCGTTCGGCCCGGCGACCACGGCGCCCAGCGGGGCCGAGTACTTGGTGCCGAAATAGAAGATGTGGCCGACCTCGATCCCGCGGGCGTTCACCAGCTCCTCCGGCGGAAGGGGCGAGGTGGCGGGATCGTGCTTCTCGTCGGTGGCGGCGTAGATGCTGGTGTATTTCTCGAAGAACGGCGCGAGGTCGTCGTCGAATCCGGGTGCTCTGGACAGGACATTCAGGTCCAGCCACTCCTTGTCGCAGAAGACACCGCTCTCGCCGGTTTCCGCCAGGATGATGAACTCGTGGCTGAGATCGCCGCCGATCGGGCCGGTGTCCGCCTGCATCGGGATCGCCTTCATGCCGAGCCGAGCGAAGGTCCGCAGATAGGCCAGGAACATCTTCTGGTAAGAACGGCGGGCGCCGGCCTGATCCAGGTCGAAGGAGTAGGCGTCCTTCATCAGGAACTCGCGCCCCCGCATCACGCCGAATCGGGGGCGGATCTCGTCCCGGAACTTCCACTGGATATGATAGAGGTTCCGCGGCAGGTCGCGGTAGCTCTTGACCGCCGACCGGAAGATGTCGGTGATCATCTCCTCGTTGGTCGGGCCGAACAGCATCTCGCGCTCGTGCCGGTCACGGATGCGCAGCATCTCCTTGCCGTAATCGTCGTACCGGCCGCTTTCCTTCCACAGCTCCGCCGGCTGGATCGTCGGCATCAGCAATTCCTGCGCGCCCGCGGCGTCCTGCTCCTCGCGCACGATCTGCTCGATCTTCTTCAGCACGCGGAACCCCAGCGGCAGCCAGGCATAGATGCCGGCGCTGGTCTGCCGGATCATGCCGGCGCGCAGCATGAGCCGGTGCGAGACGATCTGCGCCTCGTTGGGGTTTTCCTTCAGGGTGGGCAGGAAATAGGCGGACAACCGCATTCGACTTCTCACGGGGCTCGGGGACGACCGGCCCATGGCCAGTCCGATCGGAGCGGACTGTAGGGAATAGCGCCGGACAAGTCCATGGCGGCAAGTCCATGCCGGGGGCGCGTCGCACGCCCCCGGCAGGCAGCGCTTACCTGGGCAGGTTACTTGGGCAGGGTGCCCTGGACGCCTTCCACGTAGTAGGCCATCGACAGGATCTCCTGGTCGGTGGCGGTCTTGCCCTCGGCGATCACGACCTTGCCGGACTGGTCCTTGATCGGGCCGGTGAACGGATGCAGGGCACCCGACTTGATGTCCTCGATCGCCTTGTTCCCCAGCGCCTTCACGTCGTCCGGGACCGCGTCGTTGAACGGCGGCAGGAAGACCGTCCCGGTGGCGAGGCCGCCCCAGTAGTCTTCCGACTTCCAGGTGCCGTCCAGGACGGCCTGGACCCGCTGCTGGTAGTAGGGATTCCAGTCGTCCACGATGGAGGTCAGGTGGGCCTTCGGGCCGAACCGGCTCATGTCCGACGACTGGCCGAAGGCGTGGATGCCGCGGGCCTCGGCTTCCTGGATCGGGGCCGGGCTGTCGGTGTGCTGGGCCAGGATATCGGCGCCCTGGTCGATCAGCGCCTTGGCGGCGGCCGCCTCCTTGCCCGGGTCGTACCAGCTGTTCACCCAGACCACCCGCACCTGCGCCTGGGGATTGACGCTGCGCAGCGCCAGGGTGAAGGCGTTGATGCCGCTGACCACCTCGGGGATGGGGAAGGACCCGATATAGCCGATGATGTTGGACTTGGTCATCTTGCCGGCGAGCAGCCCGCAGACGGTACGGCCCTCGTAGAAACGGCCGGAGTAAGTGGCCACGTTGGCGGCGCGCTTGTACCCGGTCGCGTGCTCGAACTTCACCTTGGGGAAACGCTGCGCGACCTTCAGCGTCGGGTTCATGAACCCGAACGACGTCGTGAAGATCAGGCCGGCGCCGCCGGCGGCCAGCTGGTTGATCACCCGCTCGGTGTCGGGCCCCTCGGCCACGTTCTCCACATAGGTGGTCTCGATCCGGTCGCCGAAATGCTCGGCGATGTGCCGGCGGCCCACGTCGTGCTGATAGCTGTAGCCGTGGTCCGAAACCGGGCCGACATAGACGAAGCCGACCTTCAGCTTGTCGGCGGCAAGCGCGCGACCGACCGTCGGACCGACACTGAGGGCTGCGGCGGTCCCGGCCACCGAAAGACCGAACTGGCGTCTGTTGAGCATGTTTCTTGTTCCCTCCGAGAGAGTTGGTTCAAGTGACGGGACAGGCGGCAAGCCGCCCACGGGCAGCCCCATGCAGGATGAAGGCCCGCGGGGATGGCTTGGAACCCTGGATTATTCTGAAAGACCTTGCGCATTTCGAGGCAGGTATGCCGTTGCCCATGACGCGAGACGCCCTGCCCTGAAAGCCGCGTGTGACCGGATGCCTTTGTACCAATTCGACGGTATCGGCCACAACCGTTTTGCCCGTTCCGCACCGCATGCCCGGCCGAACCGCGACATGATCAGTACCGCGGCAAAGAGCCATGGATTGGGCAGAAAACAGGTGACGATGGCGCAAGCATGGCGTAAGGTTTCGCCCACAATAAGAAAAGGGCCGCGCTGTCACCGCAGCGCGGCCTGAAGTTAGGGAGGAATCGCCACCAGGCGTCGGTAAGAGGGATAAACCCTCTCAGCGATAAAAATTATTGTCCGAGGCACTGAGCAAGGCAAGCCACAAAATGGAGCTTGCCTTTTCTTTTGCTCATTTTCTTGCTCTTTTGCTTATCCACTAAGCAACTGAGCGTGTTTCGCCCAACGGTTTGCCCAAATTTTAAGCTCGATAGCCGGTAAACCCGCTCCGCTCCGCCCGAATCCAGGGGGGATCGAGCGATTCCAGGTGCCGATGCACCGGGCAGGCTGGATCATGGGCACCGGGCAGATAGCCGAGACTCATCAGGAACTCGTTCACGATCTCCCCGCCGGTGAAGCGGAACTGCGTCTTGAACAGCTTTACCCATCCCGCCTTGTCCAGCGGATGGTGGCCGTCCAGCCATCCGGCGAAACCGCCGTGGGAGGCACGGAGTGCCTGGACCCGGCGCGCGTTCTCGATCACGGCATCGATCTTCAGCCGGTTGCGGATGATGCCGGCGTCGCCCAGCAGCCGAGTCCGGTCTTCCTCGCCATAGGCGGCGATCCGGTCGATGTCGTAATTCTCGAAAGCGGCGGCGAAGGCCGCGCGCTTCTTCAGGATGGTCAGCCAGGAAAGTCCGGCCTGGTTGATCTCCAGGACCAGCCGCTCGAACAGGACCCGCTCGTCTGCGGACGGAAACCCGTACTCGCCGTCATGGTAAGGCCCGTGCCACGGATGCCCGGGTGCTGCTTCGCAATAGGACAAGCCCATGGCGCGTCAGGACCTCCGCTGAGGTCACGTCCGGAACGAGATCAGCCCGGACGTGACGATGAAGTAGATGATCAGCCAGACGACCGCCGCGACTCCGGTGGTGACCAGGAACTTCAGGCCGATGCGGGGCTTGGCGGGAGCCCCTGCGGCCATGCCGGGCTCCGGCTCCTCCGGCGCGTGGGAGCCCCAGGGAAGCACGGCGAAGAGGACTGTCCACCAGACCACGAAATAGACGGCGATGCCGGTTACCCAACCCATCGATCAGGCCTGTTCCAGTTCGACCAGGGTGCCCAGGAAGTCCTTGGGGTGGAGGAACAGGACCGGCTTGTCGTGGGCGCCGATCTTGGGCTCGCCGTCGCCCAGCACTCGGGCTCCGTCTGCCTTCAGCTTGTCGCGGGCCGCCAGGATGTCGGGCACCTCGTAGCAGACATGGTGGATTCCGCCCGATGGATTGCCGGCCAGGAACTTGGCGATCGGGCTGGCATCGCCCAGGGGATACAGCAGTTCGATCTTGGTGTTGGGCAGTTCGACGAACACCACCGTCACCCCGTGGGCCGGCTGGTCGACCGCAGCCGAGACGGTGGCGCCGAGCGTGTCGCGGTAAAGGGCCGTGGCCTTTTCCAGGTCGGGCACGACGATAGCCACGTGGTTGAGCTTGCCGATCATGGTTCCCCCTTGGTCTTTCTGACTTGGTCCATCGATGGCGGTGCCGGGTCGGGCGGCCCGCCGCCCATCCCTATAGCCGAACCAGGTGGACTTCGGTGAGCGGCTTTTTGCCCTGGCTCGCGTTGAGGCTCCGGCGGACCGCGATGCGGGTCGCCTGGCGCACGGCCTCGTCGTCCAGCCGGGCCTGACGGGAGAGCTCTTCGACGGCCTTTCGCACCGCGACTCCGACTTCCGTCAGGATCTCCGCGGCTTCCGGTCCCTCGAGCAGGCCCATGACGGCGACCTGCGGCTGGGTGGCCAGCTCGCCTTCGGAGTCCATGACCAGGGTGGCGACCGCGGCACCGTTGTACATCATGCGGTGCCGGCCCCGCATGACCCCGGCGTCCAGCGGCACGATCCGCTTGCCGTCCAGGGCCAGCCGCCCATGCTGGACCTGCCCGACCACTTCGGCCGGGCCGGGCGCCAGCCGGATGATCGAGCCGTTCTCCGGAATGATCGTGTCGGGCACCTGACAGGCGCGCGCCAGCCGGGCATGTTCTGTCTGGTGGCGGATCTCGCCATGGATCGGGACCGCCAGCTTCGGGCGCACCCACTGGTACAGGCGGACCAGTTCGTCCTGGGCGGGATGGCCGGACACATGGACGAACTCGGTGTCGGCGGTGATGACCTCCACCCCCTGCCCGACCAGCATGTTCTGCACCCGGCCGATCGCCCGCTCGTTCCCGGGGATCTCGCGCGACGAGAAGATGACGGCATCGCCGCGTTCGAGCACGATCTCCGGATGATCGTCCGCGGCGATACGGGAAAGGGCGGACCGGGGCTCGCCCTGGCTTCCGGTACAGACCAGCACGGTCTTCTCGCGCGGCAGGAAGCCGGCATCGCGCTCGCTGAGGAAAGGCGGCACGTCCTTCAGGTAGCCGTTGGCCCGGGCCGCCTCGTTGATGCGCCACAGGGAACGCCCGACCAGCGCGACGTTCCGGTCGCTCGCCGCGGCCGCCGCCGCGATGCTCTCCAGCCGTGCGACGTTGGTCGCGAAGCAGCTGATCGCGATGCGGTTCTTGAGCCGGCCGAACAGCTTGATCAGGCTGTCGCGCACCGCCGCTTCCGAACCGGAGGTTCCCGGAACCATGGCATTGGTGCTGTCGCACACCATCGCCAGCACGCCCTCGCCGCCCAGGCGCATCAGGGCCGCCTCGTCGGTCGGGGCGCCGACGACGGGGTCGGGATCCAGCTTCCAGTCACCGGTATGCAGCACGGCGCCGAGCGGCGTGCGCAGCACGAGGGCGTTGGGCTCGGGCACGGAATGGGTGACGGTGATCAGCTCGACCTCGAACGGCCCGGCGGAGAACCGTCCCGAGAGCGGCACCTCGACGATCTCCACCTTGCCGGCAAGGTTCCGCTCCAGCAGCTTGGCCCGCAGCACCGACGCGGTGAAGGGGGTCGCATAGACGGGGCAGCGGAGCTCCGGCCACAGGTACTGGACCGCCCCCAGGTGATCCTCGTGGGCGTGGGTCAGGACGATGCCGACGAGGTCGTCCCGGCGGTCCCGGATGAAGGTCGGGTCGGGCATGATCACGTCGACGCCCGGCATCGTCTCGTCGCCGAACGAGATCCCCAGATCCACCATCAGCCATTTCCCGGCATGACCGTACAGATTGAGGTTCATGCCGATCTCGCCGGACCCGCCCAGCGGCAGGAAGTAGATCGCGTCCGATCCGGGCCAATCGGGATCGAGGGGGCTGGACCCGATGGATCGGGGATCTGGGGATGATGTCATGAAGCCATGTTGCGTTGGTGGACCAGCAGGAGACCGCGCAGGGTCAATTCATTGTCGATGTGATGGATCATCGAGGTAGCTTCCGCGAACTGCGTGCCCAGCCCCCCCGTGACGATCACGGTCACCGGCGGATCGCCGGTCGGCGACAGCTCGGCCTGGATACGGGTCAGCAGCCCCTCGATCATGCTGAGATAGCCCCAGAACATGCCGGACTGCATCGCCCCGACCGTGCCCTTGCCGATCACCGTCGGCGGACGCACGATATCGACCTTGGGAAGCTGGGCCGCGACCCGGTGAAGCGCATCGAGCGCAAGGCTGGGTCCCGGCGCGATGACGCCGCCGCAGAATCCGCCCTCCGCGTCCACGATGTCGAAGGTGGTCCCGGTTCCGATATCGACCACGACCAGGGGAGCGGGATATGTCGCGACCGCCGCGATGGCGTTGAGCAGCCGGTCGGCTCCCGCCTCGCGCGGGTTGTCGATCCGGATCTCTATGCCCAGGCGCACTCCCGGCTCGCCGATCCGCATGGGCTCGACGCCGAAATGGTCGCGGCACAGCCGCTGCAGGTTGAAGGTCGCGGCGGGGACGACGCTGCCGAGGATCGCGGCGTCCACGTCCTCGCGTTTCAGGCCTTTCATCGCCATGAGGCTGGTCAGCCACACCGCGTACTCGTCGGCAGTGCGCCTGCTGTCGGTCGCGATCCGCCACTGCCCCTGCTTGCGATCGCCGTCGAAAATGGCGAACACCACGTTCGTGTTGCCGGCATCGATCGCAAGCAGCATGTCAGGTCCCTCCGCCTGAACCGGGCGAAGAAAGCCCCGGGAAAAACACATCCCCGGCCGTGATCCGGCGGCGCTCCCCGCCGTCCAGGTCGAGCAGCAGGGCGCCGTCCGCGTCGAGATCCGCGAATACCCCGTTCAGCGTGCGGTCCGCCAGCCTGACGGTGATCGGACCGCCGATCCCGCGGGCGAGCTGAAGCCAGCCTTCCCGGATCGGCCCGAAGCCTTCGGCCTTCCACGCGTCGTACCAAGTGGAAAAAGACTGGGCGAAACGCACCAGGACCGGCCCGGGCTCGTCGAGCCGGCTGCCCTCGTTGCGGAGGGAGGTCGCGGGAAACTCGGACTCGGGCGGGTAATGCTGGACATTGATGCCGACGCCCACGACCAGCCAGTCGATGTCCCCGGCCTCGTCCGTTTCGGATTCGAGCAGGATGCCCGCAGCCTTCCGGTCGTCCAGAAGAAGGTCGTTCGGCCATTTGCACTGGCAGACGGCTTCGGGGAGCAGCGGCTGGAGCGCGTCGGCCAGCGCACCGGCCGTCACGAACGACAGCTGGGCCGCGGAGGCCGGCCGGCAGCCCGGACGGAGGATCAGGCTGACATAAAGGTTGCCCTCCGGGGAGTCCCAGGCCCTGCCCCGGCGCCCCCGGCCCTCGGTCTGCCGAAGAGCCCAGACGAGGGTGCCGTGGACGGCACCCTCGTCGCGGGCCAGCCGCTTGGCCTCGTCATTGGTGCTCCCCAGGCTGTCGTAGGCTACGAGGGTGTAGGCCGACGGCAGCCCGGGCAGGACCCGGTTCCCTGGAACCGGCCCGCTCATCCAGCGAAGAGCGAGGCCGCGGCTGCGGCTGCGCCGTCGAGCAAGGGAGCCGGGAAGAAGAAGAACAGCAGCGTGAACAGGCTCGTCCCGGCGATCACCAGGGTCATCTCGCTGCTGATATTCCGGTCGAGCGGCTCGACCGGTTCGTCGAAATACATGACCTTGATGATCCGCAGGTAATAGAAGGCACCCACCACGCTGGCCAGCACGCCGAGCACCGCCAGGGAATAGAGGTGCGCCTGGATGGCCGCCTGGAAGACGAACAGCTTGGCGAAGAAACCCGCCGCCGGCGGAATGCCGGCCATGGAGAACATGAAGATCAGCATGGCCAGGGCCAGCATGGGGTGAGTCTTCGACAGGCCCGCCAGATCGGTGATCTCCTCGACCATCCGGCCGTTCTGGCGCATGCACAGGATGACGCCGAAGGTGCCGATGTTCATGAAGATGTAGATCGCCATGTAGAACATCACGCCGCGGACGCCCAGTTCCGTCCCGGCGGCAAGGCCGACCAGGGCGAACCCGATATGGCCGATCGAGCTGTAGGCCATCAGGCGCTTGATGTTGGTCTGGCCGATCGCGGCGAACGATCCCAGCACCATGGAGGCCAGCGCGGTGAAATAGATGATCTGGCGCCATTGGTCGACCATCGCGCCGAACGGCTCGATCAGCAGGCGGACGAACAGGGCGATGGCGGCGACCTTGGGAGCGACGGCGAAGAAGGCCGTCACCGGGGTCGGCGCCCCCTCATACACGTCCGGCGTCCACATGTGGAACGGCACCGCCGAGATCTTGAAGGCGAGGCCAGCGGCCACGAAGGTCAGCCCGACGATCAGGCCGATCGAGGCATGCCCGGTCTGCTGGGCTTGGGTCGCGAAGAGCTGGGCCAGGGTGGTGAAGTTGGTCGTGCCGGCGAAGCCGTAGACCAGCGAGGCACCGTACAGCAGCATGCCCGACGACAGCGCGCCGAGCACGAAGTACTTCAGCCCCGCCTCGCTCGACTTGGCGAAATCGCGTCGGAAAGCCGCGATGACATAGAGCGCCAAGCTCTGCAGCTCGAGGCCGACATAGAGCGAGATGAGGTCGTTGGCCGACACCATCATCAGCATGCCGACCGTGGCGAGCAGCATCAGCACCGGGAACTCGATCCGCTTCATCTGCTCGCGCTCGATATAGTTGATCGAGACGAGCACGGACAGGGTGGAGCCGATCAGCACCAGCACCTTCATGAAGCCGCCGAAGCTGTCCATGATGAAGAGGTTGCTGAAGGTGATCTCACGGGTGCCCGGGCCGGAAAGCACCATCACCGCGGCGACCAGCAGGACGCCGACGGTCAGGTAGCAGATCAGCCGAGTGCTGCCGTCGCCCCGGAAGACGCCCAGCATCAGCAGGGCCATGGCCGAAACGGCCATGAAGATCTCCGGCAGGGCCGGCATCAGATCGGGAAATTCGGTCATTTTGCTTGTTCCCCCGCCTTATCGTACCGCGACGGCGGTACCGGCACCGTCGGCCAGAGCGGTTTGGTAGTTCGTGATCAGCGCCTCGACCGACACCGACATGACGTTCAGGAAGCTGGAGGGATAGATCCCCATCCACAGCACCAGCACGACCAGGGGCACGAAGATGGCGATCTCACGCGGATTGAGGTCCAGCATGCCCTTCACGTCGTCACGGGTGATCTTGCCGAAAATGATGCGGCGGTAGAGCCACAGCATGTAGGCGGCTCCGAGGATGATGCCGATGGTCGCCAGGAACGCCACCCAGGTGTTGTCCTGGAACGCGCCGATGAGGATGAGGAACTCGCCGACGAAGCCGCTGGTGCCGGGCAGGCCGACCGACGCCAGCATCATGATCATGAAGACCACGGCGTATTTCGGCATGTTGTGGACCAGCCCGCCGTAGCGCGCGATCTCGCGGGTGTGCAGCCGGTCGTAGACCACGCCGACGCAGAGGAACAGCGCGCCGGACACGATGCCGTGGCTGAGCATCTGGAACAGCGAGCCTTCCACGCCCTGCTGGGTCATGGTGAACATGCCGATCGTGACGAAGCCCATGTGGGCGATCGACGAATAGGCGATCAGCTTCTTCATGTCCTCCTGCGCCAGCGCGACCAGGGAGGTGTAGATGATCGCCACCACGCTGAGGGTATAGATCAGCGGGGTGAAGTACTCGGTCGCCTCGGGCAGGATGGGGATCGAGAAGCGCAGGAAGCCGTAGCCGCCCATCTTCAGCAGCACGCCGGCCAGGATGACGGAACCGGCGGTCGGCGCCTCCACGTGGGCGTCCGGCAGCCAGGTGTGGACCGGCCACATCGGCACCTTCACCGCGAAGGAGGCGAACAGCGCCAGCCACAGCCAGATCTGCATGCTGCGCGGGAAGTCGGTCTGCATCAGCGTCGGCAGGTCGGTCGTGCCGGCCACGAAATACATGGCCAGGATCGCCAGCAGCATCAGCACCGAGCCGAGCAGCGTGTAGAGGAAGAACTTGAACGCCGCGTAGACGCGCCGGGCGCCGCCCCAGACCCCGATGATCAGGAACATCGGGATCAGCACGCCTTCGAAGAACATGTAGAAGAGGACGAAATCCAGCGCGCAGAACATGCCGACCATCAGGGTCTCGAGGACCAGGAAGGCGATCATGTATTCCTTGACGCGGGTCTTCACCGACTCCCAACTCGACAGGATGCAGAGCGGCGTCAGGAAGGTGGAGAGCAGGACGAACAGCACGGAAATGCCGTCCACGCCCATGTGGTAGTAGACGTTGAACGCCGGGATCCACTCGACCCGTTCCACCATCTGGAACGCGGCGGAGGAACTGTCGAAGTTCAACCAGATGAACACCGAAAGCACGAAGGTGATCAGCGAGGTCCACAACGCCACGTTACGGGCGTTGCGTGCCACAACATCGGGTTCACCGCGGATCAGCAGGATGAACGCGGCACCGACGAGCGGCAGGAATGTCGTCAGCGACAGGATGGGCCAGCCAGCCATGATCAGTCTTGCCTCGCCGTATCAACCGAAGAAGTAGAACCAGCCGACCAGCAGCACCACGCCGATCACCATCGCGAACGCGTAGTGATAGACATAGCCGGACTGCAGGCGGGCGGCGCGGAGTGCGACGTCGCGGGTGGCGGCGGCGACGCCGTCGGGACCGACGCCGTCGATGATGGCGCCGTCACCGGACTTCCACAGGCCATAGCCCAGGAACTTGGCCGGCTGGACGAACAGCCTGTCGTAAAGCTCGTCGAACATCCACTTGCGATAGACGAACCGATAGACGGCCCCCAGCTTCGAGGCGACCAGGGACGGCAGGTGCGGCATGAACATGTAGAACAGGTAGGCCAGTCCGATGCCGATCAGGCCGACCACGAACGGCGCCAGCGGGACCCAGCCCGGCACGTGGTGCGCGGCTTCGACCGTATCGTTCTCGTGCAGGACGAAGATCGCGTCGCCCCAGAAATCGGCCCGGCCGTCGCCGACGAACCAGCCATAGGCCACGATGCCCGAGAACAGCGCGCCGATCGCCAGGACCCCCAGGGGGATCGTCATGATCAGCGGGCTTTCGTGGACATGGGCCATGACCCGGTCGTTGGCCTGCGGCTTGCCGTGGAAGGTCATGATGATCAGGCGCCAGGAGTAGAACGCCGTCATGAGCGCCGCGGCGATGCCGAGCCAGAAGGCATAGGTGCCCACGCCGGAATGGGCGGCGTAGGCTGCCTCCAGGATGATGTCCTTGGAGTAGTAGCCGGCGAAGAACGGGATGCCGGCCAGCGCCAGGCTGCCGATCCACATCATCGCGTAGGTCACCGGGATCAGGCGCCAGATGCCGCCCATCTTGCGCATGTCCTGCTCGTCGGACATGGCATGGATCACCGAACCGGCGCCCAGGAACAGCAGGGCCTTGAAGAAGGCGTGGGTCATCAGGTGGAACATCGCCGCGCTGTAGGCGGAGACGCCGAGCGCGAAGAACATGTAGCCGAGCTGGCTCATGGTCGAGTAGGCGATGACCCGCTTGATGTCGAACTGGGTCAGTCCGATCGTCGCGGCGACGAAGGCGGTCGAGGCGCCGATGATCGCGATGAAGTTCAGGGCGATCGGGGCGTATTCGAAGATCGGCGACAGGCGGGCGACCATGAAGACACCGGCGGTGACCATCGTCGCGGCGTGGATCAGCGCCGACACCGGCGTCGGCCCCTCCATCGCGTCCGGCAGCCAGGTGTGCAGGCCGAGCTGCGCCGACTTGCCCATGGCGCCCATGAAGAGCAGCAGGCAGGCGACGGTCAGCGCGTCGAGGTCGAAGCCCAGGAAGTTGATGGAGTGGCCGGCCATCTGCGGCGCCGCGGCGAACACGGTGTCGAAATGGACCGAGCCGAACAGGAAGAAGATCGCCATGATGCCGAGGGCGAAACCGAAGTCGCCGACCCGGTTGACGATGAACGCCTTCATGGACGCCGCATTGGCGCTGGGCTTCTCATACCAGAAGTTGATCAGCAGGTACGACGCCAGACCCACACCTTCCCAGCCGAAATACATCTGGACGAAGTTGTCGGCCGTCACCAGCATCAGCATGAAGAAGGTGAACAGGCTGAGATAGGCCATGAACCGAGGCTTGTGGTGGTCGTGGCTCATGTACCCGATCGAGTAGACATGGACCATCGACGACACGACGTTCACGACGATCAGCATGACCGCGGTCAGCGTGTCGAACTTGAGCGCCCACGAGACCTCGAAGGTGCCGCTGTCGATCCAGGTCATCAGCTCGACGGTGCGGGCGTTGCCGTTCAGCGCGACGTCGACGAACAGCCAGATGGAGATGAGGGCCGAGACGCAGACGGCACCCGAGGTGACGATCTGGGATCCCCGGTCGCCGATGAAGCGCCCGAAGAAGCCCGCGATGAAAGCCGCCAGGAGCGGCAGGAAAATTGCTGCTACTTCCATGATCGCCGCCTCAGCCCTTCATCATGTTGATGTCGTCCACCGCGATGGTGCCGCGGTTGCGGAAGTAGACGACCAGGATGGCGAGGCCGATCGCGGCTTCGGCCGCCGCGACGGTCAGGATGAACATCGCGAAGACCTGACCGACCAGGTCATTGAGGAAGACCGAGAACGACACCAGATTGATGTTGACGGCCAGGAGGATCAACTCGACCGACATCAGGATGATGATCACGTTCTTGCGGTTCAGGAAGATCCCGAAAACGCCCAGCGTGAAAACGATCGACGCGACGGTGAGGTAGTGGGCGAGACCGATTTCCATTCAGACACCTCCCCGGGTCGGGACCTTGCGGATCGCGACCACTTCTTCGCGGCGGCGGCTCACCTGGGTGCTGATGTTCTGACGGCGCACGCCTTCGCGCTGCCGCAGCGTCAGCACGATGGCGCCGATCATCGCGATCAGCAGGATCAGGCCGGCCGCCTGGAACAGATAGACGTAATGGGTGTAGATCAGCAGGCCCAGGGCGTGGGTGTTGGTGATCTGGTCGGGATCCGGGATCGGCGCCGCGGAGACGGCCGCCAGGTCCGGCACGATCACCCAGGTTCCCAGCACCAGCGCCAGCTCGACCAGCAGGATGAGGCCTACCGTGATGCCGATCGGCAGGTACTGGAGCGCCCCCGACCGCATCTCGCGGAAATTGATGTCCAGCATCATGACCACGAACAGGAAGAGCACTGCGACGGCGCCGACATAGACGATCACCAGGATCATCGCCACGAACTCCGCGCCGATCAGCACGAACAGCCCCGCGGCGTTGAAGAAGGCGAGGATCAGGAAGAGCACCGAGTGCACCGGGTTGCGGGCCGCGATGACCATGACGGCCGATGCCACCAGGATCGCGGCGAAAAGGTAGAAAGCCAGGCTCTGCACGATCATGGCGTTCCCCGCCTCTTGTGATGAGGGAAGGTGTCTGTGCTCACTTCCGGAGTCCCTTTGTCGGGTTCTTGCAGTGTCTTGCGGACCGTCCGGAGCCTCGCCGCGGACGCGGCGGAGACCCCGTACGGGTTGGGGTTTTAGCGATAGGGAGCGTCGACCGCAATGTTCGCGGCGAGCTGGGCCTCCCAGCGGTCGCCGTTCTGGAGCAGTCTTTCCTTATTGTAGAAAAGCTCTTCACGAGTCTCCGTGGAAAACTCGAAGTTCGGTCCCTCGACGATGGCGTCCACCGGGCAGGCCTCCTGGCACAGGCCGCAATAGATGCATTTCGTCATGTCGATGTCGTAGCGGGTCGTACGGCGGCTGCCGTCGTCGCGCGGCTCGGCCTCGATCGTGATGGCCAGGGCCGGACAGACGGCTTCGCACAGCTTGCAGGCGATGCAGCGCTCTTCCCCGTTGGGATAGCGGCGCAACGCGTGCTCGCCCCGGAACCGCGGGCTGATCGGTCCCTTCTCGAAGGGATAGTTCAGGGTCACCCGCGGCCGGAACATGTAGCTGAAAGTCAGGCCCAGTCCGGACAGCAATTCCGTCAGGAAAAAGCCCCGCGCAGTGCGATCCAGGAATGCCATGTCTTCAGTTCTCCTGTCATGCGCGCCTGGACGGCGGACCGTCCGCGGGCGCGCATGAGATCATGCAAGGGTTAGGGCAACCAGTCGAAGGCGACGAGCACGCCTGCGGTCAGGATCACCCAGAACAGCGAGAAGGGCAGAAACACCTTCCAGCCCAGCCGCATCAGCTGGTCGTAGCGGTAGCGCGGGACGGTGGCGCGGACCCAGAGGAAGACGAACAGGACGAACGCGATCTTGAGCGCGAACCAGATGGGTCCCGGGATCCAGTTGAGCGGCGGGATGTCCAGTGGAGGAAGCCAGCCGCCCAGGAACAGGATCGACGTCATCGCGCTCATGAGGATCATGTTCGCGTATTCGCCCAGGAAGAACAGGGCGAAGGTCATCGCCGAATATTCGACGTTGTAACCGCCGACCAGCTCCGACTCGCCTTCCGGCAGGTCGAACGGCGCGCGGTTCGTCTCGGCCAGGGCCGAGATGAAGAACACGACGAACATCGGCAGCAACGGGATCGCGAACCACACCGTCTTCTGCGCCATGACCACGTCGGTCAGGTTCAGCGAGCCGACGCAGAGCAGCACGGTGATGATCACGAAGCCGATCGACACCTCGTAGGACACCATCTGGGCGGCCGAGCGGAGGCCGCCCAGGAAGGCGTATTTCGAATTCGATGCCCATCCGGCCATGATGATGCCGTAGACGCCCAGCGACGAGATCGCGAACAGGTACAGCACGCCGACATTGATGTTCGCCAGCACCATTCCGGTGTCGAACGGGATCACCGCCCAGGCGATCAGGCTGAGCAGGAAGGTCAGCATCGGCGCGAAGACGAACACCACGCGGTTGGCACCCGCCGGGATGACGGTTTCCTTGCCGAACAGCTTGAGCCCGTCGGCGAGGGGCTGGAACAGACCGAAAGGACCGACCAGGTTCGGTCCCTGGCGCAGCTGCATGGCCGCCAGGACCTTGCGCTCGGCATAGGTCAGGTAGGCGACGCCGAGCAGCAGGGGGATGATGATGGCGACGATCTGGAGGACGATGATGATCGTCGGCCAGGCATAGCCGGTCCAAAGTTCAGCCATGGGTGCCGGTCCTCTCGCTGCCAGCCAGCACGAAGGTCTCGGTGCATTTCGCCATCGTGGCCGAGGCGCGGCTGATCGGGTCGGTCATGTAGTAGTTGTCGATCGGGCAGCGGAACGGCGCCGAGTCGACCGGACCCGGCCGGCCGAACGGACCCCATTCGGCGACCGTCAGCCCCTCGATGGTCCGGAAGGTCGGGCTGGTCTCGGCAAGCCGCTTGCGGACCTGGGCCAGGCTGTCATACGGCAGCCGGACGCCGAGCTGATCACCCAGCGCGCGCAGGATCTTCCAGTCCTCCCGGGCCTCGCCGAGCGGGAAGACCGCCATGCGCGCCATCTGGACCCGGCCCTCGGTGTTGACGTACAGGCCGTTCTTTTCGGTATAGGCGGCACCGGGCAGGATGACGTCGGCGCGATGGGCACCCCGGTCGCCGTGATGACCCTGGTAGATCACGAAGGCCTTGCCCAGCTTGGCCGTGTCGATCTCGTCGGCGCCCAGCAGGTAGACGACGTCGATCTGGCCGGCCGTGGCCGCTTCCAGGATGTCCGCGGTGCCCTTGCCGCCCTGCCCCGGCAGGAAGCCCAGTTCCAGCCCGCCGACACGCGCCGCCGCGGTGTGCAGCACGTTGAAGCCGTTCCAGCCGTCCTGGATCATGTTGTTGGCTTCGGCCGCCTGCCGGGCGAGCGCCTGGATCGCCGGACCGTCGGCCCGCCGCAGCGGCCCGGTGCCGAGGATCAGCATCGGCCGCTTGGCGTTCTTCAGCACGTCGCAGAACTCGTGCCGGCCCTCGGCGATCTCCTGGAGCGTCTGCGGACCGGCGCCCAGGTAGGCGTAGGGATAGGTCAGGTCGCGCTGCTCGCCGACCACGCCCACCTTCAGGCCGCCCATCAGGTAGCGCTTGCGGATCCGCGCGTTGACCATCGGCGCTTCCCAGCGCGGGAAAGTGCCGACCAGCAGGATCGCGTCGGCCTTCTCTATGCCGGCGATCGTGGTGTTGAACAGGTAGCCCGCGCGCGCCGACGTGTCGAACGCAGCACCGTCCTGGCGGCAGTCCAGGTTCGCCGAACCGAGCCCCTCGACCAGATCCTTCAGGGCGATCATGGACTCGGCATCGCACAGGTCGCCCGCCAGGGCGGCGATCCGCTCGCCCGGAACGCCCTTCACGCGCTCGGCGATGGCGGCGAATGCCTCGGCCCAGGTGGCAGGCTGCAGCTTGCCGTCACGGCGGACATAGGGCCGGTCCAGGCGCTGGCGCTTCAGGCCGTCATAGTGGAAGCGGCTCTTGTCGGCCAGCCACTCCTCGTTGACGTCCTCGTTCAGCCGCGGGGTCAGCCGCATCACCTCGGGACCGCGGGTATCGACCCGGGTGTTGCTGCCGACCGCGTCCATCACGTCGATGGTTTCGGTCTTGCGCAGTTCCCAGGGACGGGTGGTGAAGGCATAGGGCTTGGAGGTCAGCGCGCCGACCGGGCAGACGTCGATCAGGTTGCCGGACAGCTCCGACGAGATGGCCTGCTCGATGTAGGTGCCGACCTCCATGTGCTCGCCGCGGCCGGTGGCGCCCAGTTCGGGCACCCCGGCGATCTCGTCCGCGAAGCGGATGCAGCGGGTACAGTGGATGCACCGCGTCATGATCGTCTTGATCAGCGGCCCCAGGTACTTGTCCTTGACCGCCCGCTTGTTCTCCTGGAACCGCGAGCGGTCGAACCCGTAGCCCATCGCCTGGTCCTGCAGATCGCACTCGCCGCCCTGGTCGCAGATCGGGCAGTCCAGCGGATGGTTGATCAGCAGGAACTCCATCACGCCCTTGCGGGCCTTGTGGACGAGCTCGGTATTGGTCTTGATGACCATCCCCTCGCCGCACGGCATGGCGCAGGACGCGACCGGCTTCGGAGCCTTCTCCATCTCGACCAGGCACATGCGGCAGTTCGCCGGCACCGACAGCCGTTCGTGATAGCAGAAGCGCGGGATTTCAATGCCGATCTGCTCGCAGGCCTGCAGCACGGAAGTACCCGGCTCGACCTCGACCTCGATCCCGTCAATCGTTAGTTTGGGCATAGTGATGTCTCGTCGCTACGTTCGGCTGCCGGGTCATTCCGCCGCGGCGCGCTGGGCGCCGGTATACTGGAGGATTCGCCGTTCCATTTCGGGGCGGAAGTGCCGGATCAGGCCCTGCACGGGCCAAGCCGCCGCGTCACCCAGGGCGCAGATGGTATGCCCCTCGATTTCCTTGGTGACGTCGAACAGCATGTCGATCTCGTCGATGCGCGCCCTGCCCTGCGCCATGCGCTCCATCACGCGCCACAGCCAGCCGGTGCCCTCGCGGCACGGCGTGCACTGGCCGCAGCTCTCGTGCATGTAGAACTTGGACAGGCGGGCGATCGCCTTGACGATGTCGGTGGACTTGTCCATGACGATGATGCCGGCGGTGCCGAGACCCGACCGGACCTCGCGCAGGCTGTCGAAATCCATCAGGACGGTGTCGCAGATCGACCGGGGCAGGACCGGAACCGACGAGCCGCCGGGAATGATGGCAAGCAGGTTGTCCCAGCCGCCGCGGACGCCGCCGGCATGCTTCTCGATCAGCTCCTTCAGCGGGATCCCCATCTCCTCTTCCACGTTGCACGGCTTGTTCACGTGGCCGGAAATGCAGAACACCTTGGTCCCGGTGTTCTTCGGACGGCCGAGGCCGGCGAACCACGCGGCGCCCCGGCGCAGGATCGTCGGGACCACGGCGATGCTCTCGACGTTGTTGACCGTCGTCGGGCAGGAATAGAGGCCAGCTTGGGCCGGGAAAGGCGGCTTGTTGCGGGGCTGGCCCTTCTTGCCTTCCAGGCTCTCGATCAGCGCGGTCTCTTCGCCGCAGATATAGGCGCCGGCGCCGCGGTGAAGGTAGAGGTCGAAATCCCATCCCGAGCCGCAGGCATTCTTGCCGATCAGGCCGGCCGCGTAGGCCTCGTCGATCGCGCGCTGGAGGTTCGAGCCCTCGTTGTAGAACTCACCCCGGATATAGATGTAGCAGGCGTTGGCACCGATGGCGAAACTGGCGATCAGGCAGCCCTCGATCAGCTTGTGCGGATCGTGGCGCATGATATCGCGGTCCTTGCACGTACCCGGCTCGCCCTCGTCGGCGTTGATCACCAGGTAATGCGGCCGGTCGCCGGTCTGCTTGGGCATGAACGACCATTTGAGACCCGTGGAGAAGCCGGCGCCGCCGCGTCCGCGCAGCCCGGACTCCTTGGTCTCGTTGATGATCCATTCCCTGCCCTTCAGGATCAGGTCCCTGGTGTTGTCCCAATCACCCCGGCCACGCGCGGCGTCCAGCCCGAAATCCTCGAAGCCGTAGAGATTGGTGAAAATGCGGTCTTCGTCCCGAAGCATCACGACCCCTCAGTCATCGCCGTGGGTGGAATCGGCGGCCGTCGCCGACGGCGCCTGCGGCACCCTGCCCTTCAGCGTCGTCGGTCCTCCGGCCGGGCTGGAGGTCTGACGGCCGGAAACCGGCCCCGGCACGGGCCGTTCGCCGCGCTTCAGGGCGTCCAGCAGGGCTTCCGTGCTGGCGGCGTCCAGATCCTCGTAGTAATCGTCGTTGATCTGGACCATCGGCGCATTCACGCAGGCGCCCAGGCACTCGACCTCGATCACCGTGAACTGGCCGTCCGGCGTGGTCTCGCCCAGCCCGATGCCAAGCTTGCGCTCGCACGCCTTCACGACGTCATCGGACCCCCGCAGCCAGCACGGCGTGGTGGTGCAGACCTGCACGAAGTGCTTACCGACCGGCTTCAGGTTGTACATGGTGTAGAAGGTGGCGACCTCGTACACCCGGATGCGCGGCATGGTCAGCATGTCGGCGATATAGTCCATGGCGGCGCGCGGCAGCCAGTTGTCGTTCTGGCGCTGCGCCAGATCGAGCAGCGGCATCACCGCGCTGGCCTGCCTGCCCGGTGGATACTTCGCGATGATGTGCTTGGCGCGTTCCAGGTTCTCCGCCGTGAAGGCGAAATCCTGCGGCCCCGCGGGCGCCGTTCCGTTTGCGCTCATCGATCGATTTCTCCGAACACGACATCCATGGACCCGATGATCGCCACTGTATCCGCCAGCATGTGGCCCTTCGACATGAAGTCGAGACCCTGGAGGTGGGCGAAGCCCGGCGCGCGGATCTTGCAACGGTACGGCTTGTTGGTTCCGTCGGACACCAGATAGACTCCGAACTCTCCCTTGGGCGCCTCGACCGCGGTGTAGGTCTCGCCGGCGGGCACGTGGTAGCCCTCGGTATAGAGCTTGAAGTGATGGATGAGGGCTTCCATCGACCGCTTCATTTCGCCGCGGCGCGGCGGAGCGATCTTGTGGTCCTGCACCTTCACCGGGCCATCCGGCAGTTTCTCGAGGCACTGGCGCATGATCTTGTTCGATTCGCGCATCTCCTCCATGCGGACGAGATAACGGGCGTAGCAGTCTCCTGTCAGGCCGACCGGAACGTCGAACTCCATCTGGTCATAGACGTCATAGGGCTGCGCCTTCCGGAGGTCCCAGGCGACGTTGGAGGCGCGCAGCATCGGGCCGGTGAAGCCCCAGTCCAACGCCTCCTGCTCGCTGACGATGCCGATGTCGACGGTCCGCTGCTTGAAGATGCGGTTCTCCGACAGCAGGCCTTCCAGGTCGTCCATGAACTTCGGGAAGCGTTCGGTATATTCCCAGATGTCCTCGGCCAGGCCGGCCGGCAGGTCGAAGGCGACTCCGCCGGGACGGAAATAGTTGGCGTGCAGCCGGGCGCCGCTCACCCGCTCATAGAACTCCATCAGCTTCTCGCGCTCTTCGAAGCCCCAGAGCGACGGCGTGATGGCACCGACGTCGAGCGCGTAGGTGGTGATGTTGAGCAGGTGGTTCAGGATCCGGGTGATCTCGCTGAACATCACCCGGATATACTGGGCGCGCGGCGGCGGCGCGATCCGAAGCAGTTTCTCGACGCCGAGGGCGAAGGCGTGCTCCTGGCACATGGGCGAGACATAGTCGAGGCGGTCGAAATAGGGCGTCGCCTGGAGATAGGTCTTGTACTCGATCAGCTTCTCCGTACCGCGGTGAAGCAGCCCGATATGGGGATCGGCACGCTCGACGACCTCGCCGTCCATCTCCAGCACGAGGCGCAGCACCCCGTGGGCCGCAGGGTGCTGCGGCCCGAAATTCATGGTGAACGGCTTGATCTTCGACTCGGCGGTGGTGGTCGCGGTCGCCATTACTTGTTGCTCCCCGGCTGGGCAGCGCCGGTGGGCGCCTCAGCCTTCTCGTCGCCCGGCAGCATGACGTTGGTCATGCCCTCCCACGGGCTGAGGAAATCGAAGGATCGGAAATCCTGGGTCAGCTTGACCGGCTCGTAGACGACCCGCTTCTGCTCGTCGTCATAGCGCAGCTCGACGTAGCCGGTCAGCGGAAAGTCCTTGCGCAGGGGGTGCCCCTCGAACCCGTAGTCCGTGAGGATCCTCCTCAGGTCGGGGTGATCCGAGAAGAAGATGCCGTACAGGTCCCAGGCCTCGCGCTCGAACCACGGGGCCGCGCTGAACACTTCCGAGATGGACGGGACGGGCGTGTCTTCGTCGGTGGCCACCTTCACCCGGATGCGGAGATTGTGCTTCAGGCTGAGCAGATTGTAGACCACCTCGAAGCGCTCTTCGCGCGAGGGGTAATCCGCCCCGCACAGGTCGATCAGCTGCTTGAACTGGCAGCTGGTGTCGTCGCGCAGGAACGTCATGACGCGCACGATCGACTGGCGTTGCACCGTGATGATCAGTTCGCCCAGTTCGATGCCGGCGGACAATATGACGTCCGCCAGGCGCGCCTGGAGGTGATCGCTCAGTTCCTGAAGCGCTTGGTCGCTCATGATCCGGGACTGCCTTTATTAACGCGCGATGCGATTGCCGCGCTTGATCTTCTTCTGGAGTTGCAGAATCCCGTAGACCAGGGCTTCCGCAGTCGGCGGGCAACCGGGAACGTAGATATCGACCGGAACGATCCGGTCGCAGCCGCGCACCACCGAGTAGGAGTAGTGGTAATAGCCGCCGCCGTTGGCGCACGATCCCATGGAGATGACCCACCGGGGCTCCGCCATCTGGTCGTAGACCTTGCGCAGCGCCGGCGCCATCTTGTTGCACAGGGTGCCGGCAACGATCATGACGTCGCTCTGACGCGGGCTCGGGCGCGGGATGACGCCGAACCGGTCGAGGTCGTAGCGGCTCATGTAGGCGTGGATCATCTCCACGGCGCAGCAGGCGAGACCGAAGGTCATGGGCCACAGGGAGCCGGTGCGCGCCCAGTCGAGCAGGGCGTCGAACTTGGCGACGATGAAGCCCTTGTCCTGCAGTTCGTCCGTGACGGTCTTGAGATAGGCGTCCTGGTCGGCGCCCGGTGCCAGCGGCGCTCCCCGGCCCGGCAGGATCAGTCCCTGGGACGGCTGCCCGGGCCCGGGCTGGCCCAGGAGGGTCTGGCCGGCGGACGGCTGGTTGGAAGTCACTCCCATTCCAGCGCTCCTTTCTTCCATTCATAGATGAAGCCGATGGTCAGTACGCCAAGGAACACGACCATCGACCAGAAACCGAACATTCCGATGTCACCAAGTGATATGGCCCATGGGAACAAAAACGCAACTTCCAGATCGAAGATGATGAACAGGATGGCGACGAGATAGAACCGCACATCGAATTTGCTGCGGGCGTCATCGAAAGGCTCGAAACCGCATTCGTACGCTGAGACCTTCTCGCTGTCCGGCTTCTGGGACGCGACCAGGAAGGATGCTGCGACGGCGGCACCTGCGATGACCACCGCAATCCCAAGGAAGATCAGGATGGGCAGATATTCGACGACCAGAGGATTGGCCATAACGCTCCTCGCAGTGGACTGCCTTTCAGCGTGGCGAGCCCGGCGCATAGGGGCCGACTCGGAGCCAGCTTGGCAGCTTTTCAATTGGTTACCCGACCCGTCGGGCAGGGGCGAATATAGGCTGAAAGGGAGTCCAAGGAAAGACAATTAGGCGAATTTCCGCACGCGCAAAACGCGTCGCAGCTTTCGCTGAACGATTGATACTGCTTAGATTTTTTAGGGAAAATGGCGCGAGTGACGGGACTTGAACCCGCGGCCTCCGGCGTGACAGGCCGGCGCTCTAACCAACTGAGCTACACCCGCGTCGTGGTGGGCGGTAAGTACGACACGGCCTTGCCGCTGTCAATGGCTGAACGACATCAATCCGACATCCGCGTTCAGAAAGGTTGCCAGACGGGTTGGTCTGCAATCCGCTCCCCTTCCCTTGCGGTCGCCGGTCGGATCGGGTGCGCCATTAGACCGCACCCCGGATGGGGACCCGAGGTCGATGCATGGCCGGATGAGGACAAGGGAGAAAGTTTGGAATGGTGGGCGATGACGGGTTCGAACCGCCGACCCTCTCGGTGTAAACGAGACGCTCTACCGCTGAGCTAATCGCCCTTCCGCCCGGCCGGCGGTCGCCGCACCGGGTGAGGTCGTTCTAGCAACTGAAGCCGGAACGCACAAGCCCGCGACCGGCGATGCGGTCGCGGGCTCATGCCGCTCAAGACTAATGCCGTCGGCGGTGTCCGCCGTCAGGCCGTCCCTATGGAACGCCTCAATTCAAGGCGTCCTTCAGGGTCTTGCCGGGCTTGAACTTCGGCTGCTTGGAAGCCGGAATGTCGATCTTCTCGCCGGTCCGCGGGTTACGCCCCTCCGATGCCGCGCGCTCGGAAACGGCGAAGGTGCCGAAGCCGACGAGTCGCACTTCCTCGCCCTTCCTGAGAGTGCTGATGATGCCCTCGAAAACGGCGTCGACCGCCTTGGTCGCGTCGGCCTTGGACAGGCTGGCCGCGTCCGCCACGATCGCGACGAGATCATTCTTGTTCACTGGTGAGCCCCCCGTTGAAAACCGCCTGAACAAAGTATTGAACCCCCCGGCTCAACCCTCGCGCGGAAAATGTCTGCTGGGTCCGCCGCGGCCCCCCATGGTCGGGGAGCCGCGGCGGCGCAGGGAATTTAGGCGGTTTCCGCGGCCGATCTCAATGCCGAATTACTTCTTCGCGGTCGGCATCACCACCCGGAGGGGTTACCTGGGCCTCCTCCGACGGTTCGCTCCACTCGATGGGCACGAGCGGCTGGGTCAAGGCATGCTGGAGCACCTCGTCGCCCATGGACACCGGGATGATTCGCAGCCCCTTCTTGACGTTGTCGGGGATCTCCGCGAGGTCCTTCTCGTTGTCCTTGGGAATCAGGACGGTCTTGAGGCCGCCGCGCAGCGCCGCCAGAAGCTTCTCCTTCAGCCCGCCGATCGGCAGGACCCGGCCGCGCAGGGTGATCTCGCCGGTCATGGCGACATCCTTGCGGACAGGAATGCCGGTCAGCACCGACACGATCGAGGTGACCATCGCAACTCCGGCGGACGGACCGTCCTTCGGAGTCGCCCCCTCCGGGACGTGGACGTGGATGTCCTTCTTGCCGAACAGGTCGGGCCGGATGCCGAACACGGCGGCCCGCGACTTGACGTAGCTTTCGGCCGCCTGGACCGACTCCTTCATCACGTCGCCGAGCTTGCCGGTGGTCGTCACCTTGCCCTTGCCGGGCAGCATGACCGCCTCGATCGACAGCAGTTCGCCGCCCACCTCGGTCCAGGCCAGGCCCGTGGTGACGCCGACCAGATCCTCCAGTTCCGCCTCGCCGTAGCGGAACTTGCGCACGCCGGCATACTTGTCGAGGTTGCGGCGGTTGACCTGGACCTTGTCGAGACCCTTCATCAGGATCTCCTTGATCGCCTTCCGGGCAAGGTTGGCGATCTCGCGCTCCAGGCTGCGGACGCCGGCCTCCCGGGTGTAGTAGCGGATCAGGTCGCGCAGGGCGTCGTCGGATACGGTGAACTCGCCCTTTTTCAGGCCGTGCGACTTGAGCTGCTTCTCCAGCAGGTGACGCTTGGCGATCTCGACCTTCTCGTCCTCGGTGTAGCCGGCGACGCGGATGATCTCCATGCGGTCCAGCAGCGGCTGCGGCATGCGCAGCGTGTTGGCCGTGCAGACGAACATGACGTCCGACAGGTCATAATCGACCTCCAGGTAATGGTCGGCGAAGGTGCCGTTCTGCTCCGGGTCGAGCACCTCGAGCAGGGCCGACGACGGATCGCCGCGCCAGTCGGAGCCGAGCTTGTCGACCTCGTCCAGCAGGAACAGCGGGTTGGACGACTTCGCCTTCTTCATGCCCTGGATGACCTTGCCGGGCATCGAGCCGATATAAGTCCTGCGGTGGCCGCGGACCTCGGCCTCGTCACGGACGCCGCCCAGCGACATGCGGACGAAGTTGCGGCCGGTGGCCTTGGCGATCGACTTGCCGAGCGAGGTCTTGCCGACTCCGGGCGGGCCGACCAAGCACAGGATCGGACCCTTGACCTTGGTCATGCGCTGCTGGACGGCGAGGTACTCGAGGATGCGCTCCTTGACCTTCTCCAGTCCGAAATGGTCGGCGTTCAGCACGTTCTCGGCCAGCTTGATGTCGCGCTTGATCTTCGTGCGCTTCTTCCAGGGGATGCTGACGATCCAGTCCAGGTAGTTGCGGACGACGGTCGCCTCGGCCGACATCGGGCTCATTGAGCGCAGCTTCTTCAGCTCGGCCAGCGCCTTCTCGCGCGCGTCCTTGGACAGACGGGTCTTGTTGATCCGGTCTTCCAGTTCCGCGACCTCGTCGCGGCCGTCCTCCGACTCGCCCAGTTCCTTCTGGATGGCCTTGAGCTGTTCGTTCAGGTAGTACTCGCGCTGAGTCTTCTCCATCTGCCGCTTGACGCGGTTCCGGATGCGCTTCTCGACCTGGAGGACGCCGATCTCGCCTTCCATGAAGGCATAGACCCGCTCCAGCCGCTCGCCGACGGTGGCGGTCTCCAGCAGCTGCTGCTTCTCGGGAATCTTGAGCGCGAGGTGCGAAGCGACCGTATCGGCCAGCTTGCCGGCTTCGTCGATCTGGTTGATCGAGACCAGGACCTCGGGCGGGATCTTCTTGTTGAGCTTGATATACTGCTCGAACTGCGAGACGACGGCGCGGGAAAGGGCTTCGAGCTCCTGGGCCTCGCCGGCCTTCTCGTCGATCAGTTCGGCGTGGGCCTGGAAGAAATCTTCATTCTCGGAGAATTTGGTTATCGACGCCCGCTGGCCGCCCTCGACCAGCACCTTGACGGTGCCGTCCGGGAGCTTCAGCAGCTGGAGCACCGTACCGACCGTACCGACGGAGTAGATGTCCGCCGGGGAAGGATCGTCCTGCGCCGCGTTCTTCTGGGTGACCAGCAGGATCTGCTTGTCGTCCTTCATCACGTCTTCGAGCGCCCGCACGGACTTTTCGCGCCCTACGAACAGCGGCACGATCATGTGCGGAAAGACGACGATGTCCCTCAGCGGCAGGACCGGGTACAAAGCTCCACGGGGGATTTCAAACATATGGTGCGCCTCTCGTGTGAAGGCCGTCAGCCCGATATGGGCCTGAAAGGAGTCTCACCCCTTGTGGGCGTAAGGACAGGTGGCGGCCTGATCCTAACGTGGTCCAGACGGGCCGCCCCTTCAAGGTCTTGACACCCCGCAGGAGCGGCATGGGAACTCACGCTCCGGGCGCCAGGTCGCCGCGCCTGTCGGAATAGATGTAGAGAGGCTTGGACCGTCCCTCGACGACTTCCTTGTTGATCATGATCTCCTCCACGCCCTGGAGCCCGGGCAGCTCGAACATGGGATCCAGCAGGATGCCTTCCATGATCGAGCGCAGCCCGCGGGCGCCGGTCTTGCGCGCGATGGCCTTGTTGGCGATGCCTTTCAGCGCCTCGTCGGCGAACTCCAGCCGGACATCCTCCATCTCGAAAAGCCGCTGGTACTGCTTCACCAGGGCGTTCTTCGGCTTGGTCAGGATCTCCATCAGCGCCGCCTCGTCCAGGTCGGACAGGGTGGCGACCACCGGCAGCCGGCCGACGAACTCGGGGATCAGGCCGAACTTCAGCAGGTCCTCCGGCTCGACGTCGCGCAGGATCGCACCGGTCTGGCGCTCGTCCGGTCCCCGGACGTCCGCCCCGAAGCCGATCGAGGTGCCGCGGCCGCGCTGGGCGATGATCTTCTCGAGCCCGGCGAAGGCGCCGCCGCAGATGAACAGGATGTTGGTCGTGTCGACCTGCAGGAATTCCTGCTGGGGATGCTTCCGGCCGCCCTGGGGCGGCACGGACGCGACCGTCCCTTCCATGATCTTCAGCAGTGCCTGCTGCACGCCCTCGCCCGAGACGTCGCGGGTGATCGACGGGTTGTCGGACTTGCGGCTGATCTTGTCGACCTCGTCGATATAGACGATGCCGCGCTGCGCCCGCTCGACATTGTAGTCGGCGGCCTGCAGCAGCTTCAGGATGATGTTCTCCACGTCCTCGCCGACATATCCCGCTTCGGTCAGGGTCGTGGCGTCGGCCATGGTGAACGGGACGTCGATGATCCGGGCCAGCGTCTGGGCCAGCAGTGTCTTGCCGCACCCGGTCGGACCGATCAGGAGGATGTTGGATTTCGCCAGTTCGACGTCGTTGTGCTTGGTGCCGTGGGCCAGCCGCTTGTAGTGGTTGTGGACCGCGACCGACAGAACCCTCTTGGCGTGATCCTGGCCGATCACGTAGTCGTCCAGCACGGCATGTATGTCCCGCGGAGTCGGCACCCCGTCGCGGGACTTCACCAGCGTCGTCTTGTTCTCTTCGCGGATGATGTCCATGCATAGTTCGACGCATTCATCGCAGATGAACACCGTCGGGCCGGCAATCAGCTTGCGCACCTCATGCTGGCTCTTCCCGCAGAAGGAGCAGTAGAGGGTATTCTTCGAATCGCCGCCGGTGGACTTGGTCATATGGGCTCCGTCACAGCACCGAGTGGCGTTCGGTCCGGCGACCCGTTGGTACAGCTTGGTCGAACAACCGTTCCAAACGCCTTTCAGAAACAGGGTGTCCCGGGAAAACCCGGCGGCAAGACCTATCGTTGACCTTGCCGCACTGGAACAATCCTATTCAACAACACGCAATACGCGGCGATCAATATCTAGTTGGTGCGATCAAGTCGCCGGCGTGTCGCCCACGCCCGCCGGACGGCTCGTCACCACCTCGTCGATCAGGCCGAAACTCTTGGCCTCCTCGGGCGACATGAACTTGTCGCGCTCCATCGCCGCCTCGATCACGTCCAGGGTCTGGCCGCTGTGCTTGGCATAGATGTCGTTCAGCCGGGACCGCAGCTTCAGGATCTCCTGGGCCTGGATCTCGATGTCGGCCGCCTGGCCCTGGGCACCGCCGGAGGGCTGGTGGACCATGATCCGGCTGTTCGGCAGGGAGAACCGCTTGCCGGGCGCGCCCGCGGTCAGCAGGAGCGAGCCCATGCTGGCGGCCTGGCCGATGCAGACGGTCGAGACCGGCGGCCGGATGTATTGCATGGTGTCGTAGATCGCCAAGCCGGAGGTCACGTACCCGCCCGGCGAATTGATGTAGAAGGAGATGTCCTTGGTCGGGTTCTCCGACTCAAGGAACAGGAGCTGCGCGCAGATCAGGCTGGCAACGCCGTCGTTGACCGGACCGATCAGGAAGATGATGCGCTCCTTCAAGAGGCGCGAATAGATGTCGAACGCGCGCTCGCCGCGATTGGTCTGTTCGATGACCATCGGGACCAGAGCGTTCATCCGCGGCTCGAAATCGTTCATTCTTTTCGACTCTCCCGTTTCCCTGCCTCGCGCTGCCCGAGGTCTCGGACCCGCAGCCAGGGCTTTGATCCCTGATGACGGCCCGCCGGCTGGTGCCGCCGGACCGTCCGTCCCATCGATCCCGTCCCGCGGGTCCGGTCGCCCGAACCCGATCGCACCGGACCCGATTCGCCGGGCGCGGTCCGCCGAGAGCCCGATCAGGCCGCGGCGGTATCCTCGGACTCGTCCGGATCGCGCACCAGTTCCTCGACCGAGACGGTCTTCTCGTTCACCTTAGCGAGTTCGAGGATGAAGTCGATGACCTTGTCCTCGAACAGCGGCGCGCGAAGGTTGTCGATCGCCCGCGGATTGCTGCGGAAGAACTCGAACACCTCGCGCTCCTGCCCCGGGTAGCGCTGGGCCTCGGTGATGAGGGCCCGGTTCAGCTCGTCCTGGGTCACCTGGATATTGTTGCGGCGGCCGACTTCGGAAAGGAGCAGGCCGAGCCGGACGCGGCGTTCCGCGATCCCCCGGTACTCCGCCTTCAGCTCGTCCTCGCTCTTCCCGGCCTCCTCGGCGTCGGGGCCGCCCCGCTTCAGCTCTTCCTGGAGCCGCTTCCAGATCGTCTCGAACTCGATCTCGACCATGCCGGCCGGAACCTCGAAGCTGTGGGTGTCCGCCAGCTTGTCGAGCAGGGTGCGCTTGACCTTGGACCGCGAGATGCCGGCGTAGTCCTGGCCGATGCGGTCCTTGATCATCTGCTTCAGGGCGGCCAGGTCGTCGGCGCCGAACTTCTTCGCGAACTCGTCGTCGATCACGGCCGGCGCGGGCTCCCGGATCTCCTTGACGTCCACCTCGAACACGGCTTCCTTGCCCTGGAGCTCGGCCGCGGCGTAGTTCTCGGGGAAGGTCACGGTCACGGTGCGGTGATCGCCCGGCTTCGAACCGACGAGCTGCTCCTCGAAGGTCCCGACGAAGCTGTTGGAGCCGAGCTCCAGCCGGTGATCCTTGGCGTCCATGCCCGGCTTCGCCTCGCCGTCGACGGTGCCGGCGAAGTCGATCACCAGGATGTCGCCGTTGCGGGCCGGACGCTCCTCGGTCACGGGCTGCGAATCGCGGCTGCTCTTGGACAGCCGCTCCAGCGTCTCGTCGACCTGCTTGTCGTCCACCTCGGCGACGACCCGCTCCAGCTCGATCGTGGAGAAATCCACCGGCTCGATGTCCGGCAGCAGTTCCACCGCCATGTCGTATTCCAGGTTCCCGCCTTCCGAGAACGAGGTCACCTGGATCTTCGGCTGGAGCGCCGGACGCAGGCCGCGCTCGTCGATCGCCTGCTGCGAGCTGTCATTGACCGCCGCTTCCAGGACTTCGCCCATGACCGACTGAGCATAGCGCTGCTTCACGATGGGCATCGGGACCTTGCCCGGGCGGAAGCCCGGTATCCGAAGCGTCTTGCCCAGCTCCTGGAGCCGGCTGTTGACCTTCGTCTCGATCTCCTGGGCGGGAATGACGACCTTGTATTCACGCTTGAGGCCGTCGGCGCTCGTCTCGGTAATCTGCATTGGACTGGAAGCCTGTTTCGTTGGCGACCGGTGCTCGCCGGTCGCGGCTTGAGAACCTCGGGTACGGCTGGCCTGATGGTGCGGGCGAAGGGACTCGAACCCCCACGACTTGCGTCACCGGAACCTAAATCCGGCGCGTCTACCAATTCCGCCACGCCCGCACAGGCAGCCCCGCGCAGGCGGAAATGGACACCCGCCCGCCGGGTTTGCCTCTATAGCACACCGATTTCGGGACAAACAGGCTAAGATTTCCGCACGAACGAAAGGGGCTCGAACCGGGGCGTGGCCGGCGCCGCGCCGCCCCGGACGCGCCGGCGGGGGTCAGGCGAGCACACGCTCGCTGAACAGTTCGGAAAAGGAGCTGAGGGCCAGGGTCCGCAACTCGTCCGCCGTATCGACGCGCTCGTAATGCACGCTGAAACGGACATGGGGAATTCCGACGCTGTCCTTGGAGACCGCCAGCACGCGCGCGGTCTCGACTATCTTGCCGGGCGTGGTCCGCCGGAAAACCGAACCTTCGATAACGTCTACCGGAGCCTTCCGCCGTCTCAAGAACATGGGTTCCGTCCCGCTCTAGCTTGGTTAATGTCAGCAGATCAAAGACTAGAGGCGCCCTCTTTATGAAGAGTTAAAGCAGCATGCAAAACATTTTAGACAATTTTATTGGCATTATCCGGTACTCTTGAGGTGCGCGCGGACATATGAGGAAACATTGATGTTCCCATCGCCCGTGTATGCTTCATGGTTGGACTCGATATCGGCCAGCTTGTAGCGGTAGTTGATCATCATGCCGGCGGATTGGCGAAGCCCGTTCTCCGACGTGTCGCCGAGCCAGTTGAGCCGCTCCATGCGGGCGCCGTTCGACAGGTGGAAATGGGCGACCGGGTCCCGGGCCCGCTTTCCAGCCTTGGCCTCTATCAGGTAGGTGGCGCACAACCGCATGAGGATCGGCTTCACCACCTTGACGATCGCTTCGTCGCGGTGCCATCCGGGACGGTCCAGCACCGCGGCAAGGCCGGCGGCCGTCTCCGGGGGCAGGATCCCGGCATCCGTGAAGAGGTCGGCGATCCGGGCCCGTTCCGACGTGGTCAGGATATCGCCGTCGTCGCTCGCCTCCGCAGCGGTCATTTCGCCATCGAGCCAGCGCCGGAAGCCGGGGATCGGCGACAGGGTCGCGAAATACTTCAGCTTGGGGAACTCGGCGGTCAGGCTGTCGACGACCCGCTTGATCAGGAAGTTGCCGAAGCTGATCCCAGCCAGCCCCTTCTGGGCGTTGGAGATCGAGTAGAAGATCGCGGTATCCGCCGCCTGAGGGTCCTGGACCGGCGCCGCCTCGTCCAGAAGCGTCTGGACATTGTCCGACATGCCGCTGACCAGCGCGACCTCGACGAAGATCAGCGGCTCGTCGGGCATCCGGGGGTGGAAGAAGGCGAAGCAGCGGCGGTCCGAGTCGAGACGGTCCTTCAGGTCCTGCCATCCCCGGATGGCGTGCACCGCCTCGTAGGCGATCAGCTTCTCCAGCAGCGCGGCCGGGCTGTCCCAGGTGATTCGCCGCAATTCCAGGAATCCGACGTCGAACCAGTTCTTCAGCAGCGTCTTGAGGTCGGCCTCCAGGGCGGCCATCAGCGGGTCGTCCGCCGCCCACTCCAGGAGCTGGGCACGCATGTCCACGAGGAACTTCACCCCCTCGGGCAGACCGTTGAACTGGGTCAGCAGCCGCATCCGTCCCGGCTCGAGGGCCTCGCGGAGCTTCCGCTCCGCCTTGCCGCGCAGCACGGGGTCCGGCGCCTTGTGGAAAGCGTCCACCGCCTGGTCGACCGTGGCCCGGTCCACGTCGAAGTCGCGCGACAGGATCGTCAGGAAATTCCGCCGCCCCGTCGAGTCGAGGCTCAGATAGGTACGCCCCAGTTCGGCCGCCCGGGCGCGCGCCGAGACCTCCCCGCCCCGCCCCGCCAGGCAGGCCTGCATCTGGACGCGGAGCCGGTCCGCATCCTCGCGCGGCAGGTGGGGACGCGGCATCGCGCCGACCGCCTCGCGCGAGAAGGCCGCGATGTCGCGCCAGGCGGAGCGCAGGTTCTCAAGGGTACGGTCGAACAGCGAGGGGGACGGCTGCTCTTCGAGGGGTGCCGGGAGCTGGGTCATGTCCGCGATCTTGGTGGAATCGCGGCCGGCCGATCAAGGGCAAAGCCGCCGCCGCGGCCATCCTTCACGGAAGCTTCACGAGTCCCCGCGCAGGCGCCGCAGCACCGCGGGGAGCGCCTCAGAAAGATCCTCCGCGATCAGTCCGGGACCGACGGCACGGGCCGCCTCCCCGTGCAGCCAGGCCGCCGCGGCGCCCGCGGCGAAGGCCGGCATACCCTGCGCCATCAGGCCGACGGCCAGCCCGGCCAGCACGTCACCGGCCCCGGCCGTCGCCAGCTCGGGCGGCGCGTTGACGTTGATCACGGCCCGGTCGTCGGGCGCGGAGATCACGGTATCGGCGCCCTTCAGCAGCACCACGGCACCCGCCCGGGCCGCCGCCCGCCGAGCCTGCGACAGTTTGTCTCCCTCGATCCCGAACAGGCGCTTGAACTCCCCGGCATGGGGCGTCAGCAGGCAGCGGTCGCTGAGGGCGCGGTACAGGTCGGTCGAATGGTCTGCGAAGGCGGTCAGGCCGTCCGCGTCGACAACCATCGCCTTGCCGGCCCGGAGCGCGCCCAGCACATGGCCGCAGGTCGCCGGCCCGGTTCCCGCTCCCGGTCCGATCAGCACGGCGTTGCGGCGCGGATCGGCCATCAGGTCATCGAAACTCCCCGAGTCGTCGAGCGGCGACACGATGGTGCCGGGGTCGGATGCGGCATAGATCGGGAAGGCCGGCGGATCGCAGGCGATGCTGACCAGTCCCGCGCCGACTCGCCGCGCCGCCCGGGCAGCCAGGCGGGCGGCACCGGTCATCCGGGTGCCCCCGAACACAACGGCGTGGCCCCGGTCGAACTTGTGGCCGTCGAGCCTCGGCCAGGGAAATCCCGAAAGCCAGGATGCCGGCCCGTTCTCGGCGAGCCTCGGCGCGATCCGGTCCAGCACCCGGTCGGGAATTCCGATGTCGGCCACCACCAGGTCGCCGCACAGGACGCGACCGGGCAACAGCAGATGCCCGGGCTTCTTCCGGAAAAAGGTGACCGTCACGGAAGCCGGCGCCGCGGCGCCGAGCACGGCGCCCGTATCGCCGTGGACGCCGCTGGGGACGTCCACCGCCACCGTCGGAATGGCGCGGGCGGCGAGGTCCTCGACCATGGCCCGCGCCATGCCCTCCAGCGGCTTGGACAGGCCGGCCCCGAACAGGGCGTCCACCGCGACATCGGCCCCGTCGAGCAATTCTGGCGCGAGGGGCGCCACCGTCCCGTTCCAGCGGCCCGCCATGACGGCGGCGTCGCCCCGCAGCGCCTCGCGGCTGCCGAGCAGCCCGACCCGCACCGACCATCCCTGCCCCGCAAGCAGGCGGGCGACCACGAAACCGTCGCCGCCGTTGTTGCCGGGCCCGCAGAGCACGGCCACGGTGCCGGGCGGCCGGCGGGCCGCGACGGCCCGGGCGACGGCGGCCCCGGCCGCCTCCATCAGGGTTTCGCCGGAGACGCCGCCCTCGATCGTGAGCGCGTCCGCACGATACATCTCGGCGACCGTCAGCAAAGCGTTCTGTGCTGCCATCGGAGAACTCCCGGTTCGAACTCGGCCATGTCGGCCGGCCGCATGCCGGCAGAACGGCGTGGGGCGCAGCATAACAGCCCGCACTCCCCAAGGGGGGCCGCAGGATGCGCCGACTTCGCCTGGACCTGAAGTGAATTTCCCGGGACGGGATGGGGCGACGGATGGGACTCGAACCCACGACCACTCGGACCACAACCGAGGGCTCTACCAACTGAGCTACCGCCGCCACCGTTGGGGCCGTGTCTATGCCAAATCGCCGGAGCCCCGTCAAGGGACGAAATCGACCTCCGGCGGCCGAAGCGCCACGCGGCGGCGTGACATGTCAAGCTGCACACTGTTTAGGCAATATGCACACCGGTTCATCAGATCCGTGCCGGCTGCGGCGGCAGGCGCTGCTGCGGAAAGGCCGTCCCGCGTGTTCCGGCAAGGCAATCGGGCGTTGGCATGCCCCGTGCTTTACGGGATGATGAGCACCGCTCGGTGGCGCGCCGCCATCCACGGGGAGTCGTTGATCAGCATCATGAAAAAAATCGAAGCCATCATTAAGCCGTTCAAGCTCGACGAAGTGAAGGAAGCCCTTCACGAGGTCGGCATCAAGGGCATTACCGTCACCGAGGCCAAGGGCTTCGGGCGGCAGAAGGGTCATACGGAATTGTACCGTGGCGCGGAATACGTCGTGGACTTCCTGCCGAAGGTGAAGATCGAGGTGGTGATGGACGACAGTCTGGTCGACCGCGCCATCGAGGCCATCCAGACGGCTGCCCACACCGGCCGCATCGGCGACGGCAAGATCTTCGTGACTCCGGTCGAGGAAGTCGTCCGGATTCGAACCGGCGAGAAGGGAAGCGACGCCGTCTGACGCGCATCGACCGTCCCCGACCGCTCCACCCCATTCGGACGGCCCACGGCGATTCGCGCGCAGCGCGGAAAGCCGCCGCGGCCGATCCCGGATAAGACCTTGGCGCCGGCCGATCCCGGCCGCGCGTCCGGCTCCATCGACATCGCGGGCAAAGCCGGCCGGACAGCCACGTCGCCGCAATTCCGCTGACGGATAAGCTGTGGATTGTGCGTCCGGAAAGGTCGTGACATAACAACGCCCGCGCGCGTCACCAAAATCGGTTTCTCCCCGTCCTCCTCGGCGGGAGCGAGCCAGCGTCAACCATAGAAACGGATCCCGAGGCATGTCTGACATCAGCAAGGTCTTCGACCTGATCAAGGAACACGACGTCAAGTACGTCGACCTTCGCTTCACCGACCCGCGCGGCAAGCTGCAGCACACCGCGCAGCACGTCTCCACGATGAACGAAGAAGCCTTCACCGACGGCATCATGTTCGACGGTTCATCGATAGCGGGCTGGAAGGCGATCAACGAGTCCGACATGACCCTGATGCCGGACGCGGCGACCGCGGTGATGGACCCGTTCGCGGCCCAGCCGATGCTGAACATCTTCTGCGACGTGTACGAGCCCTCCAGCGGCCAGCCCTACAACCGCGACCCGCGCTCGATCGCCAAGGCGGCCCAGGCGCACATGGAAGCGGCCGGCATCGGCGACACCGCCTATTTCGGTCCGGAAGCCGAGTTCTTCGTGTTCGACGACGTCCGCTACGAAGTCTCGATGAACCAGTGCTTCTACAAGATCGACAGCGAGGAAGGCCCGTACATCACCGGCAAGGAACTCCCCGAGGGCAACCTGGGCCACCGCCCGGCCGTCAAGGGCGGCTACTTCCCGGTTCCGCCGATCGACTCGGGGCAGGACCTGCGCGCCGAGATGCTGACCGTCCTGGGCGAGATGGGCGTCGAGATCGAGAAGCACCACCACGAGGTGGCCGCTTCCCAGCACGAGCTCGGCATCAAGTTCGACACGCTGGTCAAGACCGCCGACAACATGCAGCAGTTCAAGTATGTCGTGCATAACGTCGCCGCGGCCTACGGCAAGACCGCGACGTTCATGCCGAAGCCGGTCTACGGCGACAACGGCTCGGGCATGCACTGCCACCAGTCGATCTGGAAGGATGGCCAGCCGATCTTCGCCGGCTCGGGCTACGCCGACCTGTCCGACCTAGCGCTGTACTACATCGGCGGCATCATCAAGCACGCCCGCGCGCTGAACGCCTTCACCAACCCGTCGACCAACAGCTACAAGCGTCTGGTTCCGGGCTACGAGGCTCCGGTGCTGCTGGCCTACTCGGCCCGCAACCGCTCGGCGTCCTGCCGCATCCCCTACGTCGCGAGCCCGAAGGGCAAGCGCGTCGAGGTCCGGTTCCCCGATCCGTCGGCCAACCCGTACCTGGCCTTCGCCGCCATGCTGATGGCCGGTCTGGACGGTATCCAGAACAAGATCCATCCCGGCGACGCGATGGACAAGAACCTGTACGACCTGCCTCCGGAAGAGCTGGCCTCGGTCCCGACCGTGTGCGGTTCGCTCCGTCAGGCGCTCGACAGCCTGGAAGCCGACCACGAGTTCCTGACCAAGGGCGACGTCTTCGCCCCGGACATGATCGCGGCCTATATCGAGCTGAAGCGCGAAGAGCAGATGGCCTTCGAGACCTCGCCGCACCCGATCGAGTACAAGATGTACTACTCGGTCTGATCGGCCCGGTCCGAAGCTCAGCTACCGACCGAAAGGCGGGGCAGCGGTTCATCCGCTGCCCCGCTCTTTTTTTGCCGGTATGGAGCCGGTAGACCCTTAGGGTTGTACCCGATCAGGTCGCTCCGTCCGAGACAGCCGATCCGACGCGTTGCGCCATGGGCGCAACCTACGATCTTCGGCCCGCATCACCTCCGCCCTGCATCGAGCCGTAGGTTGCGCCCATGGCGCAACACAGTGAGGCGGGTGGAACGGCAGGCTGCGTGAAACGAAGCGGTCCAACCTGATCGGGGACTCCTCTCGGTACACGGCCTGCTTAAAGAATCGGCATCCAACCCGCTGTTCGACCGTCCCGCGTTCCAGATGATTGCCGGCCTGAATGGTATTCTCCACAGAGCGCAGCCATCCGCAGGCTTGCGCTTTCCCGGTAAATCCTGCAGGTTTATGCATGTTCTTGCATAGTGCGGCGAAAGTTCGGGGACGGCCGCCCTCCACCCGCCGATCCCGGGAAGTCCCATGCGTGATCTACCGACCAGCCTGCCGCTTCGCCTGAAGGGCGTCCGTTATGCGGTCGGGGGAACGACGCTGATCCCCGGGCTGGACCTGGTGCTGGACGGGCGCGGTCCCACCGCGGTGCTCGGTCCCAACGGTGCCGGCAAGAGCCTGACGTTGCGCCTCTGCCACGGCCTGATTCGCCCGACCGCCGGCACCGTGGATTGGCTCGGTCCCGGCGCGGCGCCCGGGCGCAGGCGGGACGCCATGGTGTTCCAGCGGCCGGTGATGCTGCGCCGGTCGGCATTCGGGAACCTCGTCCACGCGCTTGCCCTCTCGGGACTCGGGTACAAGGCCCGCCGCGAAGCCGCCCGCGCGGCACTCGACCGCTTCGGATTGGGCGCGCTGGCGGACCGGCCGGCTCGCGTCCTGTCGGGCGGCGAGCAGCAGCGACTCGCCTTGGCGCGCGCCTGGGCGCTGAAGCCCGAGGTGCTGTTCCTCGACGAGCCGACCGCCAACCTCGACCCCACGGCGACCCGGGCCGTCGAATCCATGATCGGGGAATTCGTGCGCGACGGCATCAAGATCGTCATGACCACCCACGACCTCGGGCAGGCGCGCCGCATCGCGCAGGAAATCATCTTCCTCGACCGCGGCCGGCTGATCGAGCAGACGTCGGCCCCGGCCTTCTTCGACCAACCGCGGACCCGGGAAGCCGCAGCCTTCCTGAGAGGAGACCTCCTATGCTGACCATCCTGACGCGGCGGCGCCTGTTCGGCGCCCTTCTGGCCGCCGGCCTGTGGACGGCCTCGGCTCTCCCCGCCGCGGCGCAGGACCGCTTCATCACGGTCGCATCCACCACCTCGACCGAGCAGTCCGGCCTGTTCGCCCGTATCCTGCCGCTCTTCAAGGGCCAGACCGGCATCGACGTCCGAGTCGTGGCCCAGGGAACCGGCCAGGCGCTGGAGACGGGCCGCAGGGGCGACGCGGACGTTCTCTTCGTGCATGACACGAAGGCCGAGGAGAAGTTCGTCGCCGACGGCTTCGCCAGGAAGCGTCATGATGTGATGTACAACGATTTCGTGGTCGTCGGTCCCGCGTCCGACCCGGCCGGAATCAAGGGAACGAAGGACGTCTCGTCGGCCCTGAAGAAGATCGCGGCCGCGGAGGTCCCGTTCGCCTCGCGCGGTGACGATAGCGGGACCCACAAGGCCGAACAGCGGCTTTGGCAGGCGGCCGGGGTGGATACCGCCTCGGCATCGACCGGCTGGTATCGGTCGACGGGATCGGGCATGGGGCCGACGTTGAACACCAGCGCCGCCATGGACGCCTATACCCTGGCCGACCGCGGAACCTGGCTGAGTTTCAAGAACCGGGGGAACCTGACCATCCTGCTCGAAGGGGACAAGCGCCTGTTCAACCAGTACGGCGTCATGCTGGTCAATCCGGAGAAGCATCCGCATGTGAAGGTCGAGGACGGCGCGAGCTTCGTCGATTGGCTCGTTTCGGCCGAGGGGCAGGACGCCATAACCGGCCATAGGATCGACGGCGAGCAGCTTTTCTTTCCCAATGCCGACAAGGCGGGAAGCTGACGGCGATGGGACGCTCCTGGCATTGGCCGGTGCGGCGGATATAGTGGCGAACGGCGCGACCGCGTCCAAGACCGCTGGCCCGATGCAGAAGAGGTCCGGGAATGTCCGACCTGATGAACACCCAGGAAGTGGCTGCCTATCTCCGGATCAAGGAACGCAAGATCTATGATTTGGTCCGGCAGGCCGCCATCCCCTGCACCCGCGTCGGCGGCAAGTGGCTTTTCCCCAAGGCCCAGATCGACCAGTGGCTGAAGCTGGCCGAGCCGTCCGCCGCCGAACGCCACGCCCCCGCAGCCACGGCCGCCCCCCGCGTGATCGCCGGAAGCCATGATCCTTTCCTCGAATGGTGCGTCTCGACGTCGGGCTGCGGGCTGGCCCTGCTGACCGGGGGGAGCCTGGATGGTCTGGAAAGGCTGGCGGGCGGTCAGGCCGCCGCCTGCGGCATCCATATCCTCTCGCCGGACGGCGGCGGCTACAATGTGCCCGCGATCCGGAGCGAACTCGGCGACCTCGATGTGGTGGCGATCGAGTGGGCATGGCGGGAGCAAGGCCTTGTGCTCGCCTCCGGCAATCCGCTCGGCCTGTCCCGCATCGAGGATCTCGCGACGAAGGGGCCGCGCATCGCGGCGCGCCCCCCGGCCTCCGGCGCCCGCGTCCTGATGGATCATCTGCTGGAAAGCGCCGGCATCGGCTGGAGCGACCTCGCGGTCGCCGAACATCCCGCACGCAGCGAACTGGAAGTCGGTCTCGCGATCCTCGACGGCCGTGCCGACACCGGCGTGGCGGTCCGTGCCGTGGCACGGCAACTCCGTCTGGATTTCGTGCCGCTTCATCGCGAACGTTACGACCTCGTGATGCGCCGCCGGGATTATTTCGAACCCGAAATGCAGGCGTTGCTTGCCTTCGCCCGGACGGAGGAGGCGATCGCCAAGTCCCGGGACCTTCTGGGCTACGATATCTCGACCTTCGGCAAGGTCTGGTACAACGCTCCTTGACGGAGCTTCCTATTTCGACGGCTGGAAACGAAACAACGCCGCAGCGGATGCTGCGGCGTTGCGGAAGGAAGACCTTCTTGATTTGGCTCCCGGTGCTGGACTCGAACCAGCGACAGGCGGATTAACAGTCCACTGCTCTACCAACTGAGCTAACCGGGATCAGTGAGATGGTTTCTAGCAGCGGGATTTCGCGTCCGCAAGGGGAAATTCACGGAAAAACGACCGCTCGGTTTCATCTGATCCCGGCGCTTCTCCGGATCGCCTGGATGTCCTGGTCGAGCTGCTGGAGGAAGCGCGAGCGGTCCTGCTTTCCGAGCGGCGCCGGCCCGCCGGTGATCAGCCCGCTCTCGCGGAGATGCTGGCTCAGCTCGCGTCCGGCCAGCGCCTGCCCGATGGTGGCGTCGGTGAAGGGCTTGCCGGTCGAACCGATCACCCGGGCGCCGTTCTTCAGGCAGCGGGACGCCAGCGGGATGTCCGCGGTGACGACGATGTCGCCCTCGCCGCAATTCTCGGCGATCCAGTCGTCCGCGGCATCGAAGGAGCCGCTGACGACCACCAGCCTGATCCGCTCGTCGAACGGGACCCGGAAAGGGCTGTTCGCCACCAGCGTGACCTTGAGCCGGTACCGTTCGGCAACCCGATAGACCTCGTCCTTCACCGGACAGGCATCGGCATCGACATAGATGTGGAGCAACGTCCCGACCCTTCTTTTCGAATGCTTAACCGGCCCCGTTCTATCACATGGTATGCGATACGCGACGGGAAGACGGTCGGGCCGGTTGCCGGTCCTGGGTTTTGCGACGGTCCTTGCCGGGGCCGCGGCGATGCTCTTGTCCGCCCTCCCCGCCCGGGCGAGCCAGGCCGAGGCGCGCTCCGTGGCGCTTGCCGCCAACTGCAAGCCGGGCAAGATCGAGCCGTTGCGACAGATCGTCGGCGGAGCGGGAGAAACGGTTTACAAGGTGTCCTGCACCGGCGGGAAGTCCAAGGACGCCTTCGTCCTCGTCCAATGCCGGGTACACCAATGCGTCCTGCTGCGATGAGGGGATACCGCATGACCGACGCAGTTCCGCGTGTCGCGGCACTTCTCGCCGTCGGCGTGCTCGCCGGCTGCTCCCTTCTCGAAGGCCCGGTCGGCGTGGCCACCACCGGCGCTTCCGCCGTCCTGCTGGTGAATACCGGCAAGACGATCACCGACCATGCCGCGTCCTACGTCATGGACGAGGATTGCAGCCTGGTGAACTACGAGCGGACCCGCCATTACTGCCGCCCCTATCCCGAGGTGGTCACCCGGGTCGAGCCCGAACTCTACTGCTACCGGACCCTCGCCCAGGTCGAGTGCCATACCAGGCCGGAGCCTTACGGCAACAAGGAAACCCTGGTAGGGATCAGTCCCGCCTGGCCCCGCAAGGCGGAGCAGAAGCCCGAAAAATAATCGGATCAGGCCAGGGCGGATGCCTCAGGTCTGGTGCTTGCGCGCGTAGAGCGCGGCCAGCGCCCGCATGGTCTGCTGGTGCTTGGCGCCGGCCTTGGTCGGCGGAACCGGGTTGGTCGTCCCCAGCTTCAGCGCGCCGGCCGACCGGGGAGGCGTCGCGGCGGCCGGGCGCGGCGGCATGCCCTGCCCCATCATGGACAAGGCCTTGTCCAGCGCTTCCGGCGACAGCTGGCGCGGCGGCGACGGCCGGCCGGCAGGCTTCTGGAGCAGGGGCTTCGGGACCGCGGGACTCTGGACCGTCGGCGCCGGCGCGGACACGGCCGTCGCGCCGGAACCCGGCCGCGTGACCCGCTCGACCGTTCCGGTCACGATTCCCTTCAGGTACGGCGTGACCAGCCCGCGCAGCAGCCGGTCGTCGGCCTGGGCCCAGCCCAGGAGGATGTCCTGGGCGCGGGCGCGGCTACCCTGCGAGGCGACCAGGGCCTCCCGGATCTTGGCATTGGTGTAGCTGTCGGACATGGCTCGCCACCGGAACGGAACTCCCAGCGCCAGTCTTTCGCGACGCGGTTAACAAAGCGTCACCGCCACCCCCAGAAATCCAGGCCTTCGTCCATGTAGAACCGGCTGAGCACCATCTTGTGGACCTCCGACGCCCCGTCCACCAGCCGGGCCTGCCGGGCATAGCGGTACATCCACTCCAGCGGCGTGTCCTTGGAATAGCCCCTCGCCCCGCACAGCTGGATCGCCGTGTCCACCGCCTTGTGCAGGGTTTCGCTGACCTGGATCTTCGCCATGGAAACCTCCTTCCGGGCGAAATCGCCCTGGTCGAGCTTCCACGCCGCCCGCATGGTCAGGAGACGCCCGACCTCGATCGCCATGGCCGCCTCGCCCATCAGCCACTGCACGCCCTCGTGCTGGTGCAGCTTGGAGCCGAAGCTGTCGCGCTCCCGGACATAGGCCGCGGCGATCTCGGTCGCGCGCTTCGCCATGCCGAGCCATCGCATGCAGTGGGTCAGGCGCGCGGTGCCGAGGCGGATCTGGGTCAGCTTCAACCCGTCGCCGATGTTCATCAACACGTTCTCGGGCGCGATCTCCAGCCCGTCGAAGCGCAGCTCGCAATGGCCGCCATGCTCCTCCGGTCCCATGATCGGGATGCGGCGGACGATCTCCCAGCCGGGCTGGTCGGCATCGAACAGGAAGGCGCTGAGCCCCTTCCGGGAGTCGTCGGAGGTCCGCGCGATCAGGATGAAGTGCCGGGCGACCCCGGCCCCCGTGATGTACCATTTGTGGCCGTTGACGACCCAGCGGTCGCCCCGCCATTCGGCCCGCGTCCTCATCGCCGAAGGATCGGAGCCGGCGCCAGGCATGGGCTCGGTCATCGCGAAGGCGGAACGGACCTTGCCGTCGACGATCGGCTGCAGCCAGCGCTCCTTCTGGGCCTCGGTCGCGACCTTCTCCAGCACGATCATGTTGCCGTCGTCGGGAGCGGCGGCGTTGAACGCGACCGGGCCGAAGATCGACCGGCCCATCTCCTCGTACAGGGCCGCCATGCCGACGACGCCGAGCCCCACGCCGCCCCGCGACTTGGGCATCTGCGGCGCCCACAGCCCGGCCTCCTTCGCCTGGGCGCGGAGGCTGGCCAGGGGAGCGTCGGCGATGTTCTCGTGCTCGTCGTAGTTCGCCGGATCGGTCTCGATCGGCAGGATGCGCCGGGCGACGAAGTCGCGGACGCGGAGCCGGTAATCCTCGACTTCGGGTGAAAGCGTGAAATCCATGGAGGTTCACCAGAACAGTTGCTGAATTTCCTAGAGCGACCCGACCAGATGGCCGCCATCGACCGCCAGCACGCTGCCGGTCATGTAACGGCTGCCGTCGGACGCCAGCAGCAGCAGCGGCCCGTCCAGGTCCGCCGCCTGGCCCAGCCGCCGCTGCGGGATCCGCCGGATCAGGGCCTTGCCCGCATCGGTACCGAAGAACTCGCGGTTGATGTCGGTCTCGATATAGCCGGGCGCCAGCGCGTTGACGCGGATCTGATAGCGAGCCAGCTCCAGGGCCAGCTGCTTGGTCAACTGGACGAGCGCCGCCTTGGAGGTCGCGTAGGCGGTGACCTGCCCGCCCTGGCGCAGCCCGAGGATCGACGCGATGTTGATGATGCTGCCGCCATGCCCGAGCCGCACCATGTGCCGCGCCACCTCGGTCGCGACCAGCCAGGCGCCCTTCAGGTTGGTGTCGAGCACCCGGTCCCAGGACGCCTCGTCCTGGTCGAGCGCCGCCACCGTCTCGGTCACGCCGGAATTGTTGACCAGCACGGTGATCGGCCCCAGCTCGGTCTCGGCCGCCTCGACGGCGGCGCGCACCGACGCCGCGTCGGTGACGTCCAGCGGCACGGCGATCGCCCGCCCGTCGAAACCCTCGATTTCCTGGGCGACGGCCTTCAAGGCGTCCGGACGCCGCGCCGCCAGGGCCACCTTGGCGCCGGCCCGGGCCAGCGTGATCGCGAAATGCCGCCCAAGCCCGCCGGACGCGCCGGTGACGAAGGCTATATGGCCGGAAAGGTCTGTCGTGCTCATGGTTCCTGCTGCCGATTTCTTTTCAAATGCCGCCGGTGCCGGGAGCACGGCCGGGCATTTCGTTTGTTCTACTGGCGGAGGCTCCCTCGGTCCCCAGGCGGATGGTTGGACCTGAACTCCGAAAGGTCAAGCACCCTCGCAATCGGAACGCTCAAGAGACTATAATCAGCGCCATGATAGTGGAGATATATTCCGACCTGATCTGTCCGTGGTGCTACATCGGCAAGCGCCGGCTGGAACTCGCGCTCGCCGAGCGGCCCAGGCTGCCGCTGGAACGCCGCTGGCAGCCCTACGAGCTCAACCCGGACATGGCGCCGGCCGGGATCGACCGCGTGGCCTACCTCGCCGCGAAGTTCGGCGGCATCGAGCGGGCCCGGCAGGTCTACGGCGTGATCGAGGAGACCGCGGCCAAGGACGGCATCCCGATCCGGCTGGACCGCATCCGGCGGACGCCCAACACGCTCGCCGCGCACCGGCTGGTCCGGCTGGCCGGCCGGTCGGGGCTGGCCGACGTCATGACCGACCTCCTGTTCGACGCCTACTTCATCGAGAGCCTGGACATCGGCGACCGCGACGTCCTGCTGTCCAAGGCGGCGCAGGCCGGCCTCGACCCGGACCTGACCCGCGATTACCTCGCCAGCAACCTGGACGTGGCGGCGATCAGGGCGACGGAATCGGTCGCCCGGCAACTGGGCATACAGGCCGTGCCCTGCTTCATCTTCAACCGGCGCTATGCGCTCGCCGGCGCCCAGGAGCCGACCGCCTTCATGCCGCTGCTCGACCTCGCGGCGGAGGAGGTCGAGCCGGTGGCCCAGCAGGTCACCCCCCGCGCATAGGCGCGCGGCGGTCAGGCCGCCAGCTTGGCAAGGTCCTGCATCAGCCGCTGCACGCCCTTCACCCGCGTCGCCGTGTCGTCCCACGTGCGGGTATAGACCAGCTTGTGGTCCGGCCGCAGCTTCATGGTCGCGGCCTGCTTGCCGATGAAGATCACGAGCTGGTCCGGCCGGGCGAAGCTGTTCTTGTGGAACGACAGCACGGCGCCCTTCGGCCCGGCATCGACCCGCTCGACCCCGGCGGTGCGGCAGAGCTGCTTGATCGTCATGACGTTCAGCAGGTTCTCCACCTCGGGCGGCAGCGGCCCGAAGCGGTCGATCAGTTCCGCCGCGAAGCTGTCGATCTCGCTCCGGTCCACCAGTTCCGAAATCCGGCGGTACAGACCCAGCCGTACGTTCAGGTCCGCGATGTACGCCTCGGGGATCAGGACCGGCATGCCCAGGTTGATCGTCGGGGTCCAGGTGTCCTCGGCATCCGCCGACGTCCCGGCGCCGCTGCGGGCGGTCGCGACCGCCTCCTCCAGCATATGCTGGTACAGCTCGACGCCGACCTCCTTGATATGTCCCGACTGCTCCTCGCCCAGCAGGTTGCCGGCGCCCCGGATGTCCATGTCGTGGCTGGCCAGCTGGAATCCGGCGCCCAGGCTGTCCAGGGTCTCGATCACGTGCAGCCGCTGGGTCGCGGTGGCGGACAGCACGGTCCGGGGCGCATAGGTCAGGTAGGCGTAGCCCCGGACCTTGGACCGGCCGATCCGGCCGCGCAGCTGGTAGAGCTGGGCCAGCCCGAACAGGTCGGAACGGTGGATGATCATCGTGTTGGCGTTCGGCACGTCCAGGCCCGATTCGACGATGTTGGTCGCCAGCAGCACGTTGAACTGCCCGTCGTCGAAGGCCGTCATGACCTCCTCCAGCTGGGTCGCCGCCATCTGGCCGTGGGCCATCACGACCTTGACCTCAGGCACCAGTTCCTGAAGCCGCTCGTAGACCCGCGGAAGGTCCTCCAGCCGCGGGCAGACGTAATAGGTCTGGCCGCCGCGGTAGTGCTCGCGCAGGATCGCCTCCCGGATCACCACCGGATCGTAGGGCAGCACGAAGGTCCGCACCGCCAGCCGGTCCACCGGCGGCGTCGCGATCAGGCTCAGCTCGCGCACGCCGGCTAGGGCCATCTGGAGCGTCCGCGGGATCGGGGTCGCGGTCAGGGTCAGCACATGGACGTCGGCGCGGAGCTGCTTCAGCCGCTCCTTCTGCTTCACGCCGAAATGCTGCTCCTCGTCCACGATCACCATGCCCAGGTCCTTGAACTGCACGGTCTTGGACAGCAGCGCGTGGGTCCCGATCACGATGTCGATCGTTCCGGCGGCGAGACCTTCCTTGACCAGCTTCTGTTCCTTCGCCGACACCAGGCGGGAGAGCTGGCCGATCCGGACCGGCAAGCCGGCGAACCGCTTCTCGAAGGTGCGCGAGTGCTGGCGCGCCAGCAGCGTGGTCGGCACCACGACGGCGACCTGCATGCCGGACAGGGCGGCGATGAAGGCGGCACGCAATGCCACCTCGGTCTTGCCGAAGCCCACGTCGCCGCACACCAGCCTGTCCATCGGGCGGCCGGACTGCAGGTCCTCCAGCACCTCTTCGATCGCGCGGAGCTGGTCCTCCGTCTCGGGATAGGGGAACCGCGCCGCGAATTCGGCATAGATCCCGTCCGGTGCCGAAACGGGCGTGCCCCGGCGAAGCTCGCGCTCGGCCGCGATCTTCAGCAGCGCCTCCGCCATGTCCTTCAGGCGCTTCTTGACCCGGGCCTTGCGGCCCTGCCAGCCGACGCCCCCCAGCTTGTCGAGCTGGGCGCTGTCCTCCGACCCGTAGCGCGACAGCAGCTCGATGTTCTCGACCGGGAGATAGAGCTTGTCGCCGCCCTCGTAGATCAGCCGCAGGCAATCGTGCGGCGCGCCGGTCACCTGGAGCGTCTCCAGCCCGTCATAGCGCCCTATCCCGTGATCGACGTGGACGACCAGATCGCCCTCGCTCAGGCTCGACAGCTCGGCGATGAAGTTGGCGGACCGGCGGCGTTTCTTGGTCGGCCGGGCCAGCCGGTCGCCCAGGATGTCCTGCTCGGTGATCACCGCCACGTCGGGCGCGGCGAAGCCGGTCTCGATCCCCAGCACGATCAGCGCGGTGGTGCGCCGGTCGAGCCGCCTCGCCCCCTCCCAGCTCTCGCAGACCTCGACCCGCTCGATGCCGTGGTCGCGCAGAACGGTCAGCAGCCGGTCCCGGGCACCCTGGCTGTAGCCGGCGACGACGCAGCGCCGGTCGTGCTTCTGGAGCTCCTCGATGTGCGCCTTCAGCGCGTCGAACACGTTGACGTCGGGCTTGGCCCGGGCGTCGGCGAAGTCCCGGCCGCGCCGTCCGCCGGCATCCACCCCCGCCTGGCCCTCGGCCAGCGCGAAGGGCATCAGCTGGCCGACCGCCCGCGCGCCCAGCAGCGCGTTCCAGCCGTCCTCGTCCAGGTACAGCATCTCCGGCGGCAGCGGCTTGTAGACGGGATTGTTAGCCTTCTTCTCCACCGCCTGCAGCGTCTTGCGCGCATGATAGAAGTCGGCGATCTGCGCAAGCCGGGAATCCCGCGCCTCTTCCGCCTGCGGATCGAGCGTCACGACCGCGTCATGCACATAGTCCAGGATCGTTTCCATGCCGGAATGGAACAGCGGCAGCCAGTGCTCCATGCCGCCATGCTTGCGGCCGGCGCTGACCGCCTCGTACAGCGGGTCCTCGTCCAGCACGGCGCCGAACAGCTCGCGATAGCCCGAGCGGAACCGGGCGATCGACTGCTCGTCCAGGAAGACCTCCGACATCGGCTTCAGGGCGATGCCGTCGCGCTTCTCGGTGGTCCGCTGGCTCATCGGGTCGAAGGCGCGAACCCCCTCCAGCTCGTCGCCGAACAGGTCGAGCCGCAACGGCTCCTCGGTGCCGGGCGGGAACAGGTCCACGATGCCGCCGCGGATCGCGAACTCGCCGGGCTCGCGCACGGTCTGCGCGCGGGTATAGCCGTTGTGGGCCAGATAGGCTTGCAGCTTGTCCAGGTCGATGCGGTCGCCGACGCCGGCGCGGAAGGTGGCATGGGCGAACGTCCCGCGCGGCGGCACCTTCTGCAGCAGCGCGTTGACCGTGGTCAGGACAAGCCTCGGCCGCCCCTTGCCGGGCTCGATCAGGCGGGTCAGCCCCTCGACCCGGCGGCTGACGATATCGACGTTGGGCGACACGCGGTCGTAGGGCAGGCAGTCCCAGGCCGGGATCTGCACGAGCTCGATTTCGGGCGCGAAGAAACCAACCGCCTCGGCCAGGCGGGCCATCCGCTGGTCGTCCAGCGCCACGTGCAGCAGCCCGGAGGGGCCGCGGCGCTTCGCGATGTCGGCGAGGACTCGGGCGTCCTGCCCTTCCGGCGCACCGGCGATCAGCAGGCGGGACGGTTGGCCGGGGTCTAATTTGATCTTTATCAAGGGTCTGTTATCGAACCAGGAGGGTCAAGCGACGGTCGTCTTGAAATTGAACGCGATCAGCAGCCGCATCACGTCGTTGTCGTGCTCCGGCGGAACCGGCTCGCGCGCGGACATCCAGTTATAAAGATCGGGATCGCTCAGTTCCAAGAGGTGCTCGTACCGGTCCAGCTGCGCAGCATCGAATGCGGGCAGGTGCCGGTCGGCGAAACGGCCCAGCAGGATGTCAGCCTCGCGGGTCCCCCGGTGCCAGCTCCGGAAGGTCAGCCGCTTGCGCCGCACCTCGATCGTCTCTGCTGGCTTGGTGGTGTCGGGTCGTTCGGCGGAGCTGGTCATGATGGGCTCACTCTCAATGGCGCTGGCCCACCGATATAGCCCCCGCCACCCGTTCTGTCAGCGGCCTATCGGCATGTCCCCGGCCGGCAGGACGAAAGGCGCCGGCAGCCCGTGCCGGCGCCCCCGCCGCGGTTCGACGTTTCCAGGCGCTCCGCCGTCAGGCGCAGCGGACGTCCGCGAGGAAGCGGGCGACCTCGCCGCGCAGCCGCTCCGCCTCCAGGGCGAGGCTTCCCGCCGCATCGAGCACCTGCCCCGCGGCCGCCCCGGTCTCGCTCGAAGCCTGGGAGACTCCGACGATGTTGCCGGACACCTGCTGCGTCCCGGCGGCAGCCTGCTGGACGTTGCGGGATATGTCGCCGGTGGCCGCGTTCTGCTGTTCCACGGCGGCCGCCACGCTGGAGGAGATCTCGTTGATCCGGCCGATCGTCCGCGCGATCCCCTGGATGGCCCCCGCCGCGTTCCCGGTCGCCTGCTGGATCTCCAGCACCTTGGCCTGGATCTCCCCAGTCGCGCGCTCGGTCTGGGACGCCAGCGCCTTGACCTCGCTGGCCACCACCGTGAAGCCCTTGCCGGCCTCCCCGGCCCGCGCCGCCTCGATGGTGGCGTTCAGGGCCAGCAGGTTGGTCTGCCCGGCGATGGAGTTGATCAGCTCGATCACCTGCCCGATCTCCCGGGCCGCGTCGGTCAGGCCGCGCATCAGGGCGTCGGTCCGCTCGGCGTCCTGGACCGCCTGGGCGGTGATCCTCAGCGAGGTGGACATCTGCCGGCTGATCTCCTGGATCGAGGCGGACAGTTCCTCCGCGGCCCCCGCGACCGTGTTGACGTTGGTGGTCGCCTGCTCGGAGGCCGCGGCGACGATCACCGCCTGGTGCGAAGCCGACTCCGCCGTCCGCGACATGGCCCCGGCGCTGCGCTCCATCTCGGTCGCTGCGGACGACACCGCGTCGACCACGCCCTTGACGTTCGCCTCGAACCCGTCGGCCAGCCTCATCAGGTCGGCCTTGCGCTCCGCTTCGCTCCGGCGCTTGATCTCCTCCTGCTCCGCCTGCAGCCGCTTCACCTCCAGGCCGTTGGCCTTGAAGGTCTCGACCGCCCGCGCCATCCCGCCGATCTCGTCGCGCCGCCGGGTGAAATCGACCTGGACGGAGAGATCGTTACCCGCCAGTCGCTGCATGATCGAACTTAGCGACCGGATCGGCCGGGTGATGCTGCGGGCGATCAGGAAAGCCATCACGACCCCGATCAGCAGCGCGCCTCCCGCCACGGCCAGCCCCAGCGCCCGCGCCTGCTCCGCAGCACCCGTCATGTCGGAGAAGGTGCTGTTCTGGCTGTCCGTGCTGGCCTGGCGCAGCTGCCCGATGGCGGTCCCCAGGGCCTCGGCGGCGCGGATCCGCTCGGCACCCGCCGCCGCGAACCGGTCCGTCGCCGAGACGACGCCGTCGAGCGCCTTGCGATATTCGTCCAGGATCGCCGGCAGGGCGGCGGCGAACCGCTGGAGCCGGCGGCTGTCGGTCGTCGCCGCCGCCAACCCTGCCAGGGTCTCGGAGAACCGCTCGGCCTCCTTGATCGCGATCCCGGCGTCGGCGGGGTTGCGCGACGAGACATAGCGCGTCGCCGCCAGGGCGCTCGCCTGCCCCGCCTCGGCCAGTTTCGCCGCCAGGTCCGTGACCTCGGCCTTGCCGTCCCGCACCGCCGTGCCGACGATCGCGGACGTGGTGGTGCCCAGGCCGGTGGAAGCCTTGACCAGGGCCGAGACGCCGATGCGCCGTTCCGACACCGCGGCGACGCTCTGCCGGGCCGCGGCGTCATGGGCTTCCGCCGCCTTGACGATGCGACCGACCAGGGCCGCGTCCGCGTCCAGCGCCGCGGCGTCGAGCGTCGCGATGGCGGAGCCCAGTACCTCCAGCGCCTGGTTCGCGGCCGACAGGTCTCCGTCGGTTTCCGTCAGCGCATATTGCGTCAGGGCCCCACGGGCCCCTTCCATGTCGATCGACAGCAAGCCCGAGACGGTGGCCGCGTCGCTGACCGACCGCAGCCGGGCGATGCCGGCGGTCGTCTCCGCCGCGTTCCGGTCGGCGAAGAACGACAAGGTTCCCAGCAGCACGAGCAGAAGGGCGAATCCGCCCGAAATCCGCAACGCTATCGGAATGTTAGAAAGTCTTGGCCAGGCTGACATGCAAACTCCCCAATCCCGGCGGTCATCGCCGGCCCCTGTTACGGATCCGCGCGGCCACCCCCGTCCGCGCGGATGCCGGACTCACTGGACGTTCCTGATCCGCTCGACCTGGGCCGCGCCGAACTTCCTCTCGAGGTCGGGCATCGCCGGTGCCACGGCCTTGGCGAAGGCCGCCCGGTCGATCTCGGTCACGACCTGGAGACCCTGCTCGCGAAGGGTCTTGACGCCGTTGGCCTGGGCATCGGCCGCCGCCTTGCGCGACGCCTTACCGCCGGCCTTCGCGGCCTCGACGAAAGCGGCCTTGTCCTCGTCCGACATGTCCTCGAACGTGTCGATGCTCATCAGGAAGGCGGCAGGGTCATAGCTGTGGGCCGACAGGGTCAGGTGCTTCTGCACCTGGGCGAACTTGGCCGACAGGATGGTCGCGATCGGGTTCTCCTGCCCGTCGAACTGGCCGCTCTGCAGCGCGTTGTACAGTTCCGGGAAGGGGAGCGGAGCGACGTCGGCGCCCAGCGCCTTGAAGCCGGCGACCATCACCTCGCTCTGCGGCACCCGGAGCTTCAAGCCCTTGACGTCCTCCGGGGCGGAGATCGCGCGCTTGGCATTGGTGATGTGACGCATCCCGTTCTCGCCCCAAGCGAGCGCCACCATGTCCTGCGCGCGGAACTTCTCCAGGTATTCCTGTCCGATGTCGCCGTCGAACACCCGATGGGCATGCCCGGCGTCGCGGAACAGGAACGGGATGCCGAAGACGCCCACGTCGGGGACGAAGTTCAGCATGGGAGCGCCGGTCACGAAGGTCAGCTCGATCGTGCCGAGCTGCACCGCCTTGATCGCCTCGACCTCTCCGCCCAGGGCCGCGTTGGGATAGAGTTCGATCTTGTACCGGCCGGAGGTGCGCTTGGCGACCTCGTCGGCAAAGGCGGCCGCCCCGGCCCCCAGCTGGGAATCCGAGCCCAGGATATGCCCCAGCTTGAGCGTACGGGCTTGCTGTGCCTGGGCACCGTCGACGCTGAACAATAGAAGAGCGCTGGCGGCCAACGCGGCCACCCGAATATTTCCGAACATGACTAAAGACCCCTGATTACCTGATGCCTGTATAATAACTCTTCTTGGGTAATCCAAAGAATACATACAAATGGAATAAAAATGCTGGCTTCCATATGAAATTGGTATGGGCCTGCGTACCGTTTCAGCCTTCCAGGATTACGCCGATGCGCCCTGCGGCGGCCGTGATGTGGCGCGCCATGGCCGAGGATGCCGCCGCCGCGTCGCGATCGCCGAGGGCTGCCAGGATCGCCTCGTGCTCGTGGACGGTCTCCCAGATCCGGTCGTGATGGATGAAGGGCAGGCGCTGGATCTCGTCCATGACGCCGTTCACCGTGCGGAACAACTCCACGAACATGCGGTTGCCGCTGCACTCCACGATGGTCCGATGAAAGACGCTGTCGCACTCCGCGACCGCGATCAGGTCGCCGGACTCCACCGCGCGGCGCATCCCGTCCACCGACCGTCCGATCTCCGCCAGCGGCCCGGCGGCTGATTTCACGGCGGCCAACCCGGCGGCGCGCGGCTCCAGCGTCAGCCGGGTCTCGTAGACCTCATGCTGGGAGTAACGGTCGGCGAACCGCCATCTCGGCTCCGGAATCCTGCCCGCGGGACCACCGCCGGGCTCGACGACGAAGACGCCCCGCCCGACTTCCACCCGGACGAGACCCAGGGTTTCCAGCACCGAAAGAGCCTCGCGCAGCGACGCCCGGCTGATGCCGAGCTGTTCGGCCAGTTCGCGCTGGGCCGGCAGGCGCTCTCCCGGCGCCAGCGGTCCCTCCAGGATCATCGCCTGGATCCTCTGGACCGCCGATTGGGGCACCAGCATCCTGCCGCCGACCTTGTTCATCTCCAGGCTCCCGCTCCCGCGCATCCTTTTGTCTGCTTGACCCTAACCGGAAAAGCGGGTCCAATCCACTGGTCTGGCCGGTCAGACCAGTTGCGACGAACGACGACGGGCGGGCCGGCCCCGGGGATAGCCATCGTCAAGTATTGATGTGAGGAGACGAGATGCGCAGGACCTTCCTGAAGACGGCCCTGGTGGCCGCCATCGCCACCGCCGCGACTGCCATGACCGGCAACGCAATGGCCGCCGACCTGACGGTCGGCGCCAACATCGGCAACGTCCCGTGGGAGTTCCAGGACGCCACCGGCAAGAATGTCGGGTTCGAGATCGACCTGGTCGAAGAGATCGCCAAGCGCCTGGGCAAGTCGGTCGAGATCGTCAACATCCCGTTCAACGGCCTGTTCTCCGCCGTGCAGTCCGCGCGGATCGACATGGCGATCTCGTCCATCACGATCACCGAGAAGCGGCTGGAATCGGTCAGCTTCGCCCAGCCCTACTATGACAGCGACCAGTCGCTGACCGTCCTGTCCAAGAGCGGCATAGCCAAGGTCGAGGACCTCAAGGGCAAGGCGATCGGCGTCGATACCGGCTCCACCGGCGACATGTGGGCGACCCAGAACCAGGCCCAGTACGGTTTCGGCGACATCCGCCGCTTCGAGGGGCTTCAGCCCGCCATGCTCGACCTCGCCGCCGGCCGGCTCGACGGCTATGTCAGCGACATCCCCGCCCTGCTCTACTTCACCAAGGACAAGCCGCAGTTCAAGGTGGCCCAGCGCATCCAGACGGGCGAGCGCTACTCGATCATGTTCGCCAAGGACAGCCCCCTGGCGGCCCAGGTGAACGAGCAGATCACCGCCATGAAGAAGGACGGCACGGTCGCGGCCCTGCACGAGAAATGGTTCGGCGCCAAGCCGGAAGCGGGCACCAGCACCGCCGAAGTCATGGACATGCCCAAGCCCAAGTCCTGAACCCTGACGCATGGACATTGTCGATACCTTCTTTAACTGGAGCGTGCTGCAAAGCTCGCTCCCCCTGCTGCTGCTCGGGCTGGGCACCACGATCAGCCTGGGCGTCACCAGCATCGTGATCGGCCTCGTCGCCGGCCTGTTCATGGCCCTGCTCCGGATGTACGGGCCGAGGCCGCTGGCGGTCCTGGCGGTCGCCTATATAGACCTGTTCCGCGCGATCCCGATCCTCGTCCTGCTGGTGGTGATCTACTACGCCCTGCCCTTCGTCGGGCTGCGCCTGTCGCCCTTCGCGGCGGCCACGTCGGCCCTGTCGCTGGTCAGCTGCGCCTACGCGGCGGAGATCTTCCGCGCCGGCATCCAGGCGGTGCCGCGCGGCCAGTTCGAGGCGAGCCAGGCGCTCGGGCTCAAATACTGGGGCATGATGTGGTACGTCGTGCTGCCCCAGGCGTTCCGGCTGGTCATTCCGCCGATCACCAACAACTGCATCAACGTTATGAAGGACACCGCCCTGGCCTCGGTCGTCGCCATGCCGGACCTGCTGAAGCAGGCGACCCAGGCGCAGGCCCTGGCCGCGAACCCCACGCCGCTGATCGGTGCCGCCGTGATCTATCTCCTGCTGCTGCTGCCCTTGGTGCGGATCGTCGGCACGCTGGAGAAGCGTTTCGCCATCGGGAAAAGCCGGTGAGCGGCATCCCGATCGCCGCCCGCCCGCTGGATCCCGCCGCATTCGCTCCGTTCGGCGAGGTGATCCAGGCCGGCCTGGGCACCGTCAGCCGGGTGAACGACGGGCGCGCCGACCGGTTCGACGGCGTCGGCCGGCTGGAACGCAGCATGGGCGACACGGCGCCGACCATCGCCGTCTACCGCATCGACGCCTCGGACCTGCCCCACCGGGTCCCCCTGCTGGAGCGCCATCCCCTGAGCAGCCAGCTCTTCGTGCCGATGAACGCGGCGCGCTACCTCGTGGTCGCGGTGCCCTCCGACGCGGACGGACTGCCCGTCCCCGAACGGGCCGAAGCCTTCCTCGCCGCCGGGAACCAGTCGATCAACTACCGTCCCGGCGTCTGGCACTGCCCGCTCGTGGCGCTCGACCGGCCGGCCGACTTCGTCATGGTGATGGGCCGGGCCTTCGACGCCTCCGCCGATTGTGAATTCTTCGACCTGCCCGAGCCCATCGCGGTCGGGCAGGCGTCCTGACAGGAGTGTAGAGGCATGCTGCCCGCCCTCGATCTCGATTTCGTCCGTTCCCAGTTCCCGGCCCTGGCCGGCGACTGGGTGTTCTTCGACAATGCCGGCGGCTCGCAGACGCTGCGCGGGGTCGCGGACCGGATTTCCGACTATCTGCTGACCAGCAACGTCCAGCTCGGGGCCAGCTACGACGTGTCGCAGCGGTCCGGCGCGCGGGTCCGCGACGCCCACGCCGTGATCGCCGAGCTGATCGGCGCCTCGCGGCCGGAAGAGGTGGTGATGGGGCCGTCAACGACGGCGCTGATGTATACCCTGGCCGCTGCGCTGGCCGAGGGAATCGAACCGGGCGACGAGATCGTCGTCACCGACACCGACCACGAGGCCAATATCGGCCCCTGGCTGAAGCTCAAGGACCGGGGCGCCGTCATAAAGGTCTGGGCGGTCAACCCGGAGACGCTTGAACTGGACCTGGGCGACCTCGACGCGCTGATGACCCCACGCACCCGGCTGGTCTGCTTCACCCATGCCTCCAACATCCTCGGCACCATCAACCCGGTCGCCGAGATCACCCGCTTCGTCCACGAGCGCGGCGCCCGCGTGGTGGTGGACGCGGTGGCGCTGGCGCCGCACCGGGCTGTCGAGGTGACGGCCTGGGACGTCGATTTCTACGTCTTCAGCTTCTACAAGGTCTACGGCCCTCACCACGCGGTGCTATACGGCAAGTACGACCAGCTGCTGGCGCTGCCCAGCCTGAACCATTTCTTCATCGGCCGCGAGGTCGTGCCCTACAAGCTCCAGCAGGGCAACGTGAACTACGAGCTGTCGGTCGGCTGCACCGCCATCGCCGACTACCTGGCGGAGCTGGGCGGCAGGACCGGCGCCCGGACCGATCGGCGCGGCCAGATCCTGGCCGCCTTCGACGCGATCGCCGCGCAGGAGGAGGCGCTGGCCGAACGCCTGCTCTCCTACCTGCGCGGCCGCAGCGACATCGGCATCATCGGCCACGCCAAGGCGGACCGGGCTCTGCGTGTTCCGACCATCAGCTTCGTGGCCCGCGGCCGGCAGTCGGACGAGATCGTCACCGGCGTCGATCGCAGCCGCATCGGCATCCGGTTCGGCGACTTCTACGCCCGCCGCCTGATCGACCGGCTCGGACTGACGCCGGCCAAGGGCGTCGTCCGGGTCTCGATGGTCCACTACAATACCGTGGACGAGGTCGACCGGCTGGTCGAAGCCCTCGACGGACTCCTGTGAGCGGAAAGGAACGCGCCATGGACAGCTTCGACCTGGTGATCCGCGGGGGCACGGTGGTCACCGCTTCCGAAACCTCGCGCTGCGACGTCGGCATCCGGGACGGGCGGATCGCGGCTCTGGCCGACCGCCTGCCCACCGGCAGCCGGGAGATCGACGCCGGCGGGCGTCTCGTGCTGCCGGGCGGGATCGACAGCCATGTCCATATCGACCAGCCCTCCGGCGACGAGACGGTGATGGCGGACGACTTCCTCAGCGGCACCCGCTCCGCCGCGGCCGGCGGCAACACGACGGTCATTCCCTTCGCGCTTCAGCACAAGGGCCAGAGCCTGCGGGCCGCCGTGTCCGACTATCACGCCCGCGCCGAGGGCAAGTGCCTGATCGACTACGGCTTCCACCTGATCGTCTCCGATCCCAACGAGCAGACGCTGGGCCAGGACCTGCCGGCCCTGGTCAACGACGGCTACACCTCCTTCAAGGTCTTCATGACCTATGACGACCTGAAGCTGAACGACCGCGAGATGCTGGAGGTGTTCGACGTCGCCCGGCGCGAGGGCGCGCTGGTGATGGTCCATGCGGAGAACTACGACGCGATCCGCTACATGACCGAGCGGCTGGAGCGGGCCGGCCATACCGAGCCCTACTTCCACGGCACCTCCCGACCGGCCCCGGTCGAGCGCGAGGCGACCCACCGGGCCATCACCTTCGCCGAGCTGGTCGACGTGCCGATCATGATCGTCCACGTCTCGTCCGGCGACGCGGTCGAGCAGATCCGCTGGGCCCAGTCGCGCGGCCTGAAGATCTACGGCGAGACCTGCCCCCAGTATCTCGTGCTGACCGCGGAGGACCTGCGCGGCCTCAACATGGAAGGGGCGAAATATGTCTGCAGCCCGCCGCCCCGCGATCCGGAGAGCCAGGACGCCTGCTGGCAGGGGCTGGCCAACGGCACCTTCACGACCTACTCCTCCGACCATTGCCCGTTCCGCTACGACAGCCCCGCCGGCAAGAAGCGCAAGGGCGAGCGGACGGCCTTCCGCTGGGTGCCCAACGGCATCCCCGGCGTCGAGACCCGGCTGCCCATCCTGTTCTCCGAAGGCGTGGTGAAGGGAAAGATCGACCTCCAGCAGTTCGTGGCCCTCACTTCCACCAACCACGCCCGGATGTACGGGCTGGCGGGACGCAAGGGGACGATCTCGGTCGGAGCCGACGCCGACATCGCGATCTGGGATCCCGAGCTCCGCCGCCCGATCCGCCAGGAGAACCTTCACCACGGGGCCGACTACACCCCTTACGAAGGCATGGAGATCACCGGCTGGCCGACCACCGTGATCGTGCGCGGCGGCATCGTCGTGGAGGACGGGGCCGTGGTCGGCCAACCCGGCCACGGCACCTTCCTGAAGCGCGACCTGTCGCCCTTCGCCAAGCCCCGCGGCAAGACATGGCTGCCCGGCTGATCCCAAGGCAGGACGCAGGAGAAGTGCCACGCCACGTAGGTCGGGCAGAGCGAAGCGGCACCGACATCAACTCGCCAAACTGCGTCGGGTGCCGCTTCGCTCTACCCGACCCAACGTGGAACTGGTTTCGCCACGGATAAGGGAAACCGGGGTCAGACCACCATTTCGCCGGAAGATAGACATTCGGAAGGCTTGGTGCGAAATGGTGGTCTGACCCCGGTTTCCCGCCGCCGCGAACACCTCGCCACAATACAGTTGCGCTACAACCTGCCCGCCTGATTCAGGCTGGAACAGCCGTCACGGGACCACCCCCTCCGGCAGGCCGCGGCAGTGCTCCGCGATGGCGCCGGCCGTGGTCAGCCAGATGCGGTCGCGGTGCGCCTCGATGTGTGACAGTGCCCGGCGCAGGTGGCGCAGCCTGTAGGGCTGGCCGACCAGATAGGCGTGCAGGGCGATGCCCATCACCAGCGGCCCCTGTTCCGACTGCTCCAGCATCTCGTCGAACTGGTCCACGATCATGTCGGCGAACTCCGGCGCGCCCATGCGGCGCCCGACGATCGCCGGGATGTCGTTCAGTTCCTGGGGATAGGGGACCGCCAGCAGCCGGCCGGACCGGGTGCTCATCCAGACCGGCTGGTCGTCCATGCACCAGTCCAGCAGATAGCGGTAGCCCTGCTCGGCCAGCAGGTCCGGCGTGACGCGGCTCTCGGAAATCCAGGGTCCCAGCCAGCCCGTGGGCGCCCTGCCCTCGTGCCGGGCGATGGTTTGCGTGCTGTCCGCGATCAGGGCCGCCTCGGCGGCTTCGTCCAGGGTGCCCTGCCGCTCCGCGTTGGTCCAGCCATGGCCCACGATCTCGTCGCCGCGTTCGCGGAAGGCGGCGACCAGTTCCGGGCAGTAGCCATAGAGCGCGCCGTTGACCAGGACCGAGGCCGGCCAGCCCAGCCGGTCGAACAGGTCCAGCATCCGCCACGCCCCGACCCGGTTCCCGTAGTCGCGCCAGGCATAGTTCAGCACGTCCGGCGGCGGACCGCCGGGGCACAGTTCGGCCCCCATCCCCTCACCGAACGCGAAATGCTCCAGGTTGAGCCCGACATAGACCGCCAGGCGCTTACCTCCCGGCCAGTCATAGGGTTTCCGGCCCCGGATCGGCGAGTAGCCGTAGCGGCCATGTCCCGCGGGCGGCTTCCGGCCGGTGGCTCCCGTGTCTCTGGTCAAGGTCGCAGCCTCGCGATGCGGTCGATCTCCGGGACGTCGTGATGCTTCGGTTGCCGTTTTCCGTCCATGGGACCTCCTCTATGGCGCGCCAAGGTTAGCCCACCGGGTTCGCCTGCCGCAGGCGGGCAAAACGGCGCCCCTGTGACGCGTTAGCTCAGGCGTTCCTTCCACCGATCGCGCGGATTGACAGTCAATACCACAATCGGTTTCTCTCATGACAAAACGGCAACAGGAGGGTTCGCCATGAAGAAATCCATCCGTATTCCCGCGGTCGAAGGCATTCCGGCAAGGTTCGCATCGCTTCTCGTCGCGGCCCTTGCGGCCACGGCCGTAGCCGCCGGCAGCCTGCCCGCCTTCGCCCAGGCCGGCGATGCCGCCCCGGCCGCGGAACCGGTTCCCGTCGCGGAGCCGGCACCCGAGCCCGAGCCCAAGAAGGCGGAGATCGCCAAGGCCGTGACCTGCCAGGTGCTGATCAGCCAGTTCGACGACGGCGTGGCCGCCGCCAAGATAGACGACGCCGCGAAGGCCGGCGCCCGGACGATGCGCGGCGACGGCAACAAGGCGTGCAATGCCTGGGACTATGACTCCGGCATCGGCACGCTACGGGTCGCGCTGGAGGCCATCGGGAAGAAGCCGATCCGCTGACCGCGGCCTCATGGCCGAAGAGGCCGGATCCTCATCTGCCTTTTAGCCTGCTGGTTACCACTTCGGGCGTAACATCGCGGTGCGGGCCTGGGTGGTGCGGTGCCGGTCCGGCGGAACCGACCACCCAGGGCCTCCACCTCGCAGGGACATCATGAAGCTCAAGACCGCCATCGCCGCGGGGTACTTCACGGTCATCGGCCTCGTCGCCGTGGTCGGCGTGGTGGGATTGCTCGGTCTTTACCGCTACGCCGACTCGGTCGAGCACGGCACGTCGGCGACCCGGCTTTCCCTCGCTATGGGAGAGGTCAGGGCGCTGGAATGGAGCGCCCTGCGCGGCGACCTGTCGGCTTCGGACGAAGCGAAGCGGCGGCTGGCCTCCATCATCGACCAGTTCGCCCGGGGCGGGATGATGGACGAGCAGGCGGCGGCCGACCGGTACGCCCAGGCGTTCCGCGCCTTTGTCGACATACAGGAGAAGCTGCTCCAGGGCGACGCCGCGATCGGACGGTCCGTCCAGCAGCTCGGGATGCTGTCCGACCAGATCGTCACCGCGCAGGTCAAGCTCGCCCGGGCGGCCGGGAACGACCTGGACGAGGCGGAGACGGCGGCCCGGCAGGCGAGCACCATGGCCGACCTCGTCCTGACGATCCGCGACGGCGTGATCGAGGCCCAGCTCGCCGAGATGGCCTTCCTCAACCATCCCGACAGCAGCGAGATCACGCCCGCGCTGGAAGCGCTGAGCCTCGCCGCCGAACGGACGTCCGCCATGCCGCCGGAGGATGCCGGCCCCGCCTTCTCGATCATCGAGGCCTACGCGATCTCGATCGGAGAGACCTCGGCGGCCTATGCCGGTTACGAGAGCTACCGGGAGGTGATCTTCCGCCTGCTGAAGGAGATGGACGACATCCATGGCGGCCTGCCCGCAGACACGGAACCGTCGATCCGGGCGGAGGCGGGCGACCTGACCGCCTGGGCTTGGCGCGCCCGCGCCACCGGGGAGATCGACGACGGCGCGGCGGTGCCGGTGATCACCCATCCGGAACTCGACGAGATGAAGACCCTGGCGCTTCAGGTGATCGACCTGACCCGCCAGATGGCGGTCGCCCGCGCCGAACTGCTCCAGCTCTCGGCGATCGACGAAGCCCAATCGCGGGGCATCGCCTCGACCATGGAAACGACCAAGGAGCGTTATGTCGGCATCCGGACCGCGGCCGAGACGCGGGCGGTGCAGGCCCGTTCCTCGTTCGCCAATGCCATGAACGCCGCCGACCGCGGCCGGCAGATCCGGACCGCGGCGCTTCAGATAGCCCTCTCCCTGTCCGACCTTTCTTCCGGCAAGCGGGAGGTGCTGCGGGAAGAGATCGCGGGAACCCTCGCGCGGGTCGCAGGGTATCTCGACGAGATCGCCCGGCTGACCGGCGACAGCGACCTGATCGCCAGGATGCGCAACCTGCTGCTCCCCCTCGAACAGAGCTTCGTGTCCCAGATCGACCTCCAGGCCGGCGCGGTGCGCTTGGCGCGCGACATGAACGCCGCCGCCGTAGAGGCGTCGAGCCAGTCGCGATCCCTGTCGGAGACCGGATTAGCGGCGGCCGAGGAAGGCAAGCGGAACTCCGTCGCGATCATCGTGGCGACCCTGGCGATCGCCATCGCCGCCGCCCTCGCCTTCGCCCTGATCCTCGGCCGCCATGTCTCGGGCGGCATCTCGCGGATGAGCGGGGCGATGGACGCGATCGCCCACGGCATGCTGGAGACGGAGATCCCCAATCAGGGCGAGAAGGGCGAGCTGGGCCAGATGGCCGACTCTCTTGTCTCCTTCAAGGACAATGCCCGCCGGAGGATCGAGGCCGAGGCCAGGGCCGAAAGCGCCCGCATGCAGGCCGAATCCGAACGGCGCCAGGTGCTGGGCGACATTGCCCAGACTTGCGAAAGCCGTCTGCTGCCGCTGGCGCAGCAGGTCTCCACCGCGTCGCGCCAGCAGCTCGACGACGCCCGCCTGCTCCTGGAGGTCGCCGAACAGGCGATGAAGCGGTCCGAGACGGTGGCGGACGAGGCCGGCATGACGGGGCGCAACCTGGGAGCCGTCGCGTCGGCGACGGAGGAGATGGCCGCGTCCATCGCGGGCATCGCCGAGAACATGCTGTCCACCGCGGGTCTCGCCCGCCGCAGCGTGACCGAGGCGGACCGGGTTCGCGCCGACCTGGAGAGCCTGGTCAGGGTCGCCCAGGGAGTCGGCGACGTGGTGCTGCTGATCCGCGACATCTCCGAGCAGACCAACCTCCTGGCGCTCAACGCCACGATCGAGGCGGCGCGCGCCGGCGAGGCCGGCAAGGGCTTCGCCGTCGTCGCCAACGAAGTGAAGAACCTGGCTTCCCAGGCGGCCCGCGCGACGGAGGAGATTTCCGCCAGGATCGACGGCATCCGCCACGAAACCCTCAACGCGACCGAAGCGATCCGGGGCATCTCCTCGATCATCGAACAGATGGACGTGGCGACCGGGTCTGTCGCCGGCGCCGTCGAGCAGCAGCGCAGCGCCACGCGCGAGATCGCCCAGACCACCCAGAACGTCTCCGGCAGCGTCGACCGCATCGGCAGCGACATCGCGATGGTCAGCGACCACGCCCGCGAGACGGAGACGGTCGCCCGCGAGCTGCAGCGGGCCGCCGAACGGCTGGGCGGCGAGGCGACGGAAATGGAACGTACCGTCAATGAATTCATCGCCTCTATCAGGTCAATCTGATGCCGCTCACGGAGTGTCGGGACGTTCAGATCGGATACGACCTGAAGCTCACGCCGCTGTCGATCGTCGTCGCGATCACGGGCACCGCCGTGGCCGCCATGCATTTCGCCGGCATGGCGGCGATCCATGGTGCGGGAACCCGGGTATCCTGCCGCTTCCCGGCGGAGCGGATCGTCGCCCCGGCGGCGGTCGGCTGCCGAGCCGGCCCTATCCGACGCTGAAGAAGCGGCGCTTCGGCAGCCGCAGCACGTGGTCCGGCGCCGTCGCGTGGAAGGTCCGCACCGCTTCCGCGATGCGGCGCGCCAGGATATCGGTCATGTCCAGGTGGTTCGCCGCCTTTTCCGGCAAGACGATATCGATGTTGTGGTCGCGGCCGAAAGCTGTCGTCTTCACCACCAAGTGCTCGAGCCGGGGCTGCAGATGGACGGCGAGCTTCTGAGCGTAGTCCAGGGGATCGAGCTGGTCGTCCGGGTGCCGATCCGCGTTCAACTTGGCCGTGCTGAGGGTTATCTCTATCTTGATCATGTCGTTCTCGACATCAGGTGCCGCGGGATGCCCACCATCCCCGAAGTATCGGCCCGATCCCTCAACAAATCCTTTCCCGCCGGCGCAAGTCGCCCTCCTGTCATGCCCAGGAGTCGCAGCAGCCAACCACCGTTTGATTCGACGCCCGAAATAAGCAGAATGACCCGCCCGTGGCGCAACCCTTCCGCCTCGACCCGGTCCATCGCGTGGAAACTGAAATGTCCCGACTGTCGTTCCCCAAGGAAAAGATCTCGATCCTGCTGCTGGAAGGGATCCACGAGAATGCCGTCGCCGATCTGGCGGAGCATGGCTATGCCAACGTGACCCGGCTTCCCAAGGCGCTGGACGAGGGCGACCTGATCGAGCGCCTGTCCGGCGTCCACATGGTCGGGATCCGGTCGCGCTCGCAACTGACGGAGACTGTGCTGCGCCAGGCCGACAAGCTGATGGCGATCGGCTGCTTCTGCATCGGCACCAACCAGGTGGATCTCAATACCGCCCGGCAGCTCGGCATACCCGTGTTCAATGCCCCGCACAGCAACACCCGCAGCGTCGCCGAACTGGTGATGGGCGAGATCATCATGCTGATGCGCGGCATCTGGGACAAGTCGCGGATCGTCCACGAGGGCGGCTGGGTCAAGTCGGCCAAGGACAGCTACGAGATCCGCGGCAAGGTGCTGGGCATCGTCGGCTACGGCCATATCGGCACGCAGCTCTCGGTCATCGCCGAGGCGCTCGGCATGCGGGTCCGCTTCTTCGACATCCAGAAGAAGCTGGCCCTGGGCAATGCTCAGCAGTGCCGCACCCTCGACGAGTTGCTGACCCTCTCCGACGTGGTCAGCCTGCACGTGCCCGATACCGCCCAGACCCGCGACATGATCGGGCCGGAGCAGATCCGGGCCATGAAGAAGGGCGCCTACCTGATCAACGCGGCACGGGGCAGCATCATCGACATCGACGCGCTGGCCGCAGCGCTGAAGTCGGGCCACCTGCGCGGCGCCGCGATCGACGTCTTCCCGGTCGAGCCGGCGAGCGACGCCGACGAGTTCGCCAGCCCGCTCCGCGGCCTGCCCAACGTGATCCTGACCCCGCATATCGGCGGATCGACGATGGAGGCGCAGGCCAACATCGGGAACGAGGTGGCACGCAAGCTGATCGAGTACTCGGACAACGGCTCGACCATGGGCGCCGTGAATTTCCCCGAGGTCCAGCTGCCCGTCCGCGAGGGCGGCGTCCGCTTCCTGCATATCCACGCCAACGTTCCGGGCGTGCTGCGGAAGCTGAACGAGGTCTTCGCGTCGCGCGGCCTCAACATGGCGGCCCAGTATCTCCAGACCGACCCTTCCATCGGCTATGTCGTGTTCGACGTCGACGGCGAGGTGAACGACCAGGAAATCCTTGCCGACATGCGCGCCATCGACGGGACGCTGCGCAGCCGCGTGCTCTACGACCGGCGGCGCTGACCCCTTCGCCCGGCGCGCGTCCGGCGGTCGCGCCGGGCGGACCGGTCAGTCGTCGAGCACCCGCTCCTTTTCCGGCTGCCGGTCCTCCCCCTTTCCGCCGCCGTCGTTCTCCAGTTCGTACATCGGGCTCCGGATCGAGACTCCGTCGGGGTCGGCCCCGTTCCCGACGCTGCGGGGTTCGCGCCGGCGCCAGCGGGCTTCCAGGCGGTTCATGACCGGTGTCACGGAAATGCCGTGGACGAGGATCGACACGGCGACGACGAACCCGGTCACCGACCACAGCAGATGCTGTTCGGCGAGTTCGGTATGGTTCACCGCGTAGGCGAGATAGTAGAACGACCCGATGCCCCGGATGCCGAAGAGTCCGATGACGGTGCGCTCGGACCAGGGCAGGCGTGTTCCGGCAAGGCCGATCATGCCCGCCACGGGCCGGATCACGAACAGGAAGGCCAGCCCGGCAAGCGCGGCGTTCCAGGTCAGGGAGCTGAGCAGCCCTCCCGCGATGGCCCCGCCGAACAGGACCAGCACGACCATCATCAGCAGCTTCTCGATCTGCTCTGAGAAGGTGTGCAACGCCTCGTTGTAGTCGTGGGACCGTTCGGTATGGCGAAGCGTCGTGGCGGCGACGAACACCGCCAGGAACCCGTAGCCGTGAACCAGTTCGGTCACACCGTACGACACCAGCGTGATCCCCAGCGCGGCCAGCCCTTCCCGCGTGTCGGCGATCCGCGCCTGGTCCGGCAGCCGGAACACCAGGAACCCCAGGAACCGTCCGACCGCCCATCCGACCGCCACGCCGACCGCCAGCTTCCACAGGACCGCGTCCAGGAACCATTCCACCGTCCACCAGCCGGGGGCAACGCTGCCCGCGGCGGAGGCGGCGGCCATGGCGAGCGCCAGATGCGTGAAGGGAAAGGCCAGCCCGTCGTTCAGCCCCGCCTCGGACGTCAGGCTGAAGCGCACCTCGTCCTCGCCGCCGGACCTCGGCGGACCGACCTGGATGTCGGATGCCAGCACCGGATCGGTCGGGGCGAGCACCGCCCCCAGGAGGATGGCCGCCGGCAGGGAGAGGCCCAGGGTCCAGACCCCGATCAGCGCGATGCCCGCGATCGACAGCGGCATGGTGACGGCGAGCAGCAGCCAGGTCGTCCGCCACCGTTTCCAGCCGACGGGCCTGTCCAGCTTCAGCCCGGCGCCGAGCAGGGCGATGATCACCACCAATTCGGTGATCCGCTCGATGAAGCCGGACTGGATGATGAAATCCGGGTCCGACCCGACGCCGGGAGTGATGAAGAGCCCCAGCCCGAGCAGCACGCAGAAGATCGGCAGCGACAGGGGCAGGTCCCGAAGCAGCATCGGCAGCCAGGCAATGCCGAGGATGACGAGCCCGAGGCCGGTCAGCAGGGTGATGTAGGGATCCATGAACCTTTTGCACACTTGGTGTGACGTACCACCTTCAACAGGTGGAATACCGGCATGTGCCGCACAATCCCGTACTCCTTGCCAACTACCTACAACAGGTGGTGTACCGCAACCTTGAATAATAGTATGTTCATGGTATGTTGCAGCCTGCCTTCGCCTTCCGGGAGCCAGTCCGAAGCGCATGACCCGGCCCTTCCGCCGTCATCAGGAGATGGTCAGCAACATTGTCCGCGCCATCGCCGGACGGCAGACCGACGTGCGCGACATCCTCGCGGCCGTCACCCCGGGCGGCGGGAAGAGCCTGCTGCCGGTCATCGCGGCGGCCCGGCTGATCGAGGCGGGCGTCGCCGACCGGGTCTGCTGGATCGTCCCGCGCGACAGCCTCCGGCTCCAGGCGGAGGAGGCGTTCATCGATCCGGTATGGCGTACGGCTCTCGGCCACAGCCTGACCGTGCGGGCTGCCGAGAATTCTCCCGACCCCTGCCGCGGCCTGCAGGGTTACGTCACGACATACCAGGCGGTCGCGGCGGCGCCCGAACTCCATCTGGCCGAGTTCCAGCGGCATCGGTACCTGCTGGCGATCGACGAGCTTCACCATCTGCCGGCCCTCTCGGACCTCGACAACCTGACCAACGCCGCCGACGAGACAGCCTGGAGCCACAGCATCCTGCCACTGCTGGAACTGTCCGCGGTGCGGCTGCTAATGTCCGGCACATTGCAGAGGACGGACGGCAAGGCGATCCTCTGGTTGCCGTACAAACAGCCCCAGGGAGCCCGCCGGACGCGCGAGATCGACTTCAACGCGGAAAGCTGGGCGATCGTCGGGTACAGCCGCCGGCAGGCCCTGGCCGAACGCGCCGTCCTGCCGGTCACGTTCGGCGCCCTGGACGGCGATGCGGAATGGCGCGACCCGCTGTCCCAGCAGCGCACGGTCGAATCCCTGTCCCAGTCCGGGGAACTGGCCCACGACGCGCTCTTCACGGTCCTGCGGACGGAATTCGCGGATGCCCTGCTGCGGGTCGCCTACCGGGCCTGCCGCGACCATCGCGCGGCCCGCCGGAAAGCCATGGGCGCCAGGCCGGGCGACGACGTCCGGGGGCTCGGCAAGCTGCTGGTCGTCGCCCCCGACCAGGCTACCGCGTGGCGCTATGTCGAGAGCCTGCGATCCCGATTCCCGCAGGACCTGCGGGAGATCATGGTGCGCGCCGCCATGAGCGACGTCGCGGACTCCCAGGAAGCCATCGCGGAGTTCCGCATGCGCCCTTTTCCGGCCATCCTGGTGACGGTCTCGATGGCGTACGAGGGCATGGACTGCCCCGAGATCACCCACATCGCCTGCCTGACCCACATCCGGTCGCGGCCCTGGCTGGAGCAGATGATCGCCCGCGCGACGCGGGTCGATCCCCATGCCGGCGACTATGACGGCCAGTCCGCCCTGGTCTACCACCCCGACGATCCGATGTTCCGCAGCTTCCGCCACCAGATCGAGACGGAACAGGGCACCAAGGCGCGGGTGCCGAAGCGCCGCGCCCAGCACGCCCTGCCGCTCGACGGCATCGACCGCGAACGCGCCCCCGCGATCACGCCGCTGCACTCCAACGCGACCGCGCTTCGGTTCGACACCGTGGCGCCCGGCCCCGATTTCGGCTCGCCCGCCCCTCCGACGCCGGCGGATGGCCTCCAGGTCCAGCCCGGCCTGCCGCTGCTCGAACCGCCGTCGATCGCCGAGCACCGGCTTCGCCAGCGCATCGGGCAGATGGTCGCCGCCCAGGTGATCGAGGACGAGGACGCGCACCTGATCCGCCGCAACTCCGGCTATCATGCCTACAACGCGATCCTCAAGCGGGTCCTGGGGAAAAGTCGCGCCGAGATGACCCTGGCCGAACTGGAGGCGGCGGTGGGCTGGCTGGAGCGCAACCGGCTGAGCGACCATTCGGCCCTGATCGACAACGACCCGCAGTACCGCTGGTCCTCCTCCCGGCGGAGTGGCACGATCCGCCTCGGTCCCCATAAGTTCTGATCCCACGCATCTCCGGGGCACTCCGCCGCATCGGGTTGTTTAAGCTCCCATGAGCGTCATCTTCGCGTCGTGACCCCGGCCCCGCCTTTTCCCTGTCTGGAGCGAGCTCGTGCGAGCAGGACGATTGCAGACCTTCGGCCGGCATGTGCTGGAACGCTGGGTAGGACTGGTCTGCCGCTGGCCGGTGGCCACCGTCCTGCTCTCCCTTCTGCTCGCGGGGGCGGCCGGCTGGTACGCATCCACCCATCTGGGCATCAATACCAGCACGACGGACATGATCTCCCCGGAGGTTCCGTTCCGGCAGCATACCGAAACCTATCGAAAGGCCTTTCCCTTCATCGACGACCAGATCGTCGTGGTGGTCGATGCCGACGGGCCGGAGCGGGCGGATGCCGCGGCGCTTCGCTTGGCGGATCTCCTGCGGCGGCGGACGGATGTCCTGCACGGGGTCGAGGTGCCGTCCGCCGATCCCTATTTCGACCGCTACGGCCTGCTGTTCCTGGAACCCGAGGCACTCCAGGATCTGGTCACCCGCTTGGCCGGCGCCCAGGCCGCCCTCGGCCTGCTGAGCGCCGATCCGTCTCTGGGCGGAATCGCCGGCATGCTGGATCTTGTCCTCGGGCACGCCGGCGAAGGCACGCCGGCCGAACTGGGCGGTCTGCTGGACTCCATGGCGTCCGCCGCGGAACAGGTCGGCCAAGGGCAGCCGGCCCGCCTGTCGTGGACCGGGCTGGTCGCCGGCGCCGGACTGGACAGGCTCGGCGACCGGCGCTTCGTGCTCGTCCGGCCGGTGGTGGACGACGCTTCCCTGGCCCGCGGCCGTCCGGCCCTGGACGCGGTGCGCGCCGCCATCGCGGATCTCGGGCGGGAGGAGGACGGCCAGGGCGTCACCGCGCGGGTGACGGGAACGGTGGCTCTGCGCCAGACCGAACTGGACACGGTCGCGGCCGGCGCCACGATGGCCAGTGTGCTGTCCTTCGTCCTGGTCTCGCTGGTGCTGATCGTCGGGATCCGGTCGGCCCGGATGATTATCGCCATCCTCGTGACGCTGGTGATCGGCCTGCTCTGGACCTCGGGGCTCGCGGCCCTGACGGTCGGACAGCTCAACCTGATCTCGGTGACCTTCGCCGTGATGTTCTTCGGCCTGGGCGACGATTTCGGCGGGCATCTCGGCTTGCGCTACCAGGAGGAACTGGTCGCTGCCGGCCCGGGCGGCAGGCCGGCGCGGCTCGCCGCCGAGCGCGCCACCGTCGCGGTCGGTCCCGCGCTGACGCTCAGCGCGCTCTGCGCCGCCATCGGGTTCGTCTCGTTCGTGCCGACCGATTACAGGGGCCTCGCCGAGTTCGGCATCATCTCGGGCCTGGGCATGGGAGTCGCGCTGTTCTCCAGCGTCACGGTGCTGCCCGCGCTGCTGACGCTGCTGCGCCCCGGACCGGGCACCCGGGCGGAGACCCGCGAGAACGTCGCCTTCGCCGACTGGATCGACCGCAACAGCCAGGCGATCCTGATCGCCGGCGGCCTGGCCTTCCTGATCGCCGCCGCTCTGCTGCCGCAGGCCCGGCTGGATGCCAACCCGCTGAACCTCCAGGACGAAACGACCGAGGCGGTGCGGACCTACCGCGATCTGGCGAACTCCCCCGACACCTCCCCGTATGGCGTCAATATCCTGGCAGGCGACCTCGCGTCCGCCGACGCCGCCGCCGAACGGCTGCGCGGCCTGCCCGGCGTCGGCCAGGTCCGGACCGCCTCCAGCTACGTTCCGCCCGGGCAGGACGAGAAGCTGGCGGCCATCGGCGACCTCGCCCTGATCCTCGCGCCCAGCCTCTCGGCCGCTGCCGCTCCTCCGCCCGGGGATCCCGTCGGCGCGCTGGAGCGCCTGCAGGCGATCCTCGCCCGGTACGAGGACCTGCCCGAGGTCCGCCGCTTCGCCGAAGCGGTCGCGCGTTTGCCGGCGGGAGCGGAGACGGCGGCTGCCCTGGACCGTGCCCTGACCGGCAGCCTGCCAGTCCTCATCGACCGGCTCGCCCTAGGGCTGGAGGTCGAGCGGCCCGCCACGCTGGAGGACCTGCCGCCATCGCTGGCGCGCCGCTGGATCGCCGACGACGGGCGGGCGCGGATCGAGGTCCTGCCCGACCGGGACATCTCCGACAGCAGGGCCATGGCGGAATTCGCCGGGCCGATCCTGGCGGCCGAACCGACCGCCGTCGGCGCTCCCGTGACGGTCACGGAGGCCAGCCGGATCATCCTGGCTTCCTTCGGCCAGGCGGTCGCGGTGACGCTCGCCTTGATCGTGCTGCTGCTGATCGTGGTCCAGCGCAGCGCCACGGGGATCGCGCTGATCCTGGCGCCGCTGATCGTCGCGTCGGTCTATACCCTCGCGGCCTCGGTCCTGCTGGGGATGCCGTTCAATTTCGCCAACATCATCGTGATCCCGCTGCTGTTCGGGTTGGGCGTGTCCAGCAGCATCCATATGGTCATGCGCGGGCAGGATCTTCTGGGCGAGCGGGCGCCCGGCCGCCGGTTCGGCGTGGATCTTCTGGTCACCAGCACGCCCAGGGCAGTCCTGCTGACCGCGCTGACCACCAGCACCGCCTTCGCCACGCTCGCCGTATCACGCCACCACGGCCTGTCGAGCATGGGCATCCTGCTGGCTGTCGCCATCCTCGCCACCGTCGTCTGCGCGCTGATCCTGCTGCCGGCCCTGATGATCCAACTGGAACGGATGAGACGATGATCGCCTCCCTGGCCCGTACCGCGCTGGTCCTCCTTATTCTCTCGCTCGCCGGGACGGCCCGGGCCGACCAGCCGGCCGACCCGGTCGCCCGGCTCAACGACGGGATCCTCGCGCTCATGCGCGCGGCCGAATCCGGAACTCCGGCCGCGGCGCGCCTGGGCGACTTCGAACCCGTCGTCCGCGGGAGCTTCGACTTGGAAACGTCGCTCCGCGTCGCCGTTCCGGGCTACGACCGGGCGCTGGAGGCCGAGCGCCGCGCCCTGCTCGACGCCTTCGTCCGCCGCAACGCCGCCCAGTATGTCAGCCGCTTCGACGGCTACTCCGGCGAGACCATCGAGATCGCCGGCGAGCGGAGCGGCCCGCGCAACACCACCCTGGTGGAAACCCGCCTGCTGCGTCCGCGGGGCAGTCCCGTCGTCCTGACCTATGTCGTGCGCCGGATGGGAGACGGCTGGGGCATCGTGGACGTCCTGCTGAACGGCAGCGTCAGCCAGCTGGCGGTCCAGCGCTCGGACTTCGCCGCCACCCTGCGCTCCGGCGGCATCCCCGCCCTGATTCGGGAGTTCGACGCCTATGCGGACGGTGTGACGGGGTGAGCGGGACGGCGCAGGTTTCAGCCCGCCGGCAGCTTCCTTGGCCGACCGGCCAAGCGCGGCCGATAGTGTGCAAGGAACGTTTCCCGGTCCTTTCGCATCGCGCGGCACGCGATCTGCCACGCGATCGGCAGCCTGCCGGCTTTTCGATACTCCTTCACCGTGCTCGGCGCGACACCGAAGAGATCGGCTGTTTCCTGGATCGACAAGCCCATCTCTTCCTGCCACTCCCTTAACTCGGGTCCGGCCATATCTCGCTGTTCCTCGGCGAGATGAGCCAAGGAATCGGACGAGTAGTCCAGACCGTTCTGCCACTCGATCCCGCTGCCCCAGTCTACGACCTTCACCGTCGCGAATAGCGCGGGATCCCTCAGTGAAGCGAATATCTCAAGACCGTTCACCACACCGGTCATGTCTACAACATCATCCCTGCCGTCCCGCCAAGTGACATGAAGCAGATAAGGTGCCGAGGCGGATATCTTGTCGATCCTGCGTAGTGTATTCATGGCATCTTCACCGGTATCGTCGGATCTTCTCTGTTCCAGGTATTGATCAGGCGTTCCAGATTCTCCGCCGCCCAGCTTAAGACACGGTCCTTGTCTCTTGGCGCGATGCTGCCCTCGATGATGTCCAGCAACGGCAATCCGACGACGATGTTATCGTCTGGTCCGACCGCATGGAAATGAGGCCGCTTGTGCTTTCGAATGTCATCCGGGTAGACGCGTACGACGACATTCCCGACCTGCCCCATTCTCATCGGCAGCATCCAAAACATCGGCCGGACATCGGCCCGAATCAATAACGGGGTCGATGATCGGCCCAGGTTTGTTAAAGCTGGATGAACCACCGGCACGCCTTCAGCCAACGGGAAGCAGACGGAATGACGGGCATCAACTTCCTCGACCTGCCGGCATGACCGCCTCGCTGGTCACCGGCGGATGCGGCTTCCTGGGCCGGCATCTGGTCGCCGCTCTGCTGGCCCGGGGCGAGCGCGTCCGCGTGCTCGATACCGCCGGGTCCGCTTCCCTGCCCCCCGGCGTCGATGCCGTCATCGGGTCGGTCACGGACGCTTCGGCAGTGGCCCAGGCCCTCGACGGCATGGATCGCCTCTACCATCTGGCCGGCATCCCCCATCTCTGGCTGCGGGACAAGTCCGGGTTCGATCAGGTCAACCGCGTCGGCACGGAGATCGTGCTGGAGCAGACCGCGCGCCGGAATCTGGACCGCATCGTCCACTGTTCGACCGAAGCCGTCCTGATCCCGTGGCCCGCCAAAGGCCCGCGGATGGTCGATGAGAACACCCGCACCGGCCTCGACGACATGGCCGGCCCCTATTGCCGGTCGAAGTTCCTGGCGGAACGGGCGGCCCTGGAGGCGGCCCGCGGCGGGCTGCCGGTCGTCGTGGTCAATCCCACCGCCCTGGTCGGCCCCGGCGATCCCAACGGCACGCCGCCGACGCGGATGCTCCGCATGCTCGCAGCCGGCGCCATGCCGCTCCACCTGCCCTGCCGGCTGAACCTGGTCGATGCGCGGGACGCCGCCCTGGGCCACATCCTCGCGGCCGAGCACGGGCGCATCGGCGAACGCTACATCCTGGGCGGCGAGACCGTCGCCATGGCCGACCTGATCGACCGGGTGGCGTCGCTGACCGGGTACTCGGGGAGGAGCCGCGCGATCCCCGGCCGGCTCGCCCTCGCCGCCGCCCATGCGTCGGAATGGCTGGCCGACCATGTGACCCACCGTCCTCCCCAGGCTCCCTTGACGGGCGTGCGGCTGGCGCTGGCCGGGGTCGAGCTGGATACGTCGAAGGCCCGCCGCGACCTGGGTTTCACGCCGCGCCCGCTGGCCGAGACCCTCGCCGACACGCTGCGCGATCCCGCCTGATCAGCGGCACAGAAGCAGGTGTTCGCCCAGCACGGACCCGATCAGCAGCCTGTCCCGCCACCTCACCGCCACCGTCGCCGCCGACAGGCGCGTGCCGTCATCCTCGAAGATCCGCCGCGCGCCGCCTTCCGGGTCCAGCACCTCGATCCGCGACGGCGCCCGCTCTCCTCCCGGCAGCCCATAGCGATGGAGCGCCAGACGCCACAGGGCCGGATGCAGCGCCACCAGCAACTCGCCATCCGCGGAAAGGCTGAGATTGTCCGGCGCACCGTCGAGCGGGATCCTGCGGCGGGCCGGCTTGCCCTCCATCAGATCCGCCAGCCCATAGACCAGCAACTCCCGACCCCGCGTCGCGGCCACCACGACGTCGCCCCGCCGCCGATCGACCGTGATGCCGTTGGGGAAATCCAGGCCGGAAACGACCGCCCGGACCGCCCCGCCGTCGAAATACCCGACGAAGCCCCGCTCCAGCCCCAGGACGTTCTCGGCCGCGACGCCGAGGCTCCCGCAGGTCCCATGATCTGCGGTGAACAGGAACCGCTCCCCGTCCAGGGCCGCCACGTCGTTGGCCCGGCACAGCAGCGCGCTTTCCACGCGGCGCCTCTCCCCGTCGGACAGCCCGATGATCCGGACCGCCGTGGAGCCGGCCGCCCCGTCGCCCCGGTCCACCACGAACAGGGTCTTCCCCTCGTAAAGGTCGATCCCGTGGGGTCGCCGGACAGCCCCGTCCGCCAGGTCGCGCACCCGCACCTCACCCGGTTCGAGCCGTTCCAGGCCCAGCTCGTACAGCCCGCCCCCCGGGTCGTTCCCGGAAAGCCGGTCATGGGCGGATATCACGGCCCGGCCGCTCCCGGCATCCAGGGCGATGTCCTCCGCCCCGACCACCACCCGCCCGGTCGCCTCGTCAACCAGGGTCACCGGTCCGCAGGTCGCCCCCCGCGCCGGCCCCGCCGCCAGCGTCAGCACCAGCGCCAGGGCCGCCAGCCTCACCCGGCGGATTCCGCCGCCTCCCGCCCGAAGCGCTCCACGTAGGGAGCCCAGGCCTGCCGGACCCGCTGCCGGACAGCCTCGTCCTGCCGGTAGCTGTTCTTCGAATAGCCCTTCACGGTGCGCAGGTACGCCTCGAACCGCGGCCTCGCCTCCTCGAACCCGGGCAGGTCGAGCGTCCGGTAGATCCGTGCGACCTCGCCCAGCGGATCCCGCTCGAACCGGTCGAAAGCGACCTCGACGAAGCGGTCGGACGGCAGGTCGCGGGTCTGCTCGATCAGGGCGGACATCATCCGCGGATAGGTTTCCAGCACGACGCGCTCGACATCCACATGATCGTAGGGCTGCAGGGCGAACTGCGCCAGCAGCTTGCGATAGAAGCCGACGGTGGAGACGAAGACCTCGTGCGGGTCGCGGTGGATGTGGATGAACTTCGCGTCGGGCCAGATCGCCCGCAGCAGGTCCACCCGCGCCGTGTGGACCGGGTTCTTGACCAGCAGCCGGTCGCGCCCCTGCTGGAGCGCCACCTTGCGCAGGAAATAGACGAAGGCGTCCCGCCAGCGCCGGATATCCTCCTCGCCGCAGCCGTCGAGGAAGACCCCGGCGGCGTGGTTCTCGTCGAACCGGCTTGGAAAATAGATCCCGTGGTAGAACGACAGCGGGATCATGTTGGCGAGCCCGATCTCGTCCTCCTGGGGACTGTCCGGGTTGACCGCGACATTGTCGATGTAGCGGCTCTCCGGCAGCGCCTGCTCCAGCCACGGCCGCAGCAGCCGGCCGAGGGTCAGCACGTCCCAGGGCAGCCCCACCGCCAGCGGCGGCACGAAGCCGAACCGGGGCGACCGGCTCATGACGTTGTAGAGGTGGGTGGTGCCGCTCCGCCAGTGGCCCAGGATGAACAGCGGCGGCGGGAGGTCCGGTTCCCGGCGGAGCCGCCAGGCCGTCCAGGCCCGCTCCGCCGCCGTGAACGGCAGCCGCCCCAGGGCCGAGCCGAAGGCCGCCACCGCCTGCGGCAGATATGCCACCGGAACGGGACCGTTGCGCGCCAGGACGGTGGAAAGGGTGCGGAGATCGGCGCCGCACAGCGGATGCTCCATCAAACTGCGCCTGCGAGTCGTCACGCTGCCATCCCGGTCTTCCCGATCGCTGCATACGGGCGAAGAACAGGACCCGCCTGTCCAAGCATACGGATGTATCGATACAGTTTTATCAAATCATTCGTGGTTGATAGAAGTCTAAAGGATCATTGTCATCCCGTTCGATACGTGCCAGTTTACTTGTCCCCTGCCGCCCCCGGAAAGCACCGTCGACACGATGCGCGGGCGGCACGGTCCGCGGTCGCGGATTCCACGTACAGCAACGGATTCTTGTACCATGCCGGGAAGCCTCATTCCCAGCCGCTCCGCCATGCAGGGGAGCGGCGCCCTTCACTTCGACACCGGCCAGGGCGACGACGGCGGCCGGCTGTCCCATGCGGCCGTGTCGGCGAACCTGCTGGTCGCCATCCATCGGGCCTGCCCGATCCGCCAGGATTTCCATGTGCTGAGCGGCGGCGTCGTCATCCACGGCCCGGCGGGCGAGGAAATGTGGCCCGACGTGGTGGTCGTCCAGGGGCATTGCTCGCTCGGGCGCAGCCGGCCGGCCGCACCGATCCTGGCCGTCGACGTGGACGAGGGGGACCCGAGCGAGCTGCGCTGGCGCGCCCGGCGGGACGCCTATCTCAAGGTCCCGTCGCTCCAGGCCTATTTCGCCGCCTCCTGCTCGGACAAGCTGGTCGAGGTCCACCGGCGCTTTTCCGGCTCCTGGACCAGCCTCCGCTTCGAGGGGCACGGGCTGGTCGGGCTGCCTTCGCTGGGCTGCTCGGTGGACCTGAAGGCGATCTACGCCGGCCTGACCTGACCTCCCGAGAGTTCCGCCGCCCGGAACAACAGCCACCTCCAGTCGTTCCCGAAAGGACGGCTGGATATCGGGGAGGTCCGGAATGGCAGGCAAGACTTGGGTGGCGGCAGCCATCGGCATGGCCCTGGCGGCCTTCCTGCTGACGGCGGAAGCGATCCGCAACCCCGCGGCGTCCCAGATCCCCGACGAAGTCCTGGTCGTCGGCCAGATCGCCGAACCGAAGTCGCTGGACCCGCACGCCGTGACCGCGACCAACGATTTCCGCATCCTGATGAACCTGTATGACGGGCTGGTGCGGTTCCGGAGCGGCACCCTGGAGGTCGAGCCGGCGCTGGCCCGCTCGTGGAAGGTTTCGGAGGACGGCAGGACCTACACCTTCCATCTGCGCGACGGCGTCGCCTTCCACGACGGGACGCCGTTCGACGCCGAGGCGGTCAAGTTCAACTTCGACCGCATGCTCGACGACAGGCACCCACAGCACGACACCGGCCCGTTCCCGCTGGCCTTCTTCTTCAGCGCGGTGGAACGGACCGAGGCGGTCGATCCGCTGACCGTCCGGTTCCACCTGAAGGAACCCTACGCCCCGCTGCTGTCCAACCTGGCCTACCCGACCGGCCTGCTGGTCTCCCCCGCCGCGGTCCGCGCCGCCGGCAAGGAGTTCGGCCGCCAGCCCGTCGGGACCGGCGCCTACCGGTTCGCCCAGTGGGAGAGCAACGCCAAGGTGGTGCTGGAGCGCAACGCCGACTACTGGGACGGCGCGCCGACGCTCCAGGCCGTTATCTTCCGCCCGCTGACCGACGCCAACACCCGGCTGACCGAACTGCTCGCCGGCGGCCTGGACCTGATGGTCGAGGTTCCGCCCGACGCCGTGGACCTGCTCCGGAAGGCGGGCGGCTTCACCCTGTACGAGCAGGCCGGCCCGCATCTCTGGTTCCTGATCCTCAACACCCGGGAAGGTCCCTTCAAGGACCCGCGTGCCCGGCAGGCGGTCAACCTTGCGATCGACAAGCAGGCGCTGGTCGACCAGGTGCTCCAGGGCACCGCGACTGTCGCCGACGGCATCGTGCCCGCCGCCTTCGAGTGGGCCCACGACGACACCCTGGAACCCTATCCCCACGATCCCGACCGCGCCCGCCAGCTCCTGCGCGAGGCCGGGGCCGAGAATGCCGAGCTGACCTTCCTGGTCGCGGAGGGCGGCTCCGGCATGCTGGCGCCGATCCCCATGGCGACGGCGATCCAGGCCGACCTCGCCAAGGTGGGCCTGAAGGTGAATATCCAGACCTACGAGTGGAACACCTATCTGGGACTGGTCAACCAGGGCCTCGCCGGCCGGGCCGACATGGCCCAGATGGCCTGGATGACCAACGACCCGGACACCCTGCCCTTCCTGACCCTGCGGACGGAGGCGCTACCCGAGAGCGGCGGGTTCAATTCCGGCTACTATTCCAACCCGGAGGTGGACCGCCTGCTGGTCGAGGCCCGGCGATCGACCGACCGGAACGAACGGGCCGACCTCTACAAGCGGATCCAGCGCATCGTGCGGGAGGACGCCCCCTGGGCCTTCGTCGCGAACTGGAAGCAGAACGGGGTCGCCACGGACCGCGTCAAGGGGTTCGAGCTCCAGCCGTCGTTCCTGCTCGACCTCGCCCACGTCTCCAAGTCCGGCGGCTAGGGAGCCGTGCCGATGCTGTCCTACGCGCTTCGCCGGCTGGCGATGATCGTGCCGGTCCTGTTCGGGATCTCGGTGATCGTGTTCCTGATCATGGCGCTGATCCCCGGCGACCCGGCGCTCGCCATCCTGGGAAGCTTCGCCACGCCGGAGAACGTAGCCGGCCTCCGCCAGGAACTGGGGCTCGACCGCTCCCTGGTCGAGCAGTACGGAATCTGGCTGGGCAACCTGCTGCAGGGCGACTTCGGCCGGTCCTACAGCCTCAACCGCCCGGTCCTGGACGAGATCGCCGACCGGCTCGGCCCGACGCTGCTGCTCGCCGGAGCGTCGCTCGTCCTGTGCACCGTCCTGGGCCTCGCGGCTGGCGTGGTCTCCGCCGTCCGGCAATATGGCTGGCAGGACAAAATCCTTACACTGCTGGTGCTGGTGGGCCTGTCCACCCCGTCCTTCTGGCTCGGCCTGATCCTGGTGCTGGTGTTCTCGGTCCAGCTCGGCTGGTTTCCGGTCAGCGGCATGTACGCGATCTATGGCGGCGGCGACCTGGCCGACCTGCTCCACCACTTGGCGCTGCCCGCGATCACGCTGGCGGTGGTCGCGACCGGCGTGATCGCGCGCCTGACCCGGTCCACCATGCTGGAGGTGCTGCGCCAGGACTTCGTCCGCACCGCGCGCGCCAAGGGCCTTGATGAAGGAATGATAACCTATAAGCACGCGCTGCGCAACGCCCTGGTCAACATCGTGCCGGTCATCGGCATCCAGACCGGCTTCGTGCTGGGCGGCGCCGTCTATATCGAGACGGTGTTCCAGTGGCCCGGCATCGGCAGGATGCTGGTCACCGCGATCTCGACCCGCGACATCCTGCTGGTCCAGGGCGGCGTCCTGGTCGTCGCCGCCTGCTACGTCCTGATCAACCTGGCGGCCGACCTGGTGCAGCACATGCTCGACCCGAGGATCGGCACATGACCGCGGCCGAAGCTCCCGCCGTCGCGGAGACCGCCCCCCGCCCCTCGCAGCGGCCCGGCTGGTGGGCGCGGCTGCGGCGGAACCACCTGGCCGTGCTGGGGCTCGCGATCCTGGCGGCGATCGTGCTGACCGCCGTCGCGGCGCCGATCCTGCCCCTGCCCGACCCCAACGCCACCGACCTGCCGGCGCGGCTGGCCGCCCCCTTCACCCCCGGCCACCTGCTGGGCGCGGACCAGCTCGGCCGGGACATGCTGTCCCGCATCGTCTGGGGCACCCGCGTCAGCCTCGCGGTCGGGGCGGCCGCGGCCCTGGCCGCCGCCCTGGTCGGCTCGCTGATCGGCATCGTCGCCGGCTTCTACGGCCGCTGGGTGGACACGGTGCTGATGCGGGCGATCGACATGCTGATGGCCTTCCCCTACCTGCTGCTGGCGCTGGCCATCGTCGCGGCGCTGGGTCCCGGCCTGCTCAACGCCCTGTTCGCGATCTCGATCGTCAATGTCCCGTTCTTCGCCCGATCGGTGCGGGGAGTCACCCTGGGCCTCGTCCGCCGGGACTACGTGGACGCGGCGCGCCTCGGCGGCCAGGGCGATCTCTCCATCCTGACCGGCGAAATCCTGCCGAACCTCCTGCCGGTCATCGTCATCACCCTGTCCACCACGCTCGGCTGGATGATCCTGGAAACCGCCGGCCTGAGCTTCCTCGGCCTCGGCGCGCAGCCGCCGCAGGCGGACCTGGGCTCCATGCTGGGGGAGGCGCGCAGCCTCGTGCTGGTGGCCCCCCACGTGGCGCTGATCCCCGGGCTGGTGATCCTGCTGCTGGTGATCGGCATCAACCTGGTGGGCGACGGCATCCGCGACTTGCTCGACCCCCGCCTCCGCTCCGGCGGGCTGGTCCGCCCCGGCGCCGCGACCGAGGTCGCCCCGGACGCGGGCTCCCTCGCCGGCGACCCGCCCGATCCCGCGGCGCTGCTGAGCGTGCGCAATCTCAGCACCCATTTCCTCCTGGGCGGGGAGCGCTACAAGGCGGCCGACGACGTCAGCTTCGACCTCGCCCCCGGCGAATGCCTCGGCATCGTGGGCGAGTCCGGATCGGGCAAGTCGGTCACCGCCCTCTCGATCCTCGGGCTGGTCCCGACGCCGCCGGGGCGCATCGTCAAGGGCCATATCCGCTACCGCGGCCGGGACCTGCTGTGCCTGCCCCTCTCCGAACTCCAGGAGCTGCGCGGCAACCGGATCGCCTGCATCTTCCAGGACCCGTTGGGCACCCTGAACCCGCTGATGACCGTGGGCGAGCAGATCGCCGAGACGATCCGGCGCCACCAGGGCAAGGGCCGGGCCGACGCCATGGCCCGCGCCATCGAGCTGATGGACCGGGTCCGCATCCCCGACGCCGCCGGGCGGGCCGCCTCGTACCCGCACGAGCTGTCGGGCGGGCAGCGCCAGCGCATCGGCATCGCCATGGCGCTGGCCAACGATCCCGACATCATCATCGCGGACGAGCCGACCACGGCGCTCGACGTGACGATCCAGGCGGAGGTGCTGGACCTGCTGCGCGACCTGCGCCGCGAGCGCGACACCGCCCTGCTGTTCATTACCCACGACTTCGGCGTGGTGTCGGACCTCTGCGACCGGGTGATGGTGATGTATGCCGGCCGCGTCGTGGAAACCGGACCGGTCGCCGAGGTGCTGCGCGACCCGCGCCACCCCTATACCCGCCGGCTGCTGTCCTGCGTGCCGGTCCTGGGCCGGCCGGAGCGCGCGCTGGACGCCATCCCGGGACTGCCCCCGGCGGTCAACCGACTGCCCCGCGGCTGCCATTTCGCCGACCGGTGCGACCGGGTCATCGACCGCTGCCGGGCCGCCGACGTCGAGCTCGACCCCCTCGCCCCCGGCAGGGCGTCGCGCTGCATCAGGGCGCGCGAGGCATGACCGCCCCCCTGCTCGAAGCCCGCGACCTGCACAAGAGCTTCGGCGGCGGCTGGTCCCGCAAGCCGCGGATCCAGGCGGTGGACGGCGTCAGCCTGGGCGTCCGCCCGGGCGAGACGCTGGGCGTCGTCGGCGAATCCGGGTCCGGCAAATCGACCCTGGCCCGCCTGCTGGTCGGCCTGGAGGAACCGACCTCCGGCACCGTCCTGATCGACGGCGCCGAGGTCGGCCGGCGCCGCTCCCGGGAGCTGCACCGCAAGGTCCAGTTCGTCTTCCAGGACCCGTCCGGGGCGCTCAACCCGCGCAAGACCGTCGCCGCCATCCTGGAAGCGCCGCTGATCCACCTGCTGGGCATGCCCAAACCCGACCGGCGCCGCCGCGTCGAGGAACTGATGGACCTGGTCAACCTGCGGCCCGAATTCCTGGACCGCCATCCCCACGAGCTCTCCGGCGGGCAGGCCCAGCGCATCGGCATCGCCCGGGCGCTGGCCGCCGATCCCCGCCTGATCGTGCTGGACGAGCCGGTCTCCGCCCTGGACGTGTCGATCCAGGCGCAGATCCTGAACCTGCTGAACCGGCTGAAGGCGGACCTGGGCCTCGCCTACCTCTTCATCAGCCACGACCTCGCCGTCGTCGAATCCCTGAGCGACACCGTCGCCGTGATGCGCCAGGGCCGCATCGTCGAGCAGGCCCCGCGCCGCACCCTGTTCGCCGCCCCGAAACATCCCTATACCCGCACCCTGCTGGCGAGCGTGCCGAAGTTCTGACGCCCCCCGCCGCCCCGGCGATCCGGTCAGTCCAGCGGCTCCACGGCCGGCTGCCCGAGGCCGAAGACCGTCCCTTTGCCCAGGTGCAGCCAGGTGCCCGCCAGCAGCAGCGGCCACAGGGACCCCGGCCCCCGCGGCAGCGCCAGCGAGCCGCTGACCCCGCGCATCTCCACCTCCGCCTGCTGGCTGGAGGACCAGCGGACGAGGTCGGTTCGCGCGCCCTGCCACGGCCGCTGGGGCGTGACCGAGGCCACGGCCCGGGCGGCCTCGGCCAGTCCGGAGGCGCGGCCGGCCAGCGACGGCGGCAGGAACGCCGCCAGCCGCCGCGAGGCCGAGAGGACGATGTCGGTCAGCGTCGGAGCGGTCACCAGCCGCCCCTGCCGCAGGATGCGCAGGGGAGCGTCGAAGACCAGCCGGCAGGGCGTCACCGGCGGATCGCCCGCGAGCGGCCAGCGGGCCTGGTCGAGCGACCAGCCGGGCTCGGAGTTGGCCTCCGCGCCCTCCTCCGCGCCGGCGCGCAGCCGTCCGTTGGGACTCAGCAGGGTCGCCGCCTTCAGGTCGCAAGGAACCCGGTCCGGACCCAGCCCGCGGCGCAGGGCCACGGCCCAGGCGGCGAGCAGCGCAGCGTCCTGGGCCGCCTCCAGCCCGATGGTGATGAAATCCAGCGCCGGCGCGTCGTCCGGATCGGGCGGGGCGGCGCGCAGGACGTAGCGCGGCAGCCGCACCGCCTCCGGCCCCCGGTGTTCGGCTGCCCCCACGAACACCTGTTCGTAAAGGCCGGGGTCGGCATCGCGCAACGCGGCCCCCCAGACACCCCGAAGCATCGGAACGCTCGCCCGCACCCCCAGGGTGGTCAGCGACAGCCGCCACGGCCGCACCGTGACCCCGCCCATCGTTTCGAAAAGAAGCGGCGTCAGGCGATCCAGCCCGCCGTCACCGTCCAGGGCACCCGATCCGTCGAAGAATGTCATCGAATGTCATCAAAGATCGATCCGGACAGGCGGAGACGGCTTCCCAGCCTTGACCGTCCCGATCACTATCACGAAAGCGCGATCCCGCAACCGTCTTCGCGGCGCGGGGGCACCGCCCATGACACTCCGCCGCAGCCGGCCCGGCCCGGCCCGGTCCGAAAGGATCATTCCTCCCGTGCCGTGCCGTGGCGACGATGGCCGTCATCGTGCGAGCGGCATGCCCCGATCCGGCGGAGGGCGCGCCATCATGTGTCAAC